>CALAQQ010000045.1 GCA_937888485.1 uncultured Clostridia bacterium
CGGATATGCTCGGTAAAATCGGCTCGGACATGGGTCTTTCAATCCATGCCATGCATGAAGACATATTCAACGCTATGCATACTATCTGAGGTGACTGACTATGCTTAACGCAAGAGATATTCTCGAAACAATAACCATGATTCAGGACGAACATCTTGATGTCCGTACAATCACAATGGGAATTTCGCTTCTTGACTGCTGTCACAGCGATATTGACACAATGTGTGCAAGGGTTTACGATAAAATAACCCGCTACGCCAAAAATCTTGTTTCAACAGGCGAGCAGATTGAAAAGGAATTCGGCATTCCCATCATTAATAAAAGAATTTCGGTAACTCCCGCCGCAATGATTCTCGCATCATGCGACGATAAAGACGCCGTTAAACTTGCAAAAACGCTTGAAAGAGCCGCGGTTGCCTGCGGAGTCAATTTCCTCGGCGGTTTTTCGGCTCTTGTTCAGAAAGGCTTCGGTCCCGGTGACAGAGAGCTTATCGAGGCTATTCCCGAAGCTCTGAGCGTTACCGACCACATCTGTTCATCCGTCAACATCGGTTCAACAAAAGCAGGCATTAACATGGATGCCGTTGCAATGATGGGTCACGTTGTAAGAAAGAGCGCAGAGCTTACCGCAGACAGAGACTGCATCGGCCCCGCAAAGCTCGTTGTTTTCTGCAACGCTCCCGAGGATAACCCGTTCATGGCGGGTGCTTTCCACGGTGCGGGCGAACCCGACTGCGTTATCAACGTCGGTGTTTCAGGACCGGGCGTTGTAAGAGCCGCCCTTGCAAAGGCAGGAGACTGCGACCTTACCGCAGTTGCCGACTTGATAAAGAAAACAGCGTTCAAAATCACCCGTATGGGTCAGCTTGTTGCAAGCGAAGCTTCGCGCAGACTCGGAGTTCCTTTCGGCATTGTTGACCTTTCACTTGCACCCACTCCCGCAATCGGCGACTCGGTTGCTCATATCCTTGAGGAAATGGGTCTCGAAGCTTGCGGCTGCCACGGCACAACCGCCGCACTCGCACTTCTCAATGATGCAGTTAAAAAAGGCGGCGTTATGGCTTCATCCCACGTCGGCGGTCTTTCGGGCGCATTCATTCCCGTTACCGAGGACGCAGGCATGATTGATGCGGCAAGAAGCGGCGCACTCACTCTTAACAAGCTCGAAGCAATGACAGCCGTTTGCTCGGTTGGTCTTGATATGATAAACATTCCCGGTGACACACCCGCAGAGGTCATTTCGGCAATCATTGCCGACGAAGCCGCTATCGGTATGGTAAACTCCAAAACAACGGCGGTCAGAGTTATCCCCGCAATCGGCAAAGGCGTCGGCGAAGAACTCAGCTTCGGCGGACTTTTAGGCAGCGGTCCCGTTATGCCGCTTTCAACATATTCTCCCGCAAAGTTCATTTCACGAGGCGGCAGAATCCCCGCTCCCATGCAGAGTCTTAAAAACTGACATGAACAATTATGGCACCCTCCGTTCGGAAGGTGCCATTTTTTATTTTTTTTTTCTATTCTGATACTCGTCACCGAATACTGCGGTGCGGTGTAGTTAAACTTATCCGAAACTCCGCTGACGGTGAATTCTTCCATGATGCAGTCCTCTTTTGCACCGAGGATGTTATCATTCCCGAGACTGTCGCCCGCAACCTGATTGATGATTGCGGTTGATTCAACCTTTGCATCACCAAGGTCAATTGCAAAAACCTTGCTTGTTTCGGTAACATTGACAAGCTTTATGATGATATCTCCGTTTTCATCGGTGCTGACAACCTGATATGCCTCTGCTTCGGCATTGTGAGCTGTATCAAAGTCAACATAGAGAACGTCATCGATATAGCATTTTACGTTTGTGCCCGAAACAACAATTTTAAGCTCATAGGTTTTTCCCGTTTCGATTGTGCAGGGCTTCTGAGTGCCGATTATCTTGCTCTTTATTCCGTTTTCAATCTCCTGAAGGCATGAAACCGTGTTGCCCCAACCTCCGATATTCCAGAACCAGCAGTTCTGCGCATCCTTAACAGCAAATGGAATAATGAACCCTTCGCCGCCTTCAAGCTTCGTTGCTTCAACGGTGTATGTATAATCGGTCCATTCATCATAGCCGAAATAGGCAACCTTGCCTGTATCAACATAAGGCATCCAGGGATTTGTCTGGACGAGTTTTCCGTTCTTAATCTCGAAATCTCCGCTGTCAAGAACATCTTCCCAGTTCCACCAGAAATTGAGTGGCAACGAGAAGCCGTCTGAACCGAGAGGCAATTTTGTTTTGTTTGAAACGACCTTGACATTATCAAATTCTGCCGAGGTGTACCATGTGCCGACACCGACTCTTCCGCTTAAAGGCTGCTGTTCGATTTTTGCACCTTCAAGGGTTGACGAAAGAAGCTTTGAACCTTGATTTCTTGAAAACAGCTTCTGAACATAGTAGCTGATTGAACCCGTCACCTGATGGTTGTTGAACCAGATAAGGTCGGGTGACCAGTGGGTTGCCGTAAGATTTCCGAAAAGAGGCGCATAAGCCGCCATTCTGACGATATCGCCGTTTCTTTCAAGACCCGTCATATACGCAGCCTCTGCAAGTGCGGCTCTGAGGGTATTTGATTTTGCGGCATATTCACCGAGGAAAACCTGAAGTCCCCCGCCGTAAAGGGTGTCGGTCATACCGTCAACAGAGCGTTTATAATTATATTCATCATAGTAGTCCGTATTTTTGAGGAACCATTCGGGGGGATTATAATAATGCTGGTCGGTTGCGCCTGCAAAATTTTCCGCAACGTCGGAATTGCCGAGCTGTTCTTTTGCATATTCATAGGATTTTATATAGTTGTCGCCATGGGTTGCATCAAATGCACCGGAAGAATAGATAAGCTCCAATCCCTCATAAAGTCCGGGATTGTTTTCCTTTGCTTCATTGAATGAATCGAGGAATGCCTGATATCTTTCGAAATAAACTTCGCCCTCCTGTTCATTTCCGATACAGATATATTTCAGTTCAAAGGGTTCGGGATGACCGAGAGAAACTCTTACCTTGCCCCATGTTGTTGTTTCATTACCTCTGCAGAATTCAATAAGGTCGTGCATATCCTGAACATACTGCTCAAATTCAGCAGAGTTCATATCAACACCGCCTTTGCCACGCATCTGGCAGTAAATTCCGCAGTTGATAACGGGAACACCGATTGCGCCGATATCCTCTGCAAGCTGAAAATACTCATAGAAACCGAGACCGTAGGTCATGAAGCAAGGATAAGGGTCATCGGTTGCGGCAACATTGGTCCAGAGGTTTATGCCTTGCTTTCTTGCGGCAACATCACCGTATTTGCCGTCAAATTCAAGGGGCATACCGTCAGCACCCGTACCGATTGAATATTTCCAGTTATATAATGTTTCGTAATCATAGCCTTCTATAATACATCCGCCGGGGAAACGGAGAAATTTAGGCGAAAGTTCTTCGAGCATTTCACCGAGGTCTTTTCTCATACCGTTTTCTCTGCCCTTGAAAGTATCTTCGGGGAAAAGAGAAATCATATCGAGTGCAACGCTTCCGTTATCGATAAGTACCTGCAGGGTTGTATTTTCAAAATCGGTTTTTCCCGAAACAAGCGAAAGCTCGTATTTCTGCCATTCGGAGGTTATTGCATCGATTTTATTCTCCGAAACTGTCACGCCGCCGACAGAAAGCCGAGCGGTTATTCCGCCGTCATAACCGTCAAGACCCTTTGCGTAGACCGAAAAGTTATATTTTGCACCTTCTTCGATTGACATGCCGTCAAGAAATCCGACGTTTTCAACGCCCGAAGGTGTATTGTTTCCGTTTGTGATAACAAGATAATTCGGATTATTTGCATTGAGACAGTCAGCGTTATTCTTTTTAATTTCAAGAGTTGCACCGCCTACATTGTTCCAGCCGTAAAGGGCATCATTCACCGCAAGGTCTGTAAATTCAAACGAACGGTTGACCACCTTTTCGGCATAAAGTCCGCCGTCTGCCGCAAAGTTGATATCCTCAAAGAAAACTCCGAAAAGCAAGTCGCTGATATCGTGAATTTCTTCTTCGGCATCAACAGTCAGACTGTAATCGGCATCTTCTTCGCTGTACGCGGTTACGGAATTTGCCTCGGGTCTTTCGGGCTGTACCGGTTCTTTTTCAGCAAAAATGCCGCCCGTTACGGTCATGAACGCCGATGTCAGTACGGCAACAACCTTTTTGATGAAATTATAAATTACATATTTCATAAAAATTCCTCACTTATTTTCATTACATATATAATATAGTAATTGCCTTTTTTCGTCAATAGTATTTGATTTCACATTGCTTTTATCTGAAATGTGCTGTATAATCAACTCATAAAAAGCAAGTCCGTTTCCCAAAAGAATAACACAATCGATTAAAACGGAGGTTAGTATTTTGAAAAAGCCTAACGTAATCATCATAATGACGGATGACCAGGGTTACGGTGACCTGAGCTGTATGGGAGCAACTGATTTCAGAACACCGAATATCGATGCAGTCGCAGAAGACGGAATCCGTTTTTCTTCAATGTATTCGGCTTCTCCCGTCTGTTCACCGTCAAGAGCATCTCTGCTGACAGGAAGATATCCCGGCAATGCAGGTGTCAGAGCAATTCTTGCTGGGCATCGCAGAGCATCGGGTCTTACGCCCGAAGTGCCTACAATTGCATCGGCACTTAAAAAGCTCGGCTATTCAACGGGAATTATGGGAAAATGGCATCTCGGTCTCAAGGATGAATGCCGACCTAACTCAAACGGGTTCGATGAATTTTCGGGCTTCCTTGCAGGCTGTGTTGACTACTATTCCCACATATTCTACTGGGGAATGGCTGACGGTAATACCGACCCGACCCATGACCTTTGGGAAAACGACGAAGAAGTTTATGAAAACGGAGAATATCTGACTGAACGCATAACCCGAAAAAGCGTTGAATTTATCCGCAAACACAGTGAAGAGCCGTTTCTTCTGTATGTAGCCTATAATGCTCCCCATTACCCCATGCATGCGCCCGATAAATATATCAGAAGATTCCCCTATCTTTCAAAAGACAGACAGATTATGGCGGCGATGATAAGTGCCGTTGATGACGGTGTGGGTGAAATAAGGAACGAGCTTGAACGTCTCGGACTTCTCGATAACACAATCATCTATTTTCAGAGCGACAACGGTCCGTCAAGAGAATCAAGAAACTGGCTCGACGGCACCGAAGACTGTTATTACGGCGGAACTGCGGGAATTTTCAGCGGTCATAAGTTCAGTCTTTTTGAAGGCGGAATAAGAATACCCGCAATTTTAAGCTGGTACGGCAAAACAAATACTGCCGTTGAAAACGCACCCCATATTTCAACCGATATTTTCCCGACTCTCCTCGAACTCTGCGGAGGAAATCCGGAAGAATACGAACTCGACGGAATGAGCCTTGTACCGATGATTGACGGAACGGGAACGGCTGAACATGAATATCTTTTCTGGGAAATGGAGGGTCAGACCGCCGCAAGAAAAGGGAAATACAAGCTTGTGCTTAACGGCAGACTTGTTGAAGGCGAAGAACAGAGAGCAGAAATTTTCCTTTCAGATTTGGAAGCCGACCCGGGCGAAAAACATAATCTCGCAGATGAAATGCCCGAACTTTGCAATGAAATGAAAGAAAAAGCGCTTCAGTGGAGAAACGGAATAGAAAACACATGGGCAAATAAATTCGCAGATAATTACAAAAACCTCACATGATTGTAACGCAAGCACTCTTTCACCCGATTATCCGATGTAACAAAAAACCGCCGTGGAATTTTACTTCCATGGCGGTAATTATTTGTTCAATTCGTCTGAGAAAAACCTGCGGATTATTCGTTTTCAAGACCGATTTCTGCCTCAGCCTGAATTTTGGCATCATAAGAAAGAACGGGAGTTTCGTCAATGTTTTTAATCTTGCGGTTAACATAGTTTTTGGTGATTTTCATAACAAGCGGGAACAGAACAACAACGCCTATAAGGTTGGGAATCATCATAAGACCGTTGAAGGTGTCTGAAATATCCCAAGCGAGTGAAGATGTCATAACTGCACCGAAGATAACCGTGAGAACATGAATAATTTTGAAAATAACAGTTGTCTTTGCTCCGAAAAGATATTCCCATGCCTTTGAGCCGTAGTGCGACCAACCGAGAACGGTTGTGAATGCAAAAAGGAACATTGCAGTCGCAACAAACTTTTCACCGATATTGCCCCATGAGAAAACGCTGTTGAATGCACCTGCAACAAGAGTTGCATCTGTCAGACCTTCGGCGATTTTGCCTGTTTCGGCATCAAACACGCCTGAAGTCAGAACAACAAGGGCAGTCATTGTGCAAACTACCATAGTATCGGCAAAAACCTCAAAAATACCCCACATACCCTGAGTTACGGGTTCTTTTATATTGGAATTTGAATGAACCATAACAGATGAACCGAGACCTGCTTCATTCGAGAAAACGCCGCGTTTGAAGCCCTGGGTTATCGCTGTGCTTATTGCCGCACCGAGAGTTCCTCCGACAAATGCTTCGGGCTTGAACGCATTAACAAAAATTGTTTTGAATGCGGGAATAATCTGATCGTAATTAACACCGATTATAACAAGGCTTCCCGCAACAAAAAGAACAATCATAAACGGAACAATTTTTTCGGCAACATTGGCTATTCTGTTAAGACCGCCGAGAGTGATAAGCGCAACAAGAACCATTATCACAATACCGAGTATAAGGCTATAAAGCGAAACACCGCCCATAACCTGAACAGAGGAAAGCGCTTCAATATCAAAAGCACTTGAAACGTTGGCAACAATTTTATTGACCTGACCCATACTGCCTATTCCGAAAGATGCAAGCATTGTAAAAATGCAGAAAAGGAAAGCAAGGACTTTACCAATAGCCTTACAGCCTTTTTTACTGCCGAGACCGTCACGAAGATAATACATCGCACCGCCCGACCATTCGCCTTTGATGTTACGGCGGCGGAAATAAATTCCGAGAACGTTTTCGGAATAGTTTGTCATCATTCCGAAGAATGCGGCAACCCACATCCAGAAAACCGCACCTGCACCGCCGATGCACAATGCAGCGGCAACACCTGCGATGTTACCTGTTCCGACTGTTGCTGCAAGAGCCGTACAAAGCGCCTGGAACGGTGAAATAGTGCCTTTTTCTTTTGTATGTCCCATAACATTCTTTGTAAAAAGGCTTCCTATTGTCTTTTTCCACCAATGACCGATATGCGACACCTGAAACACCTTAGTAACAACTGTCATGAGAATACCTGTGCCGATGAGAAGAATCAAACCGTATTTTCCCCATACGACACCGTTGACGGCACCGTTGATTTCTGCCACTTTTTCAAAAAAAGCTTCCATATAACTACCTCCTGAAAATAAAAAAATCGGATTACAAGACGTAATCCGACAAAAGCACAAATTTATTCCGATAAAACGGTTAATAAAAACTTTGTCCTTTTGCCTGAGAGATTAGCAATTCCGCCTTGCCCCTTCGGCACTCAATCTAATGAGCTTCTCCAAAGTTATGTCCGTTTGCAGTCCCTTTCCCTTACGGGAAGCCTGAGAGCGTTACTCCTTCGGCAGCGAATGCTTCTTCTGCAAACTTCATCCATAAATATTCGATTTGGTGTATTATATCATCCGCAATCTCAAAATGCAAGATGTTTTTTTAAGAATATTCGAAATAAAATATTTCAAAAAAGAAAACAGAATTATTTTCCGGCATCCGAAAGTCTTGACAAAAACGTTGTTTGTGATATAATAATTTAAATTAATATTGTATCTAAAGGAACCAGCTGTCTGCAGAGGATATCGGTTCCTTTATGTTTTTTTAAACGAAAATACAAAGAATATACATTATCATAAAAGGAGACTGCGTTATGGAAATTCAACTTCAGGAACTTATTGAGCAGATAAAAAAAGACGGTGTGGATGCTGCTGAAACTCAGGCAGAATCCATCCTTAATTCTGCAAAAGCCGAAGCCGAAAAAATCATCTCCGATGCCAGGGCACAGGCTGATAAGATTATGGCTGATGCCAAAAGCGAAAATGCCAAAACCGTAAAATCAGGTGAGGATGCCATCCGTCAGGCAGGAAGAAACCTGCTGATCTCATTCAGAGAAAGCGTAACCAGAGAGCTCAAAGCAATTGTCGGCGATAATGTCAATACCTTATATTCATCGGATGCCTTTGCAAAGCTTATCATCAATGCCGTTGAATGCTGGGCAGGCAAACCCGAAGCCGAAGATGTTTCCGTAATTCTGAACAGCAATGACCTCGCAAAGCTTGAAGATGCTCTTCTTGCGGAGCTTAAAACCAAGATGCTCGGCGGTGTTACCCTTAAAGCAAACGATAATTTTGACGGCGGTTTTCGCATTGCCGTAAATAACGGTGCGGTTTATTATGATTATTCTGCTCAGGCTGTTACCGATATGCTGTCAAATTATCTCAGTCCCAAGGTTACCGCACTTCTGAAAGAGGCTGAATAACTATGGCTGAATATTATCTGATATCTCAATTGCCGTCACTCGACGGAATCAACGAAAACACACCTCTTACCATAACATCAGAGCGTTTCACAGAGCTTTGTCAGCGTTTTCTCGGCAAAAAAGCACAGGGTGAATTGGGGAAATTAACACTTATACCGCCGAGAAATCATGAAAAATCATCATCTGCTCTGATTGAAAAATGGAATGAGGGCGAACGCAGTCTGCGTCTTGCACTCGCAAAACTCCGCGCAGACAAATCGGATAAGCATTTTGATGCGGAAACTCAATCATTCTCTGCGGGACTTCTGCAGGCGGTACGAACGGCTGTTGAAACCGAAAGTCCCATGGAAGCGGAAAAGTTCCTCAATAAATACCGTCTTGATTTCCTTGAAACGCTCAGACCCATGGACTCTTTTTCGGAGGAATTTGTATTTTATTACGGACTGAAGCTGAAGCTGATTGAACGCATAAGAAAATTTGATTCGGAAAGCGGAGAAACCGCATACAGAAATATCTATAACTCCATTATGAATGGGGACAGATCGGAGGTTATATAATGACCGAAAACAAAGGTAAGGTAGTAAGCATTAACGGCAACCTTGTATCCGTAAGGTTTGAAGGCAATGTTTCGATGAACGAAATCTGCTTCGTTAATGTTGACAATAAAAAACTCAAAAGCGAAGTTATCCGTATAAGAGGCAACATCGCACAGATTCAGGTTTATGAAATGACCGGCGGTATAAAGTGCGGAGACGACGTTGATTTCACGGGAGAAATGCTTTCCGCACAGCTCGGACCGGGACTTCTCGGTCAGGTTTATGACGGACTGCAGAATCCTCTGCCCGTTTTGGCAGAACAGGCAGGCTGGTTCCTTGAAAGAGGAATCTACGCAGACGGTCTCAACGCCGAAAAGAAATGGGAATTTACCCCCACTGCCGTAATCGGTGACACACTGCGTGCAGGCGAATATATAGGAACCGTTCCCGAAGGACCTTTTACGCATAAGATTTTTGTTCCGTTCTATCTTCTCGGCAACTATACCCTGAAATCAATAGCAAAAAAGGGTGAATACACCGTAAACGAAACCGTTGCGGTTCTTGCCGACGAAAGAGGCAGAGAAATCCCCGTTTCGATGTCATTCAAGTGGCCCGTTAAAAGAGCCGTTAAATGCTACAGCGAAAGACTTGCTCCCGATGAAACAATGGAAACAAAGGTGCGTCTTATCGACTCATTCTTCCCTGTTGCAAAGGGCGGAACTTATTGTACACCAGGTCCTTTCGGTGCAGGCAAAACGGTTTTGCAGCACACAACCTCAAAATATGCCGATGTTGACATTGTTATCATCGCTGCCTGCGGCGAACGTGCAGGCGAGGTTGTTGAAACAATAACCGAATTTCCCGAACTCACCGACCCGAAAACAGGCCGTTCTCTTATGGAACGCACTATTATAATATGTAATACATCATCCATGCCCGTTGCATCACGTGAAGCATCGGTTTACACCTCGGTAACTCTTGCCGAATATTACCGTCAGATGGGGCTGAATGTTCTTCTTCTTGCCGACTCAACATCGCGTTGGGCACAGGCACTGCGTGAAATGTCGGGCAGACTTGAAGAAATTCCGGGCGAAGAAGCCTTCCCCGCATATCTCGAATCCTATATCGCCGCTTTTTATGAAAGAGCAGGCTGTGTACGTCTTCCAGACGGAAGCAAAGGCTCGGTTACAATCGGCGGAACGGTTTCTCCTGCGGGCGGTAACTTTGAAGAACCCGTTACTCAGGCAACACTCAAGGTCGTAGGTGCCTTCCACGGATTATCCCGTGAACGCTCGGATGCAAGAAAATATCCTGCAATCGACCCGCTTATTTCCTGGTCTAAATATAAAACCGTTACAGATTCGGCGAAGTCGGCTTTCTGCAAGAACATTCTTCTTGACGGCAACGAAATCGGCTCAATGATGAAGGTTGTCGGCGAAGAAGGTACAAGCATTGAGGACTACGTTGTCTATCTCAAATCGGAAATGCTTGATGCTGTCTATCTTCAGCAGAACTCCTTCGACCCGATTGATGCCGACTGCGGCAAAGAACGTCAGCGTTATGTGACGGATAAACTGATACATGTTCTCGGCAGTGAATATGCACTCGACAGTAAAGATGACGCACGAATTTTCTTCAACCGTATGCGTCAGAAATTTATTGACTGGAACTATGCGGAATTTGAAAGCGAAGCTTTTGCAAAGGCGGAAGCTGAAATTGATACAATATATGCCGACGGTAAAGGCAGAATAAGCCTTGAAGCAGAGCTTTTGTTAAAGGACGGTGAGTGAGAATGAATAAAGTTTTTAACAGAATCGAATCCATCACGGGTAACGTTATCACCGTAAAAGCAGACGGCGTAAAATACAATGAGCTGGCACAGATAAATACCCGATTCGGAAAATCTCTCGCACAGGTCAACAAGATTGACGGCGATATCGTTTCGCTTCAGGTTTTCGCAGGCGGTCAGGGTATTTCAACAGGCGATGAAGTACGTTTTCTCGGACATGAAATGCGTGTTTCATTCAGCGAAGATTTGCTCGGCAGAATTTTCAACGGTTCGGGTGAACCGAGAGATAAAGGGCCTGCACTTACCGATAACATGAAACCCATCGGCGGACCTTCCGTCAATCCCACAAAGCGTATTCTCGCAAACCGCATGATGAGAACAAACATTCCGATGATTGATATGTTCAACACTCTTGTTGTTTCCCAGAAGCTCCCGATTTTCTCGATTTCGGGCGAGCCCTATAATCAGCTTCTTGCACGAATTGCCCTGCAGGCTGAAGCTGATGTCATCATTCTCGGCGGTAACTACATACACATCTTCTCTAAAAAAACTGTATTTTTACAGATATTTTTCCGCATCAAAAGTAAAAACTTTTGATGCGGATTTTTATGTTTATATTCTTTTATTTCCATTTGCCCATTAATTCACAACGTTCTTGTTCTTTTCTATCAACATCATTATTAATTAGCACCGCATTTTATATGTCACATTCCTTATTAATGAAAAATCATGACTAAAGCAATTATCAACAAAGCGCTGATGAGCAAAACGAAAAATATTGATAAAAGTGCCGAATAGAAAGTTTTAGAAGAAAATGCGATCGATAACAGGAATAAGAAAAGCAAGACACTTGTATTTAAGATAATTATCAAAATATTGTTAAAAAAATTATACCTAACAAGCAAATAAATATAAAATTACATTTATTTGTATTGATACCTTCTACAATAGGGAAGGATAACTGGTCACCTCCGGCTGAAGGATAAATACCGATAGTATCTCCATCTCTCCACACAGGAAGGGCAATGCTGGTACTTCCCATATTTATGGCCGTACGCGAATCACCTCCTTCAAAATCAAAAGGAAGTGA
>CALAQQ010000046.1 GCA_937888485.1 uncultured Clostridia bacterium
CAACATCATGCTCGAGCAGTCAATCGAGGAATTTTCAATCAAATTCATGCAGAGCGACCTGCTGCCCAGAGTCAATATGCCCGATGACGATATTTATATCATGGGCGACGGGCATTGGCTCTGGCGCATATTTGCAAACCTGATAAACAATGCATGTAAATATGCTTTGCCGGAAACCGACCTTGAAATTCAGCTTGAAAAGATTGAAAACAAAGCAAGAATCCGGATTTCCAATATTTCAAACGATGAAATCAGCGTTGAAGGCAACGAGCTTTTCGAACGCTTCGTAAGAGGCGACTTTTCAAGACACACGGAAGGTCACGGGCTCGGTCTTTCAATTGCAAGAAGCCTTGCTGAAATGCAGGGGGGCACAATGGATATTTCTGTTACAGAAAATAAATTCAGCGTGATTCTTGATTTTGATATAACATAACAGAGTGACGGTTCATTCTGAAGATTCCATGGAGGATAAGATGCACAGAAAAATTATTTCTGCCGTTCTTGCCGCTGCAATGTTAACCGGATTTGCATCGTGCAAGAAGGTGGAACAGACATCCGAAACAACCACGACGGAGCAGGCTGCGACAACCGCCGCAACCACACAGGCAACAACGGTAACAACAACCGCTGCTCCGACTACTGTTACAACAACAAAACCGACAACAACCAGAAAGGTTACGACGACGGTGAAAAAAGTTGTCACGACCATCGCGAAAACAACTCAGAAAACAACCGAGCCTGCCGAATTACGCACGGAAAACGATACGGAAACCGTTATGCTCAGTTACGGAGTTGTGAGAACGAGAGGAACGGTTACGACGTATGCCAAGCTGGAGGACGGAAGCGAAGAGGTATATGACGTTGAGATATCGGAAGTGTATAACCGCATAGGTTATTATGCAACCTATGAGGATTTGCTTCCCGCCGCACAGGAGAATCAGAAAAAGTATAAATCCGAAATAAAAGAAGTTCTCAGAATAATCAATTCATACCGTAAGGAGGGCGGACTTGAGCCGCTTGTTCTTGACGATAAGCTCGTTACGGTTGCTTGTGCAAGAGCGGAAGAGCTTGCCTGGTCGGGAAGATTTTCGCATTACCGTCCCAACGGTAAGTTTTTCTCATCAATCCTCAGGGATGCGGGTATAAGCAAGGGCTCTGCAGGCGAAAACATCGGCAGAGGATATGAAAGCCCCGAGGCAGTCTGCGAGGCGTGGAAGGCTTCGGAAACACACTATGAAAATATAATGAATCCCGATTTTACGAGAATAGGAATCGGCGTTGCCGCTGACCCCGACCCCGACGGAAAGCTTTGCTGGTCACAGCTTTTCATTGACAAAATGGAATAAAAAATAAAGGCGTGTACGGATTCCGTACACGCCTTGTTTGTTATGTTTTACTGTGTAAGACCGCCGAGAAGACCGCCGATGTCAGAGCTGCCGCCTCCTGTGATGCCGCCGCCGCTGATGTCACCGAACATCTTAAGGATTTCATTGAAACCGCCCATGATTGAGTTTATGTCAATGTCCTTGATGAGATCGTTGATCTTTGCGGGTAAATCGTTGAAGAGAATGTTGAAGATGTTGAGGAAGAAGTTTCTGATTTCTGTGAAGAAAGTGTAGTTTTCACCAACCTGAACGTAATAGGTCTTGCTTTCTTCCTTGCCGTCAACAACCCAGTTTGCTTCGCCGTTTTCTTTTTCACCAACGCACTTCATCTTGTTGTAGTAAACGTTAACAGCAACCTTCTTGTTTGCCTTTGCTTCGCCGGGAGTGAATGAAGCCTTGAAAACTTTGCCGTCTGATGATTTGAAGGTAAGGGGAGTTGTGTCGTTATCAATGGTGAAGTATGCGGGAATGTATTTTGTATCGCCGAACTGTGTGTCGTGGAACTTTGCGGGAGTGTCGGCTGTAACAGCGATTGAGATTGCTTCGTTAGCGTAGTTGTTGCCTTCGGAAGCTGAGAACTTGCAGTTCTTGATGTCAGCGGGATAGCTTTCTCTGACGTTTGTTCTGATTTCAACGGGGTCTGATGCGGGGTTGGGAGCCTGAACGGAAGCATCGAACTTATATCTTGCGATGATTGCGTATGTTTCGTCAGCCTTGAGGTTTGCGAAATGACCGCTTACCTGCCAGTTTGCGCCGTTGTCGATTGAGAATTCAACGCCGTCGATTTCCTTAACGGTGATTGACTTGTTTGTTTTGTCAACAAGGAATTCTTTTATTTCGGGAAGAACGGGAGCGTTCTTGTCGGGGGTTGCAAGTGTCTTAACCGTAAGAGTTGAAACGGGGCTTGCATAATGAGTTGCGGTTTCAGCATATCTCATCTCGATTGTGTATGATGTTGCAGGGGTAAGACCTGTGAAAGTTGTTGTCTTAGCGAAAGCTTCGCTGCCCTTGAGTCTGTATTCGCAGCCTGAAACAGCGTTGATTTCGATTGATGTTGTTGAAATTTTCTTGGGAACGGGTGCTGCGGGAGCGTTCTGGGACTTGAGCATTGTAACGGCGAATGCGTTTGTTGCGTCGTTTGAAACGCCGTTTGCTGTGTAAGTGCCCTTAACGATGTATGTTTCGCCTGTTGTAGGGTTTAAGAAAGCGGTGTTGCCGTTATCGTCTTTATAACCCTTGAGAGTTTTGGTTGCATCTGATTTCTGTGTAGCTGTGAAAACGAGATCATATGTTACGTCTTCAACCGTAACTGATGCTTTTTTTACTAAAATAACGCCTTCAGCTTTATCAACGTAGCAGTTGCTGCTGTTTAGAGTATAAAGATCTGCGGCGGATGCTGTTACAGCCATGCCTGTGCAAAGCATAAGCACTGCCATGACAAGTGACAAAATTCTTTTTGTGAGTTTCATTGTTATGCCTCCGTTTTATTTTTTTGCTTATTCAGCAGTTATTTGGATTATAACACATGATTTCACAAAATGGAATAGCTATTTTTTAATAATTTATTAAATTTTATGAGTTTTTACCTTAATTATCCTGTAAAACCGCTGTCTATTGACATTTTTTTGCGTTTCAATTATATTAAATCCGAGGTGAAAATGATGAACAGAGCAGATAAAGCAAAAGGTCTTTTTGAGGGCGGATGCAATTGCTGTCAGGCGGTTTTCTGCGCTTTCCTTGATGAAACGAATCTTTCTCAAGAGGATGCGATGCGTCTTTCCGCAGGCTTCGGCGGCGGAATGGGCAGACTGCGTGAGGTCTGCGGTGCGGTAAGCGGCATGACGATGGCGATTTCAAACAAATTCGCTTCAACCGACCCGAACGACCATGAAAAGAAAAAGGAATTATATGCGCTCATTCAGAAGGCGGCGGGGGAATTCAGAGA
Source organism: uncultured Clostridia bacterium (assembly GCA_937888485.1). Classification (GTDB taxonomy): domain Bacteria; phylum Bacillota; class Clostridia; order Oscillospirales; family Acutalibacteraceae; genus CAG-177. Next base: position 3,331 of record CALAQQ010000046.1, read on the forward strand.
GGAAAACGGCTCGATAATCTGCCGTGAGCTTCTCGGTCTTTCCGAAAAAATTTCCGCACCCGTCCCCGAAGAAAGAACAAAGGAATATTATAAAAAACGCCCTTGCTCCGAGCTGGTGCATTGCGCTGCGAAAATTGCAGAGAAAATTATCGCCGAAGAATAAATTAACACTTGTATCATTGAAAAATATATGCTACTATATATAGCGTAACTTTATTACTTAGGAGTGATTGTTCATGAAGCTGCCCGTAGCGGTTCAGCTCTATTCAGTCAGAGATGACATGGAAAAAGATTTTTACGGCACTATCCGTAAAATGAAGG
>CALAQQ010000047.1 GCA_937888485.1 uncultured Clostridia bacterium
GCTCTTGCCATCTGTGCAAGACGCTGAATGCAGTCTTCAACTTCTTTGGGAGATACCATCATCAAGTCAGAAAGTTCATCGATAAATATAACAATCTGATGCATTTTAACAAGGTCATCCCTTGTTTCGCAGAGTTTATTGAAGCCTTTTATATCTCTGACACTGTTTTCGGAAAACTGCTTATATCTCTTTTCCATTTCACCGACTGCCCAGCCGAGCGCACCCGCAGCTTTCCTTGGATTCGAAACAACAGGAACTTCAAGATGAGCAATGCCGTTATAAACTGTAAATTCAACCATCTTAGGGTCTATCATAAGAAGCTTGACTTCATCGGGCGACGCATTATAAAGAATGCTGACAATCATTGAATTAAGGCATACAGATTTACCCGAACCGGTTGTACCAGCAACAAGAAGATGAGGCATTTTTGCAAGGTCTGCACAAATAATATTACCCGTAATATCCTTACCGAGAGCAACTGTAAGCTTACTCTTTGAATCTCTGAACTGAGGAGTGTCAATAATTTCACGCATTGTAACCATCGACTTTGCACTGTTGGGAACCTCAATTCCGATTGCGGATTTTCCGGGAATAGGTGCTTCAATACGAACACTTGTTGCCGCAAGTCGAAGCGCTATATCATCGGAAAGATTTGTAATCTTATTGATTCTGACACCAGCTTCAGGAACAAGCTCATATCTTGTTACGGAAGGACCTCTGCAGATATTTGTAACCTCAGCATTTATTTTAAAGCTTTCGAGTGTTGTAAGCAGTTTCTGTGCGCCGAGCTGCATCTCAGTCATGTTATCAATTCCCGATTCTCTTTCAACAATATTCAGACAATCAATAGGAGGATAAACGTATCCCTGCTTTTCATCAATAATTGTTTCTGTCGGAATATCAAGAGGAATTTCTTCGGGTTCAATGACAGGTTCACCGTCGGGAACAGGAGGAGTTTTCTTTTTGCGTCTGGGTTTTGTTTCTTTGACCGCCTCTGCAATTGTTTCTTCAATAATATCAGTTGTTTCGGAATTCGGAAGCTTAACAACAGGTATTTCAGGAAGAGGAGTTACTTCAACCGGAGCAAAGGTTGATTCATCGGTTATAAAATTATCTTCGAATTTTTCAACTGCAACGGTCGGCTTTTTGGGAGGATTAAAGTTGCTTTTTGCTTCTTTTTCTTTTTCTCTTTCTTTTTCTTTTTCTCTTTCTTTTCCTCTTTCAAGTTCAAGCTGTTCACGTCTCGCAGCGTTTTGTTCAAGCTTTTCGTTTGTAAGCTCACCAACACGTTTTACGGGTTTTCTGACAGCATTAACAAGACTGAGAAGCGTTGTACCTGTAAGAAACATCGCAAGAACAACAAGAAGAATGATGATGGTTATTCCTGCACCTGTTTTACCGAACAGCTTCGAAATAATACCACCGATAATTGCTCCGATAACACCGCCGTTTCCGAGAGCTTCAGCTTTATTCCATGCATCGGTAATCTGTATTCCAAGTCCAGTATCAGTAAAATACTGCGCTTCATTTGTAAAAATATGTACTGCTCCGCTGAGGAGAGCAACGAATGTACCTGCACCGGTAAGGTTTGCGGCAACAGTACCGAGCGGCTTATCCTTGGCATAAACAACAGCCATATATACAAGCATCGCAGGAAGAATATAAGCACAGAATCCGAAAATCCCGAACATGGCGTTGTGAAGATGCAGCCAGACACTTTCACCCTTTATGAAAGTAACACAGAAAAGAAATACTGCCACAGCCATAAAAACAATGGCGTATTTCTGTCTGTTAACAGTTTGTATCATTTCTTTGTTCGATGATTCTTTTGCTGTAGATTTAGCGCTTTTTGATGCTGAAGAGGATTTTTGGGTCTGGGTTGATTTTTTCTTTTTATTCTGGGTTTTTGCCATTTATTTCATCCTTTCGGAGATTTATTGCATTTTTCATTTATCAAGTCATAAAGGCAATTAAGAGCATCTGATAAACTGCCAAGAGAATCAATAAGTCCTTCCTTCACGGCTGCTTCACCGCTTAAAACAGTTCCGACATCCATAACAAGTTCACCCGTTGCAAGCATCATTTCACGAAATCTGTCGGGGTTAATATCGGAATTATCAGAAACAAATCGGACTATCCTTTCCTGCATCTGCTGAAAATATGAAAGTGTTTGGGGAACTCCGAGAACAAGACCGTTCATTCTTACAGGATGAATTGTCATTGTTGCAGACGAAGTTATAAATGAGCGATCGGCTGAAACCGCAAGCGGTACACCAATTGAATGTCCTCCTCCGAGAACAAGCGATACTGTCGGAGTCTGCATACCAGATATAAGTTCTGCAATTGCAAGACCTGCTTCAATATCGCCGCCGACCGTATTCAATATCAGAATAAGACCGTCAACTTCATCGCTTTCTTCGATGGCAACAAGTTGAGGGATGACGTGTTCATATTTTGTTGTTTTGTTTTGTGCAGGAAGAATATAGTGACCTTCAATCTGACCGATAACAGTCAGACAATGAATAAGATGTTCACCCTTTTTGACAGTAACAGAACCGGTTTCGATTATACCGTTCAAAGCTGATGAGTCATCCGATTCTTCGTTTCTTCCACTGCTCAGGTCAGGAGCCTGCCAGGGCGGTGAAGGAAGAAAAAAATTGTTCTTTTTATTCTTATTGCTCATAAACAGCACCCTTTCAATTAATAAACATAAATAGTATTTCACCAAAAGGGTACAATTATTTTATATTATAACATTATATTATTACCATTGCAAGAAAAAACTCAATATTTTGATTCAATCCGGCTTGACGTGTGAACATTTTGTAGTTATCATAGAATCAGAGTTTATCCGGAGGTTTGTATAATGAATAGTATAAACAGATTAAACGAAATGATAAAAGAATGCAAAAACATAGTTTTTTTCGGAGGCGCAGGAGTTTCTACAGAAAGCGGAATCAAAGATTTCCGCTCTGCAGACGGAATATATTCGATGGACTATAAATACTCTCCGGAAGAAGTACTTAGTCATACATTTTACGAAACGCACACCGAGGATTTTTATGATTTTTACAGAAAGTATCTTTGCTTCCCCAATGCAAAACCAAACAAAGCACATTTTAAACTTGCAGAATTAGAAAAAAGCGGAAAACTGCGTGCGGTAATAACTCAGAATGTTGACGGACTTCATCAGATAGCAGGAAGTAAAAACGTCTTTGAACTTCACGGGTCAGCATTAAGAAATTATTGTGTTAAATGCGGAAAATTTCACGATTTTAATTCCGTCTATCTATCAGAAGGAATACCACGTTGTGATTGCGGAGGAATAATCAAACCCGATGTAGTTTTATATAAAGAATCACTTAATGATAAAATTATTTATAACGCAATCAACGCTATTTCTGAGGCTGATATGTTGATTGTTGCGGGAACATCACTCAAAGTTTACCCCGCTGCCGGATTTATAAGAAATTTCAAAGGAAAACATATTGTAATTATAAATCTAGACAAAACAGAAATGGATTCTGATTTCGGTCTTGTTATTCACGATAAAGTCGGAGAAGTTCTTGATAAAATCAAGATATAAAAAAGGAGCTGTTTGAAACAGCTCCAATTTTTTATTATTTACTGATGTTTTGTTTAAGAGTTTCAAGTTCGTTCTTGAGTGTTGAGGGAAGTCTGTCGAACTTTGCATAGAATTCTTCAATTCCTGCAACTTCATCCTTCCAAAGAGCGGTATCAACGCTGAGAAGTTCTTTAAGCTGAGCTTCATTAACTTCATCTTCGATGCCTTCGAGGTTGATATCTTCAGCCTTGGGAACAAAGCCGATAGCTGTTTCGTCAGCATCAACCTTGCCTTCGCAACGGTCGATAATCCAATCAAGAACACGAAGGTTATCGCCAAAACCAGGCCACATGAAGTTTCCTTCGTCATCCTTGCGGAACCAGTTAACATTGAAAATCTTGGGTGCCTTTTCAGGGTCAAGACCTTCACCGATATTGATCCAATGCTGCCAATAATCAGCCATGTTGTAGCCGCAGAAAGGAAGCATTGCCATGGGGTCACGACGAACAACACCTACTGCACCTGATGCAGCTGCCGTTGTTTCGGAAGCCATAATAGAACCAACGAACACACCGTGATTCCAGCTTCTTGACTGATATACAAGGGGTGCAAGCTTTGCGCGTCTGCCGCCAAATACGATAGCAGAAACAGGGACACCGTTGGGATTTTCAAATTCCGAGCTGATGCAGGGGCAATTCTTTGCGGGAGCAGTGAAACGGCTGTTGGGATGAGCGCCTTTTTCTTCGCTTTCCTGACCGTTCCAGGGATTGCCCTTCCATTCGATAGCATTAGCAGGAGGATTCTTGTCAAGACCTTCCCACCAAACCGTATTGTCATCAAGGTTATGAGCAACGTTTGTGAAGATTGTGCCCTTTCTTGTTGAAGCAAGAGCATTGGGATTTGATTTGTCGTTTGTACCGGGTGCAACGCCGAAGAAACCGTTTTCGGGGTTGATAGCATAGAGTCTGCCGTCTTCACCTTTACGGATCCAGGAAATATCGTCACCTACGCACCATACACGGTAGCCATTCTTATAGTATCCTTCGGGAGGAATAAGCATAGCAAGGTTAGTCTTGCCGCAAGCTGAGGGGAATGCAGCGCAGATATATTTGATTTCGCCATCGGGCTTCTGGAGACCGAGGATGAGCATATGCTCTGCCTGCCAGCCTTCGTTTTTACCCTGATATGAAGC
>CALAQQ010000048.1 GCA_937888485.1 uncultured Clostridia bacterium
ATTCCGATGTCGGCAATGCAGGGGTCTTCCGCTTTTGCACAGCAGTCGCAGTCAACGCTCATGTTTTTCATGACATTGACATAAACAATTTTGCCTTCAAAGAAATCAACAACCGATTTTGCTGCATCTGCCATGGATTCAAGGAATGAATCGTGGTCGGAGGTCCAGAAATTTGCAGGATCGCCGACCCCGTGGATATAACCCTTGCCGTATGAAGATGCAACACCGATTGAAAGCTGTTTTATCGCACCGCCGTAACCGCCCATGGGATGACCCTTGAAATGGGAAAGAACAAGCATTGAATCATAGTTTGCGATGTTCTTGCCGACAAAATTCTTCTTGATTTTCTTGCCTTCGGGGATGTCGAGAACAAGGTCGGGACCTTCGGCATCGAGAAGATCGACGGGAAAAATATCCCAGCCGTGTTCTTTAAAAAGTCCAAGATGTTTTTCGGTTGTGTTTCTTGCACCGTCATAGGCGGTGTTGCATTCCGTAACAGTACCGCCTACGTGGTTGATAATCGGTTTCCAGAAATCGGGTTTCAGGAAATTCTGATTACCCTTTTCGCCCGAATGAACTTTGATTGCAACTCTGCCCTCAAGCTCTTTTTCGAGCATTTTATAAAGTTCAAGCACCTTTTCGGGTGTTATTGTTCTTGAAAAATAAACATTTGCGCTCATGAAATCTCTCCTTTCAGCGATATTATTATTTTACCACATTCATTAATATATTTCAAGCTGATTGACATTTCATGAAGTGAATGATAAACTTAATGCATAAATTTTCGGAGGATAAAAATATGTCAGATAAAAAAGTTTGCATGATTGCCCACAGAGGTTACAGTTCAAAATATCCCGACAACACCGAAATTGCTTTTATCAAGGCTGTTGAAAACGGTTCGGGAGGTGCGGAAACCGATGTCCGCATCACAAAAGACGGAGTTTTCGTTACCAATCATAATGATGAGGTAACATTCTTTGACGGAACGGAAATGCTTGTTGCAGAGCATACTTTTGCGGAGCTTACCTCAAAACCCTTGGAAAATGACGAATCGGATGATGTTGTTTATCTCTGTACGTTTGAGCGTTATCTTGAAATCATGAGGGATAACAACATGATTTGTTTCATCGAGCTCAAGGGTGCATATACCGACGAACAGGTGAAAGCTGTTTTTGAAATGTGCGACAGGGTATATGACCTCAAAAAATGTATAATGCAGTCGTTTGAGTTTGATAATCTTATCAAGGCACGTGAAATGTTCCCCGAACTTCCTCTTATGTTTACCTACGGTTCGTCGGCAGACGGCGACTACAAACGCTGTCTTGAATACGGTTTTTCGATTGATGCGTATTACAGGAACATAACCGAAGAAATGATTAAGGAATTCCATGAAAGAAATCTTGAGGTTGCTCTCTGGACAGTCAATGATAAGGTTGCGCTTGATTATTGTCTTACTCTCGGAGTTGATTATATCGAGTCCGACGTCTTTGGCGGAAACAAATAAATTTTAAGAGGTTGCTTATGCAGCCTCTTTTTTATGAGTGCTTTTCAAATATCTGCGAATAATTTATGAATGTTAATCTATTCGTAATATTTTTGTAATTGTATTTTTATATGTATAGTGGTATAATCTATAATAGTAAAGAATTACCTTTTGAACGGGGGAGAGCGTTATGAAAAAATGTATTATTATCGGCGGAGGTCCGGCAGGACTTACCGCGGGTTATGAACTGCTCAAAAAATCAAATGATTATGAGGTTGTCATTCTTGAACAGAGTGATGTTCTCGGCGGCATTTCGAAAACGGTTAAATATAACGGCAACAGAATGGATATCGGTGGTCACAGATTTTTCTCAAAGGATAAGAATGTAACCGATTTCTGGGCAAACCTTATGCCTGTTCAAGGGGCACAGTCTTTTGACGACAAGCTCTTAGGCAGAGAAAAGCCTCTTTCAAAGGGCGGTCCCGACCCCGAAAAAGAAGACAGAGTCATGCTTATCCGCCGACGTATTTCAAGAATTTACTATCTTAACAAATTCTTCGACTATCCCATCTCCATGAAGCCTCAGACCTTCATCAATATGGGTCTTGTCAAAACGGTCAAGGCGGGTTGCAGTTATCTCAAGTCAACCGTCAGTAAAAAAGAGGAAACCTCACTTGAGAATTTCTATATAAACCGCTTCGGCAAGGTGCTTTATTCAATGTTTTTTGAAGGCTACACCGAAAAGCTCTGGGGCAGACATCCGAGCGAAATTTCCGCAGACTGGGGTGCACAGAGAGTCAAGGGACTTTCAATTCTTGCAGTAATCAAGGATATGCTTTCAAAGCTTGTTCCCAATAAGGACAGAAAGGTTGAAACCTCTCTTATCGAGGAATTCCAGTATCCCAAATTCGGACCCGGTCAGCTCTGGGAAACCGTCGGTGCGGAATTTGAAAAAATGGGCGGTAAAATCATTTATAACAGCAAGGTTACCGACATTGATGTTTCAGACGGCAGGGTGAACTGCGTTAAATGCGAAAACGGCGAAACCTTTGACGGTGATATCTTCATTTCGTCAATGCCCGTCAAGGATTTAGTTGCCGGTATGGGAGAAACCGTACCCTCCGCACCCGCCGAAATCGCCAAGGGTCTCCCCTACAGAGATTTCGTGACTGTCGGTCTTCTTCTCGATAAACTTAATCTTAAAAATGAAACGGGCATAAAAACCCTCAATAATATTGTTCCCGACTGCTGGATTTATGTTCAGGATGTCGGAGTAAAACTCGGCAGAATTCAGATTTTCAATAACTGGTCGCCTTATCTTGTCAAAGACCCCGAAAATACCGTCTGGATAGGTCTTGAATATTTCTGCGACGAGGGTGATTCGTTCTGGAATATGAACGAAAAGGACTGTGTTGATTTCGCTGTCAACGAGCTTAAAAAGATGGGCGTTATCAATGCTGATGCGAGAGTGCTTGACAGTCACCGAGAAAAGGTGCAGAAGGCTTATCCCGCATATTTTGACACCTATGACAGAATTGACGAGCTTGTTGAATATCTTGACACATTTGATAATCTTTACTGTGTCGGCAGAAACGGTCAGCACAGATATAACAATATGGACCACTCCATGGTAACTTCATTTGAAGCGGTTTCGAATATAGTAAACGGCAAGAAAACAAAAGAAAATATCTGGAACGTCAATACAGAAGCTGAATATCATGAGGAGTCAAACAATGAAAACGGCAAAAAGCAGTAAGTCATTTGTTTCTGTCGTTGCTGTTATTGCAGTGATATTCCTGCTTGAAGCGTTGCTGTCGAATTTTGTCTGGTTTGCGTATGTTGCGGGAAAAACCGATGCTTCGGAAGTAATGCCTGCTGAGGGTGAAGTTTTCACCGTCAGCGAGGATTCGCGGTTTATCGATTTGACTTGCGGTAAGTTTCCGCTTAATTCCGTGAAATTTACCGTTTCGGCAACCGAAGAAATGGTTATAGATGCTCTTGCAACTGTTAATTTTTATGTGTTTGACGAAAACAATGTTAATTCCGCTTCGATGATAAGGAGCGAAAAAGCAGCTGTCGGAAACACTCCGAGAACCTATACTTTTTATCTGAATTCACGCGGTGATATGACAGGTTTCAGTATTGAGGTTGCGGATGTTAATAAGGAATGCACCGTTTCGGATATAATTATTAACCCCGAATATGAGCTTTCTTTCAATCCGATGAGATTCTTGGCGATGATTCTTGCAGCGGCTGTGATTTGGTTTGTGATGTCCGCGAAGGGCAGACAATTCCGATGTGAAATGACTTTTAATCAGGCGGGGATTCTTTCGTTGGCATTATGTTGCAGTGTGGCTGTTCTTATGTGGTCATTTGTATCTTCGGGGGAAGCAGGTTCTTTTATCGAATATCCTCTTGAAGGAGATATCAAATTATATTCGCCCTATATTCAGCAGTTTGATGCATTTATAAAGGGACAGATTCATCTTGATGTTCAGCCTTCGGCAGAGCTTCTTGCTCTTGAAAATCCGTATACACCCGATAACAGGATGAATGCCAATTCTCTTTATGACAGAGCGTTTTTTGACGGCAAATATTATTCTTATTTCGGCATAGCACCGATACTTGTTTTTTATTATCCCTATTATCTTGTTACGGGAAATATCCCCACAGACAGCTCGGTTATGGGATTTTTCTCCGTTATAACATCGGTGTTTTTACCTCTTGCGGTTGTTGAATGGAATAAGTTCAGGAAATCGGGCATGATGCCGTGGCTTTCTTGTGTTATTGCCGTCGGAGCTTATTTTGCAAGCTCTGCGCTCATTATTCAGAGAGGCCGTCAGGCTTTTTATTATGTTGCCAGTGCGGCGGCGATGGCTTTTGTATCCGCTTATCTTTTCTGGATTATAAAAGCTTTCGGTTCAAAGAAAACCGTGCGTGCCGTTTCGATGGCGTTTGCAGGCATAAGCTTTGCGCTCGGTTTTCTTTCAAGAATCAACACTGTTCTGCCCATTGCAATCGTAACGGCAGTTCTTATAATTATTTATTTTATTGATGCAATAAAAGAAAAGAAAATCGCAACATTTATCGGTGACATGCTTCCTCTCGGAATCCCCGTTGCGGTATCTGTTGCGTTCTCGTTTTATTATAACTACATCCGTTTCGGAAATATATTCGATTTCGGAACGGAGTATCAGCTTACCCTTGCGAATGTGTCTTTGTATGACGGCGGTGCAAACGGAATAATACCTTCGATAATTCATTATTTCTTGCAGCCGCTGAGTTTTTCACAGGAATTTCCGTATCTGACATTTTCGAGGATTGCATTGAAAGATTACGGAAAGCAGGTTTATATCGACAGCAATTTCGGTATTTTTGCTATGCCGTTTATGCTTTCGCTTCTTCTCAGCCCTGTGCTTTTCAAAAGCAGAAAAATATCGGGCAGAGGAAAAATTATGCTTGCATCTTCGCTTTTTGCGATTGTTTTAACGGCTTATCTCAACTTCTGCTACGGCGGAGTTATATTCCGTTATACGGCAGACCTGACCGTTATTGCGGCATTCACGGCTGCAGCGGTTATTTCGGAAATCTGCCTTATTCTTCAAAGGGATTATCATGATTATGTATCCCGTTATGCAAAAAAGAGCGTTTGTGCGTTGACGGTATCAACGGCGGCGGTTTCTTTCTTTGCATCGGTTATGATTAATCCGAATCTGGTTTCTTTCTACCCCGCAGTGCACACTGCGATAAGAGATTTTTTTGTTTTTTGGAATTGAGGGTGAATTATGACAGACAGTATTCAAAAACTTCTCAAAAGACTTTGGGTTTTGCTGACGGCAATGTTTGCACTTGGCTCGCTTGCAGCCGTAATATACTATGTTTTATATCCGTCAGCGGAATTCTTCCATTCCGACTGTACCGACACGCTTCTCTGGGCGCAGGCAAGCTATGACGGCGGAAGTCTTTTTAACCCCGATTTCGGCTATGCGGCAATGCTTCCATTCGGAGGGACAATGCTTATGATACCGTTCATCGGTATTTTCGGGGTTTCAATGACAACTCACCATATCGGCATGGTGCTTTTTACCCTGCTTTTCTTTGCTTCAGCATGGTTTCTTTGCAGAAGTCTTAAGTTCAGCCTGCCTCTTTCGTTTTCGGCAGTCGGAACTCTTGCGATGATTCTCTGTTCATCGGCAAAGCTTCGCGAGATTTTCTTTGAGCACGTTATTTATTACAGCATTGCGGCGATGATTATTTTTGTTCTGATATCATTGCTTATCCGATTCAGGGAATACATCGCCGACAGTGTTTTTACGGTAAGGCTCGCGGTTGTAGCTTTCGGAACGGTTGTTTTTTCCGTTTTATCTGCTCTTGACGGCATGCAGGTTATCGCAACGGGAGTTTTTCCTGTTTTATTTGCTGCTGTTGCTGAAATCTTTCTTGAAAAAGACAGAAAAATATTTGACAGAGAAAACAGAAGAACCGTTTATTTCTGTATGATTTGCGGCGGTGCAACGGTTATCGGAATGTTCCTTCTCGGTGTTCTGAGCAACGGCGTTACGGCAGGATATGCCGGCGCATTTTCGCAGTATGCCAATATGAACGAATGGCTATCTAATCTTGGAAATTTCCCTGAGCACTGGTTCACTCTCTTTGGTGTTGATGTTGCTTACGGAATGGGCATATTTTCACCGGAATCAATTGTCAACATAGTCAGAATCGCAGCGGCGGCTGTAATTGCGGTTGTGCCTGTTATTGCGCTTGTTTTCTATAAGAAATTCGATTATGCCTCAAGGATTCTTATCCTTTCTCATTACGGCGTGAGTGCAGTTATCATGTTCGGCTATATATTCGGAATTCTTTCTGCGGCAAACTGGCGTCTCAGCCCAATGATATGTACGGGTCTGATGGTTTGTTTTGCGGCATTCAGAACGGCAAAGCCTTATGTGATTGCAGTCAGATTTTCTGCTCTTGCAGCCTGTGTTCTCGTTCTCATGAGTGCAATTTCGGTCAAAACAATAGCCGAAATGGATAAAAACGGTATTGAGAACAATGAAAAATATCAGCTTGCAAAAGTACTTGAAGAAAACGGTCTTGAATACGGCTTTGCAACATTCTGGAATTCTCAGGCGATAACCGTATTGTCAGATTCAAGAGTAAAAGTTGCCAATACCGATATCAACGAAAACGGAATTGCTCCCTGTTTGTATCAGTCAAACAAAAATTGGTTCAGCGAAAATGAGGATGCGGAAAAATATTTTGTTCTCGCCTCGGACTATGAACTCTCGCTTCTTGAACAAACGGAAGACTGGGTTTTCTTTGACGCCTTCGTTGAAGATGTGATAGAAATTGAAGGGTATAAGATATTTATATTCGACTCGTTGATATTTTTTGCATAAATTCATGGGCGGTGGCGCAATGTCACCGCCTTTTTTATTTCCTGAAGAATCGGTCTTATTTCGTCAATGGTGACTACGGCATATTCTTCTCCGAGACTGATTTTTCTTGCGTTTTCATCGGCTATGAACATGCATGCAACGGTTGAAAAAATACTTGTGCAGATGATAACTGTTATTATATATGCTCTGAATAATTTCATTCGGTATATTCCTCCATAAGCGATGCAAGTGCGGCGGCAAGCATTCTTCCCGAATAACAGGCTTCTTCAAGCGTGTTAGCCTCGCTGCCCATTTCAATAAGAAGGCTGAAGCGGGTCATATCCATGTTGTATTTCCTCTGAGAAAAAAGAACGGGCCGCATAAGTCCGGGAAACATGGTTTCGCATTTATTCTGCAAATGCAGTGCAAATTGCAGGTTGTATTCCCAATCGGGGAAATCTTTAACTTTGCCCTCTTCAACGCCTGTTATTATCATCAGCTGAGCTGCTTTTTTCCCGTTTATGGTGTTTACAGGTTTGATTTTTTCGCCGTTATCCTGGGTTATTGCGTCTCTGTGGATATCAAGAACAATCTGTATTTCGGGATGCTCTTTCAGATGTTTCTCGACTGTTTTTCTCGATTTCGGATATGAATCGGTATAGTTTTCATCATGAATTGTTTTGTCATGAATAACAGTATACCCCAAAGAGGTCAGATAATCCGCAATTTCTGTTCCGACCCTGACGATATTGCGGTTTTCATCGTTGCTTCTTGCGGTGTAGTCACAGGCATACCATTCTCTTTCAATCATTTCATATCCTTCGGAGGTATGGCTGTGGAAAATCAGAACAGCAGGCTTTGATTTATCTATTGAAAGTCCGAGTTTTTGTGAAAGAACATTTTCGATGTCAAGAGGTTTTGAGTCGGTGTTGTTTTTAACACGCACATTCCCGAATGTATGGGTAGCGCCTTTTTCTTTGTATGTAACTGATTTTATTGTGCCGTCTTTTTTGTCGTCGGCAAAAAGCTTTGTGTATTTTTGGATAAGCTCTTTTATGTCAGACGGAGTTTCGGTTATGTCCGAAGATTTATATATTTCTTTTTTGGGGGCTTCTGTTGTCTGTTCAGTCGGTTCGTCGGTTTGAACAATTTGCGTTTCAGATACGGTGTTAACACCCGTAAAGAAAACAACGGTAGCCATTGCAAAGGAAAGCTTGCCGATTGAACCGCTTGCAACGAGTGCAGATATAATTATGGCAGTAAACAAAAAAGTAATAATATCGGTATGTTTTATATTTCCGCAATTCATTGTGATTCTCCTTGTAGTAATATACTTTATATAGTATATGCAGCATTAAACGATAAAATAGTTACAATTTGTAACAATTTCAATTGACTTTGTAACTATTTTGTAACAATATTGTAATGAAATAAGGTGGCATTTCTGATTTATGTGTAATATAATACTTGTATAGCAAGTGCAGAATTCATTTTATCCGGAGACGGTGTGCAAGCGTTTGCCGGATTTCCCATCCATCCTTTTAATTGTTTATTACAAGAGTCGCATAAGGGAGTTTCCTCAAAGGGAAGCTCCCTCGGCTTTTGTCTGAAAAATAATTTTCAAAAATCTATTGACATAGTCAAAATGTTATGATAGAATATCGTAGCAACAAACGGAGAGATACCGAAGTGGTCATAACGGAACGGTCTTGAAAACCGTCGTACCTTTACGGGTACCGTGGGTTCGAATCCCACTCTCTCCGCCATTTTTATTTATAATTATATTTTTATATAGTTACCAATGGAGAAGTACTCAAGTTGGTGACGAGGCGCCCCTGCTAAGGGCGTAGGTCGGGTAACCGGCGCGGGAGTTCGAGTCTCCCCTTCTCCGCCAGAATAAGAACCAATGCATTGCGTTGGTTCTTATTTTTTGTTTAAGAGAAAAGCAATATAAATAAAACAAGCTGCCTTGTGTAAACAAGACAGCTTGTTGGTTTATATCATATTATTAACCGAGAATACCGTTGAAGAACTGCATAACTCTTGCAATTGCGGAGAACACGAAATTCGTGAACTGCCATGCGAAACCGAGATCGATGGTTGTGAGAATGCCCTCAATTATGTTGCCGAAAGAGCCTGCCTTATCGGAAACGGAGTCATTCTCTGTTTTTTCGATTGCAAAGTTATCGATTCTGATTGCTTCACCGTTTTCAACTTCATATGCGTTATAATAAAGGCTGTCGCCTTCAACGGTAATTGCCGAGAACATTGAATTATCTGTGTTTTCGGTGTTGAGTTTTTCGGCTCTGGGGAAGGATTTGTCGGTTTCCGCTTCATCCTTGGTCTGATAAACCTTAACGCCCGAAGTGCCGCAGATTGAATAAATTGTGCCCTTGGGATTATGCTTCACATAGTATTCAAGTCCGTCGAATTCGGCAATGCTTGTTGTTGAGGGAACAACGGAGTTTGCAACCATGGCGTCTGTTCTGAGATAAACATGGTCATGACCCTGAAGAACAAGGTCAACACCGAGATAGGGGAGAAGAGAACTGAGCTGTTTTCTCATTCCTTCAACATCACCGTCATCGAAATGGGAACCGTTGGAATAAAGAGCCTTATGAAGAACAACGATTTTCCATTTTGCATCGCTTGATTTGATGTCGTTCCTGAGCCATTCAAGCTGGGCGTTGCCGAGCTTATCGTCCACAATATCGTTGGTGTTGAGAACGGTGAAATGAACATCGTTATAATCGTATGAATAATAAACGCCTGTATCAAGATTTTGTTCGGGAACACCGGGAAGAATGAAGTTTTCGGTTATTACCGCTTCTTCGTCCTCGTGATTGCCCGTTGTCGGCATATAGGGAAGGCTGAGAAGCTTGTCGGTTGAATTGAGAAGATAGTTCCAATGTTTTACATTTTTTCCTTCGTCAACATTATCGCCTGCGGAGACGATGAACTTTGCATCGGGATATTCCGCATATGCGGTTTCAACAACTTCTGCAAATCTGTTATAGTGGTCGGGTCTTTGTGCCTGGGGGTCGGTGAGATAGAAGAATGTGAAGCCTTCATCACCGCCACTTGCGGTTTCAATAACACCGGCATCACTCCACCAGCCGCGTTTTGCATCGCCGACACGGTAGCAGTATTTAGTTCCTTTTTCAAGACCCGAAAGTCTGATTGTGTGTTTTACATAATCTTTGGTATAGGGAAGAAGTCCGAGAATACCAAGGTCTGCGCCGAAATAGGTTTTGCCAATCGTTTCATATGATGCATTGACTTTTTTGCCGCTTGTGGGTATACCCGTGAACTTCGGATTTTCGCTGTAAGGAACAAGCTCGATGTCTGTTCCTGTAACGCTGTATTTGGTGAGCCATGTGATGCTCATTTCGGAAGAAGAATTCTCTCCGAGCGAAACCGCAACATGTGAAGGTGCACGGTAATTATCCTTGGTTGCCTCGACTTCTTCTTTTCCGTCATAAACGATAACAGAATTGCTGTCCATTTTTTCAGCAGGGTCGGAGTCGAATACAAAGGTTACGAGCATCCATCTGATTGTGTATCCCCATGATTCATACTGGCTTTGTGTGATATATTCGCCCATGAGGTGGTCGATTATAGCATCAACTGAGCTGTAGTTTTCGGGAACAACGGGGAGAGAAAGTACGGAATCAATGAGATTTTTGAAGCTGTTGTTGCCGCCGAGAAGGGTTTCGGTTACACCCTGGAGAATTCTGCCGAGAACATAGAAAATATTACCGTTGGGAAAAAGCTCACCGGGATTGAATTCGAGTGTTGAAAGGATTTCGCCCTGAATGAGATCTGTTACAAGAATCTTGCGGAGAAGATTGAAGAACTCCTGTGCGAGTTCACCGCTGTAGAAACGGTCAAGAACATTCTCGACATAGGGGTAATCGGCAACATCTTCATCGCCACCGTAGTAGCAGTAAAGAACGGTTGCGGTGTATTCTCCGATTGTGCAGCCGTCTTTCGAAACTTCTGTTCCGAAAACATCTGTCAGCATTGTTGCGGGCATATCGGAGATTTTATAATTGAATACTTCGTCAAGAATTCCTTCGACAAGACCAATGAGTTTATCGGGGTTGTTAACATAAGCTTCGTCAATCTGACCCGCAAGGTCTTTGATGAATCCCATGATGTTTGAGCTTACAGTCAGAATTTCCATTTTCCCGAGCTGAAGACCGTTTGTGCCGAGAGCATCAACGATAATCTTTTCGAGGTCAATATTCATTGTTTTAAGGAATTCAAGCAAACCGCCGGCTTCCTTAATGGCAGGAAGATATTCATCGAGGAGCGGCAGAACAAGACCCATAACCATATCTTTTATGCCGTTTTCACCGAAGGTTTTTCCGAATGAATATGTAAGCTTGAAGGGCTTTTCATAAACTGTTCCGTCGTCGCTTACAACAGGCTGATATTCGTCAACGTCGAGCGATTTCATGTCCATTGTTACCTTGTCGCCGACTGTTTTGAAATCAACTATTTTATAATAGTTGGGGAAGCCTGAAAGGGTAGGGGTGAGTATGTCATAAACAGCTTCACCGTTGTCGGAAACGTGTTTTGCGATGTCGTTCGCATGAAGATGACCTGTAAAAATATAGTGCATACCTGCATCGGCATAGGCATCTGCAATTTTCAGCCAATCATTGACAACGAAGGGGAAAAGAGTTGCTTCTTCAATGTTTGAATGAGGAATGAGATTGTGATGCTGCATGCCGATAACGGTAAGACCGCTTTCTTCAGCCGCTGCACATTCGGCTTTAATCCAGTCAAGCAATCCCTCTGCAATCTGACCTGCGGTATCGTGTTCATTATCTTTTGCACCGTTGTCGTTACTGTAAATAAGACTGTCAATGGCTATGAGCCTGTAGTTTCCGAGAGTTGCGGCATATGAAAGCATACCGCCTTTCTTGCCCTCATCGGGAACGAAGAAGCTGTCTGCAAGGTCAAAACCGAAATCAGAGTAGATTTCTTTGAACTGTTCGGGAGAGGTCTTTGCAGTCGGTTCTTTTTTGCCGTTTTCAAATGTAACGGCATTACTGTTGTTTATGTCGTGATTACCGGGAATGACAAGCACCTGAATGCCTGTTTTTTCTTCAAAAGCACCGAACTTCTCTGCAAGAGCCTCATGGCTTGTAAGTTCACCGTCTTTTGTAAGGTCGCCCGGAATAAGCACGTAATTTTCACCGCCTTCGACGGCATTTCTGAAAATACCGTCGAGTGCGTTGTCAACCAGTGAATCAAGGTCGTTATATTCCTTGTGTTTGTTATAAACGAAATCCTGCCATACTTCGCTTTCGTGATTTTTGAGTGAGGGAGCGATGTAGTGGATATCCGAAATAACTCCGAAACGTATTTCCGATGAATTTGCGCTTACGCTCAAGGGAATACATGCCGCAACAAGCGCAATAACGAGAATTACGCTCAATATTTTTAAAACCAAATTCTTTTTCATTTTTACGTCTCCGAAATCAGATATTCTTAAGAAGAGGACCGATACCCTTGATAGCAGCGGGGATACCCTTGAGAATCTTACGGATACCGCCTTTTTCGCCGCTGATCCACATTACAAGACCGTTTGCCATATCTTCGCTCATTACGCCGCCGCTCATGCTGATGAAATCACGGAACGGGGTCTGAAGTGCGATTGCCTGAGCAAAGCCTGCGGGGATAACAGTTGAAAGAAGCTTGTAGAACTTCTTGCCGTTCTTTGCGTGACGGCAGCTTTCAAAAGTATCCTGAATGCTGAGCTTTCTGTTCTTGTCGTAGTCTGTGGGAGGAAGATCTCTGCCGAGAACGGCAACAAACTGTTCTTCGGGAACAGACTGAACATTACCTGTGTAGTAAACAGGTGCAATCTGTGAATAGTCGGGGATTGAAACGTCGGGAGCGCTGACGTTAACGGTTGCGGAGAGTCTGATGTCTGCACTTGATGCACCGACAAGAATATCGAAGTCACCGCTTTCAACACACCAGTCGTTGATGTTTACATTATAGAATGCAAAGGCTCTCTTGTTGAGTGAAAGAGTGATTTCTTTGGTTTCACCGGGATTGAGCCATACTTTTTTGAATGCCTTGAGTTCCTTGACGGGTCTGTAGATTGTGCTTTCTTTGTCTGCGACATAGAGCTGAGCAATTTCATAACCCGAAACAGCACCTGTATTCTTTACCTTGAATGAAACGTTGAGGATATCGTTTTCGTTCATGGCTTTTTTGTCGAGTTTTATATCGGAATAATCGAATGTTGTGTATGAAAGTCCGTAGCCAAAGGGATAACGGACAGCTTTGTTTGCTTTTTCGTAATATCTGTAGCCGATGTAGATGCTTTCACGGTATTCAACCGATGCGGGGTTGCCGGGGAAGTTGTTTTTTGCGGGAGTGTCCGAATATGTAACGGGGTATGTTTCGGAGAGCTTACCGCAGGGATTGACTGCGCCTGAAATGATATCGGCAACAGCGCCTGCACCTGCCTGACCGCCGAGGTATGAATGAAGAATTGCAGCAACGCCGTCGTTCCAGGGCATTTCAACGGGTGAACCGCCGGCAAGAACGATAACAACATTCTTATTAACCTTGAGGATTTCGCTGACAAGTGTATCATGAGCTGCGGGGAGAGCCATGTGGCTTCTGTCAAAGCCTTCTGCTTCGTAGTCATCAGTGAGACCGATGAAGAGAACAACGGTTTCGCATCTTCTTGCAACGTCAATTGCCTTCTGAAGATGTTCTGCGTTTTTCTTTGCTTTTTTCTGCTTGAGTTCATAACCCTGTGCGAATTCAACGTTATATCCGATTTTCTGAAGCTCGTCGAGAGCGTTGTCGAGCTGAGTGGGATTTATGTGTGATGAACCGGCACCCTGATATCTGGGAGTTCTTGCGAGTTCACCGATAACAGCGATTTTACCGTTCTTTTTGAGAGGAAGAATGCCGTTGTTCTTGAGAAGAACCATTGACTGTGCCGCAACCTTTCTTGCGAAGGGCTGGTCGTCTGCATCGTTATAAGCATAGTTAGCCTTTGAACCGTCGGCAGCTTTCTTTATAAGATTGAGAACATTGAGAGCTCTTTCGTTAACAACAGCCTCATCGAGTGAGCCGTTTCTTACGGCGTCAACGATTCTCTGTGTGCCTGAACCCGATGATGAGGGCATTTCGAGGTCGTTACCGTTTTTGAGACCGAGAACTCTGTCGTTTACTGCGCCCCAGTCGCTTACAACAACGCCGTCATATCCCCATTCGTTACGGAGAATTTCAACCTGTGTATGCTTGTTTTCGGAGCCGTGCATACCGTTAATCTTGTTGTATGAGTTCATAACGGTCCAGGGCTTTGCTTTCTTGACTGCGATTTCAAATGCTGTGAGATAGATTTCGCGCAGAGCTCTTTCGTCAACAACTGAATCGCAGGTCATTCTGCGTGTTTCCTGGCTGTTGGCGCAGAAATGTTTGAGTGAAGTACCGACACCCATTGACTGAACACCGTTTATGAATCCTGCGGCAAGTTCACCTGCAAGGATGGGGTCTTCCGAGAAGTATTCAAAGTTTCTGCCGCAAAGGGGAGAACGCTTCATGTTGATACCGGGTCCGAGAAGAACGCCGACTTCTTCTTTGAGGCATTTCTTACCGAGAGCAACGCCCATTTCATAGAGAAGCTCGGGGTCCCATGAGCAAGCTGTTGTTGCTGCTGTAGGATAGCTGATTGCGGGAACACTGTTTGAAAGGCTGTCACCTTTTTTGCTGTAGTCTTTTTTGCGGAGTCCGTGAGGACCGTCGCATACCATGATGCAGGGAATGTCATACTTTTCCATGCCCTTCATGTGCCAGAAGTCTGCACCGTCACAGAGAGATGCTTTTTCTTCAAGAGTCATCTGAGCAAGAATTTCTTTGGGGTCTTTCATCGTTGTTTCCTCCTTATATATCTGAGCTGTCATTGATTCCTAATATTTCTTCGGCATCACCGCCGTCGATTGCTTCAACATTTTTGAGTTTTTTGCGTATAATTTCGTTACGTTTTCCTGCTTCGTCAAGGGATTTGCCCGCCTCGTCAATCTTCTGTCTTGCCTTCTGAAGTACAACTCCGAACTTGTCATACTGAACTTTTGCGGCGGCAAGAAGAATTCTGACCTCGTTTGCTTTTTCATTTATCGCAACCGCTCTGAAACCGAGTGAGAGCGAATTGAGAAGAGCCGTTATTGTTGAAGGTCCTGCAATCATAACATTGTATTCGCTCTGTATTTTTTCAGCGATGCCTGAGCGTGAGGATGTTATTTCAGCATAAAGACCTTCGGTTGCAAGATACATGATTGCAAAAGGAGTGGTTAAGGGAACATTTATGTATTTGGTAATTGTTTTTGCTTCGCCGAGAACTCTTGTTTCAAGAGCTTTTCTTGCAGCTTCGAGAGCAACGGGGTCTGCAGAATCTGCGGCGTTGCAAAGACGTACGTAATCCTCCATGGGGAATTTTGAGTCAATGGGAAGATATGTCATGTTTCCGCCGTCGCTTGCAGGAATATGAACGGCGAATTCTACTCTGTCTTTTGAACCCGGAACGCAGACAAAGTTAGTTTCGTACATACCGGGAATGGTCTGGTCGAGAATCGCACCGAGCTGAACCTCTGCCCATGTACCTCTAGCCTTGACGTTGGTGAGAACGCGGTTAAGACTTGTTACGTTTGCGGTAACACCGTTTGAAAGCTCCTTCATTTCTCCGAGAGATTTATATACGTTTTCAAGTCTGTCGGAAACTGTTTTGAAGGATGTGTCAAGTCTTTGCGTAAGGGTTTCGTTCAGCTTTTCGTCAACGGTAAGACGCATTTGTTCAAGCTTCTTTTCGTTGCTTTCACGCATTTTGTCAACTGCTTCGGTGAGCTGTCTGCTTTGTTTTTCGTTCTGCTCAATATTGTTGAGTCTTATTGTATTCAGTGATTCGGAAAGAGTTTTTTCCGTTCTGCCCTGATATTCGGTATTGTCGAGTCTTAATTTTTCGATTTTTTCATTCATTTCGCCGAGCGATTTTGCTGTTTCGGTACGCATATTATACTGACCCGACTGCATTTCACGGCGGCTGCGTTCAAATTCAGTTCCGAGTGTCTGGGTAAGAGCTGCTGTTTTTTCTGCAACGCCGTCAATTTTGTGCTCAAGCTCGGGGTTTTTGGATTTACCCTGCTTTGCAAGAACAACAATCAGTAAAACTATAATCGCCGCAAGCAAGGCGATAATTATGTATGATTCCAACGCGCTATCCTCCATTTTAACTATATATGGTATATAATAACATAATTAAAACGGAATATCAATACTTCATTATCAATTATCTGTATTGAAATTTCGGCTGTGTTATGTTAAAATACAGGATATATTTAAAAGAGGTGTTTTTATGACAGGAATTATCGGTGCAATGCACATTGAAGTTGAAACAATAAAATCCCTTATGAGAAACAAAACCGCAGAAAAAATCGGCGGGGTTGAATTTGTGAAGGGAACTCTTCATGACAAGGAAATCGTTATTGCTGTCTGCGGAATCGGTAAGGTTGCGGCGGCAATGTGTGCACAGACGATGATACTGAAATATGCGCCCGACTGCATTATCAACACAGGTGTCGGCGGAAGCCTTTCAACCAAGCTTTCAATCGGCGATATTGCGGTTGCGGAAAGTCTTGTTCAGCATGATATGGATACATCTCCTCTGGGTGACCCGATAGGTCTGATTTCGGGCATAAATATCGTCAATATTCCTGCAGATAATGGGGTTATAAATCTTCTTTCAGAGGGCATCGAAACCCTTGAAAACGTTAAGGGTATGAGGGGTGTCATCGCATCGGGAGACCAGTTTATCGCAAGCGAAGAAAAGAAAAAATTCATAACCGATAATTTTGGCGCAATCGTATGCGAAATGGAGGGCGCAAGCATTGCTCAGGTGTGCTACACAAACGGCGTTCCCTTCGGTGTCGTGAGAGCTGTTTCCGATTGTGCAGACGGCTCATCGCATATGGATTACGGTGAGTTTTTGCCCATTGCAGCAGCAAATGCGGCGAAGCTTATTGAATATTTCGTTAAAAACAGATAAGAAAAAAGACGGCAGACGAGAAGTTTGCTGTCTTTTTGTAAATTCTGCATAAAAACATAAAATATATTTTCTTATTTATTGACATTATATAATATATTTGTTAAAATAAAGTGGATATCTTTAATGTGCGGTGAAATGCCTGTACGTTAACAAGGAGGAAATCAGAATGATTGATCAAAGAACGCTGGCATATATCAATTTGTACGGCGTGTTGGGTACTCTTGAAAATCTCTGTGAGCTTGCTCCCGAAGCAGAAAGCATTCTTACAAACAAAAAGCCCATCTCAATCGGCTTTGAAATTAAGGGTGGACCCAGTGCAACAATTACTTTTTATAAAGGCAAATGCAGAATGGAACAGGGTTGCACAAAGTGTGACGTAAAGCTTCCTTTCAGCTCATGCGAAAAGTTTAACGGTCTTATTGACGGCACCGTTACTCCCATTCCCTCAAAAGGCTTCCACCATATCGGTTTCTTGCTTAAGGATTTTACAAAGCTTACCGATTTGCTTAACAAATATATGCGTCCTGACCCTGCTGACCTTGAAGATGAAGATTTCTTCAGAATCAGCACATCACTTATGATGTATACGATTTCTGTTGCAATCGCCCAGATTGGCAACAACGACGAAATCGGCAAGTTCTCCGCAAGCAACATGGTTGACGGTGAAATTGCATTCAGCATCAAAGACGGTCCTGCCGCAACAATCAGAGTCAAGAATCACAGACTTCTTGCTCTTAAGAAACCCAGCGAATCACCCAGAGCAATCATGGAATTCAGCTCAACCAAGCTTGCAAGAGATTTGTTTGACGGTAATGTTAACGCAATCGCTTGCGTAGGCAGCGGCGATATCGTTATGAAGGGCATGATTTCAATGCTCGACAATCTCAACAGAATTCTTGACAGAGTTGCTCTGTATCTTGCATAAGGAGGTATCTGAAATGAGTATGAAAATAAACACACACGCTAAAAGTGCTGAGCTCTTTCAGAGAGCCGCAAAAGTAATTCCCTCGGGTCTTTACGGACATCAGGGTCCTGCGGAAGGATGCTGTATTCCCGTTTCTGCATATCCTCTTTTCAGCCAGAAGGCAGAAGGAACATATTTCTGGGATGTTGACGGTAACAGATATATCGACTATATGTGTGCATACGGCCCCAATGTTCTCGGTTACAATGACCCCGATGTTGATGCTGCTGTTATGGAACAGATGAAGATCGAAAACTGCGTTACAGCTCCCTCAACAAAAATTATCGAATTCGCAGAGCTTATGGTTGATACGGTTGCTTCCGCAGACTGGGCATTCTTTGCAAAGAACGGCGGCGACACAACAACCGCAGCTATCATGACCGCAAGAGCAGCAACCCACAGAAAGAAGATTATCTTCGTAAAGGGTTATTATCACGGAGTTGCACCCTGGTGCCAGAAGGTTGACTATCCCGGTGTTATTCCCGAGGATGTTTCAAATAATCTCTATGTTGACTGGAACGATTTTGAAGCTCTTGAAAGACTTGTTGAAGAACATGAAGGCGAAATTGCCGCATTTATTTCAACTCCCTATATGCACGGCAACTTCATTGATAACGTTCTTCCCGCAGAAGGTTATTGGCAGAAGGTTCGTAAGCTCTGCACAGACAAGGGCATCGTTCTTATCGTAGACGACGTTCGCTGCGGTTTCAGACTTGACCTTGCAGGCTCCGACCATCATTATGGCTTTGAAGCAGACCTTATCTGCTTCTGTAAAGCCCTTGCAAACGGTTGGAACGTTTCGGCTCTTTGCGGTAAAGACTGGCTCAAGAGCTCCATCAGCGGTCTTTCATATACAGGCAGCTATTGGATGAGCGCAGTTCCCTTTGCGGCGGCTATCGCTTGTATCGAAAAGATGAAGAAGATTGACCTTCCCAAGATTTGCTTTGATAAGGGCACAATGCTTACCGACGGTCTTGTTGCCGCAGCAAAGAACAACGGCTTCAATCTTAAGGTTTCGGGCGAACCCGCACTCTTCTATCTCATGCTTAAGGACGACGATTCACTCATGCTTCATCAGGAATGGATTGCAGAGGTTGTAAAGAGAGGCGTTTATATGACCAACCACCACAACCACTTCATCAATGCATCTCTTTCCGATGAGGATATCAAGTTTACAATCGAAGTTGCTGAAGACGCATTCAAAGCAGTAAGAAAGAATCATCCTGAACTCGGCTGATTCATTTTATAAAGGAGGAATTTACTATGGCATTAACCAAGCAGGAATGGCTCGAGCTTGAAAAACAGGCATACGAGCTTCGTAAGCTTTGCCTTGACACAACCTTCTGGGCAGGCTCCGCTCACATCGGCGGCGGCATGAGTGTTATGGATATGCTCGCCATTCTTTACTACAAGTACATGAAGTACGATGTTGAAAATCCCCAGTGGGAAGACAGAGACCGTTTCATCCTCAGCAAGGGTCATGCAGGCGTTGCTCTTGCAAGCCTTGTTTGCCACCTCGGTTTTGACGACAAAGAAAAGCTCAAGACATTCAACCTTTCAAATTCAACAATGGGTATCCACCTTGACTCAAACAAGGTTAAGGGCGTTGACGCTTCGACAGGTTCACTCGGTCACGGTCTTTCAATCGCTCTCGGTACTGCTCTTGCAGCAAAAGTACTCGGCAAGGATTATAAGACATTCTGTATCCTCGGCGACGGTGAATGCGACGAAGGTTCGAACTGGGAAGCAGGTATGGCTGCTGCTCATTTCAAAGCTGATAACCTCGTTTCTTTCGTTGACCGTAACAAGTGCATGATTGACGGTCCCACAGAAGAAGTTATGAAGCTTGAACCCCTTGCAGATAAATGGCGTTCATTCGGCTTCGAAGTTATCGAAGTTGACGGTCATAACATGAACGCTCTTGCAGATGCTATTGATACTGCTCTTGCAACAAAGGGTAAGCCCTGCATGATTATCGCAGACACAATCAAGGGTTGCGGCGTTGATTACATGGAAGGCGATTACAAGTGGCACTACGGCGCACTTAATGATGAAAAATACGAACAGGCAAAAGCAAGTCTTGAAAAACACTATGCACAGCGTGTTGCTCGTGCAGAAAAGGAGGGCATCTGATCATGGCAGGAGGACTTACATATACCGCTACCGAATCAACAGCTTTCTCAACAGCTGAAATTTACGGTAAGGCTCTTTGCGAGCTCGGCGAAAAGCATCCTGAGGTTGTTGCTCTCACAGCAGACCTTGGTAAATCAACAAAAATCGGTATGTTCGGCGAAAAATTCCCCGACAGATATTTCAACGTAGGTATCGCAGAACAGAATATGTTCGGTATGGCTGCAGGTATGGCAAGAGCAGGTCTTGTACCTTTCCTTTCAACCTTCTCGGTTTTCGCTTCTCTCAGAAGTGCTGACCAGCTTCACACCGACATCTGCTATCAGAACGTTAACGCAAAGATTATTGCAACTCACGCAGGTACATCCTTCGGTCAGGCAGGTTCAACACACCATGCTATCTGCGATATGGCTGTTGCACGTTCAATCCCCAACCTCACCGTTATCTGCCCCGCAGACGGTATCGAAACCTACAATGCAGTTCACGCTGCATATGATAACTTCGGACCTTATTACATCCGTATCAACAGAGGCTTTGACCGCGTTCTCTATGAAAACAGCGATTACGGCTTCGAAGTAGGTAAGGCTGTAACAATCAATGAAGGCTCGGATATCACAATCATCGCTTGCGGTTCATGCGTATTCCAGGCATATCAGGCTGCAAAGTTCCTTGAAACAAATGACGGTCTTAAGGTAAGAGTTCTCAACATGCATACCATCAAGCCCATCGACAAGGAAGCAATCATCAAGGCGGTTATGGAAACTCGCCGCATTATCACAGCTGAAGACCACAATATTCTCGGCGGTCTCGGTTCAGCGGTTGCAGAAGTTATCGTTGAAGCGGGTAAGGGCTGTGCATTCAAGCAGCTCGGTATCCCTGATAAGTTTGCTCCCATCGGTCTCCACGAAGACATCATGTCAACTCTTGGCATTGACCAGAACGGTATCATTGCTGCAGTTCGTGAAGTTATGGGTAAGGACTTTGAACTCGACGACGACTGGGACGACGAAGCTTAAGTTGAGTTCTTTTCGCTTTCTCGTCCGGTCGTGTATACAGATACACTTTCCTCACTGCGAAAGCAAAAATAATCTCAGCTTAACTAACAGAAAGGAATGATTTATATGGCTTCGAGAGAAGATATACTCACTAATAAAATTTTCCTTTGTGCGGTTCTTCCCCTTATTAAAACAATTGCCATGGATGACCCCAAGCTCTCAAAGAAATTTGAGCATGCTCATGCAGTTATCCAGGTAAGTGCAAAAGACCCCGAGGCTCCCGAAGGCAAGGTTGCAACTCACTTTGTTGTTAACTGCGGCGAATGGGACTGCCATACAAATAAGGTTGCAGACAATGCTCATATCGAACTCGAATTCAAGAGCATTGAAACAATGAACGCATTTTTCAAAGGAAAAATCGGTCCCTCAACCCTTCCCGCAATGAAGGGTGTTGCAAAGAAGCCTGCCGTTTTCATGGCATTCATGATGACTCTCCTCAAGATGTCATCGCTTCTTACCGCAACAGAAGCTCCCACAGAGGAAGAAGCAAAGAAGCTCCTTGTTAAGTGCTATTTCTATCTGCTTTCAAGCGGTATCAGCACACTCAATAAGCAGGGTCATGAGCAGATTCATAACTGGACTCTCAAGAGCCCCGACAGAGTTTATGCATGGGCTGTTAACGATTATCCCGATATTTCGGCATATATCCGTATCAAGGCAGGCAAGTCAAAGGCAGGCAGAGGCGTTTATAAGCGTGCTCTTCCCTTCTTCACCATGAGATTTGACAGCCTTGACAGCGCACTCGGCATTCTTATGGGTACCGCAGATATGCTTGAATTCACAAAGACAGGCAAGCTTATCATGGACGGCGCACCCGAATTCGGCGCAGAAATCGGTAACTACATGCTGATGGTCGGCGATTACGCAAGATAAACAAAAATATAACACCCTGAAAACAGATGTTTTCAGGGTGCTTTTTCACGCTTATTTATTGCTTACAGCTTCAAGAACTTCCTGTTTGAATTTGCCGTAAATTTTATATTTCTTTGAGAAAATAATGAATGAGATAATCATCATTGCTGGGGGAACGATAAACATAAGGAATGAAATTGCGCTCTGTGCCTGTGCAGTCTGAACAACTGCCTCGCCGTCATAGCCCGTAACCGTGAAGGTTGCATACATGATAATAGCCTGAATTGTGTATGCCATTTTCTGAAGGAAGCCCTTCATCGAGAACGTGAGGCTCTGGTTTCTCTTGCCCGTTTTATATTCGCCGTAGTCAACGCAGTCTGCAAGCATAACGGTCTGATTTACGAACATGCTGCCCGTGCCGAGAGAGGTGAGAATGTAGCAGATGCCGAGAAGAGTGACGTTGCCGGGAATGAGATAACCCATGATTGCCATTACGATATATCCGGCTGCCGCCATGCTGAGCGAGAGCTTATAAATCGAACGGTTATTCATGAATTTTGAGCATACGGGAACAACAAGAATTGCAAGCACCGAACCGACTGTACCCATAAGATTGAACTTCGACTGCAGAGTAAGGTCGCCGAGAACGGATGTGAAATAATAACTGCTGATACCCGATGTCATATAGAAGCCTGCGTTTGAAATCATTGCGAAAAGCATGAAAACAAGAAGCTGGTCGTTCTGTTTTATAACGTTGATTGCGCCCTTGAATGAGAACTTATCGTTGTTGACGATGATTCTTCTTTCCTTCGTTGAGAGAACACTGACTGCCGCAAAGAAAATAAGACCGACCGCCGTGATTATTGACCATTTTCCGAAGCCCTTGCTGAGTGTATCGGATGTCATTGAATCGAGCTTACTGCCTGCAACGCCGCCGAGATATGCAACTGCAATCGGGGTGAAAATCGAGATAATTCCCTGACCGAGACCCGAGAAAGCTCTGGCGATTGTTGAAACGAGATTTCTGTCTTTTTCTTCGCTTGCAAATGAAGGAACCATTGACCAGAAGGGGATGTCGGCAAGGGTGTTTGTCATGCCCCAGAGAACATAAAGAACAGCTGCATAAACGTAAAGACCGACCGAGCCTGCGGCAAAACCGGGATTGTTGAAAAGCAGACAGAGAACAACGGCATTTATCGTTGCGCCCGTTATAATCCACGGACGGTATTTGCCCATTTTTGTTTTGGTGCGGTCAACTATCATGCCCATCATCGGGTCATTGAAGCCGTCCCAGAGTCTTGCAAGGGGAGTGATAATGAGAAGGAAAGCGGGACTGATGCCGAGCGCATTTGTCAGATAAATCGAGAGGTAGGAATAGAACATTCCGTAGCTCAGGTCAAGACCTATCGCACCGACACCGTAGCCGAGTTTTTCTTTGAGAGAAATTTTGTT
>CALAQQ010000049.1 GCA_937888485.1 uncultured Clostridia bacterium
TGCAGGCGGGACGGATGACAACAAGTTTATGAACTGGGCGCAGTTCAACCTTACGGCTGACGGCGGCGCAGGGAACGTTCCCGAAGGCAGAGAAACGTACGTTGTATTGCCTGCAATGAACTATACAATGTATTCGAAGGTAGACTTCGCATATCAGAACAGTGGAAATATTAAAGCGATGACCATTTACGGTACGGAAGTCGCACACTTTGGCGGTAATCATAAGCTTATCAGTATCGTGACGGATGAAAACGGAATTGCAAAAAAAGGAATAATTATCCGGCATATGGTTTTGCCGGGAAACATATCTCAGGCGGTCAAGGTTTTTTCATGGGTTGCGGATAATCTTTCAACCGAAACACATATCAGTGTCATGAGGCAGTATACACCGTACGGAAAAGCAAAGGAAATGCCGCCTGTTGACCGCAAATTATCATCAAAGGAATACAAAATCGTTAAGGACAAAATTCTTACTCTCGGGTTTGAAAATTGCTATTTTCAGGGTAAAGATTCATCAACAGAAAATTTTATCCCAAATTTTGACCTTGAAGGTGTTGACCTTTTATAAATAATTTGATAAATTATATTAGAAAATAAAAATCGGAGGTAATAACTATGGCAAAAGGAAACGGATTTTTCGGCGAATTCAAAAAGTTTATCATGAGAGGTAATGTTATTGACCTTGCAGTCGGCGTTATTGTCGGCGGTGCTTTCCAGGCAATTGTAAAGTCACTTGTTGATGATGTTGTAATGCCTGTTATCAGCCTTGCAACAAAGGGAATCAACTTTGCTGATTTGTTCATCGCACTTGACGGCGGTGACTATGCAACTCTTGCTGCAGCACAGGAGGCTGGCGCTGCTACTCTTAATTACGGTAACTTCATAAGCGCAATTCTTAATTTCCTCATCATGGCATTTGTTGTATTTGTTCTTGTTAAAGGTATCAACAAGGTTGCCGATATGAATAAGAAACCCGAAGCTCCTGCAGAACCCACAACCAAGGAATGCCCCTACTGCAAGAGCGAAATTGCTATCGGTGCAACAAAGTGCCCCAACTGTACATCAGATCTTTAATATTTAAAAGCGCAGAGCGGAAGCTTTGCGCTTTATTCCATTAATTTAAGGAGAAAGTCCATGAAATTAGGTTTTATCGGAACAGGTAATCTTGCAAGCGCAATTCTCAGAGGAATTGTTGCATGCGAAAAAATTGCTTCATCCGAAATTCTCATATATGATATTAACTCAGAAAAATTAAACGAGCTTTCCGAAGAACTTTCGGTAAGTGTTGCTGAAAATGCCAACGAAGTTGCATCTGAATGCGAAAATATAATTATTGCAGTCAAACCAAAGGATTTTGCTTCTCTTGCCAATGAAATAAAGGAAGAAATTAAAAAGAATAATCCTCTTGTTATTTCGACTGCTGCAGGCACTCAGACCTCAAAAATCGTTTCTTGCTTTGGTTTTGATGTTAAGGCGGTCAGAATAATGCCGAATATCAACGCTGCTGTCGGTCAGGCGATGACTGCTGTCTGTGCAACCGAAAGCGTATCTTATGCCGAAAAAGAATTTGTGCGTGAGCTTTGCGAAACTTTCGGAAAAGCTGTTCTTCTTGAGGAGAAGTATTTTTCGGTTTTTACTGCAATTGCAGGTTCAGGTCCTGCTTTTGCATATATGTTTGCAGATGCACTTGCGACTGCCGGAATCAAATACGGTCTGCCTGCACAAACAGCTCAGGATATTGCCTCACAGATGATGCTCGGAAGTGCAAAAATGCTTCTTGAAAGTGAACTTTCCGTAAGTGAATTAGTCAGAAATGTTTCTTCACCCGGAGGTACAACAGTTGAAGGTGTATGCAGTCTTAAAGAAACGGGGTTTGAAAATTCCGTTATAACCGCCATAGATAAAACAGTTGCCAAAGATAAGGCGATGTCTGAAAATAAATAAAAGGGAGATTTCATGGAATTATTAGTTTTAAACTCTCTGAAGAAAGTTTTTTCTGATGAAAAACCGACTGTTTCAGCTATAAATATAATATCGATGCTCAGGAACGAGAGAATGTCTTTTCAGACGGCGTTCTGCCCCGAAAAAGACGGGAGAATAACTGTTTCTCTCGGAGGCTCTCTTTCCGGTTGTTCAAAGGTTTATCTTGTTAAGGATGTTCCTGTCGGAAATGCGTGTTTTGATGATGCGGATGATTTTTATCTTCGAAAAATATCGGGTTTATATCCCGATTATCTTCTTCCCGTAAGCGGTGAAATATCTGTTGAAAAAGATAAGTGGTACAGCCTTTGGATTGAAGTTTCACCCGAAGGTGAATTTGTGGGTTCGAATTCCGTAACCGTTGATATCAAAGGCGATATGACGGCTCATACTGATGCACAAATCGAAATAATTGATGCCGAATTGCCGAAGCAGGAGCTTGTTTATACCAACTGGTATCATGCCGATTGTCTTTGCAATTATTATAATGTTGAACCTTTTACAGATGAATTCTGGCGCATTAATAAAAACTTTATCCGAACAGCCGTTAAACATGGACAGAACTGCATTCTTACACCGATTTTTACTCCTCCGCTTGATACAAAAGTCGGAGGTGAAAGAAGAACTGTCCAGCTTGTAAAAGTTAAAAAAAGAGGCGGAAGATATTCCTTTGATTTCGTAAATCTCCGCAAATGGATTTCGCTTTGTCGAGAATGCGGTGTTGAATATTTTGAAATGAGCCATCTTTTCACTCAGTGGGGTGCAAATCATGCCCCGAAAATCGTTGCAACTGACAGAAAAGGCAGAGAAAAGAAGATTTTCGGTTGGTTCACACGTTCTTCAAGCAAGGATTATGACGATTTTCTTCGTCAGTTTTCTAAGAAACTTATAAAGGTAATTGATGACGAGGGCATCCGTGAAAAATGCTTTTTCCATGTTTCCGATGAACCCGGACTTGATGATCTGAAAACATATAAACGCAGAGCGAAGCTTATTGAAGAATGTTTCCCGGGCTTCAAGGTTATCGATGCGCTTTCTGATTATGAATTTTATTCTACGGGAGCGGTTAGGAATCCCATTCCCGCAGAAGACCATATTGAGCCTTTTGTCGGAAATGTTCCCGAACTCTGGACATATTACTGTTGCGGTCAAGGAAGAAACAACGTTCCGAACATATTTGTTTCGATGCCTTCAATCCGCAACCGCATTCTCGGTATAATTTTATACAAATATGATATTAAGGGTTTTTTACATTGGGGTTATAATTTTTATAATACCCAGTATTCCGTCAGAGCAATAAATCCTTATGAGGTTACGGATGCGGGCGGAAGCTTCCCCTCGGGAGACTCTTTCGTTGTTTATCCTGCCGAAAACGGCGAAACAATAGATTCATTACGCTTGAAGGTTTTCTATGATGCTTTCCAGGATTTGTCTGCACTGAAAAAGCTCGAAAGTAAAATTGGTAGGGAAAAGGTTGTTGAGATTCTTGAAAAAGACCTCGATAAACCTTTGACGTTCAAAGAATATCCGCATGATGAAGAATGGCTTCTTTCCGTGCGCGAAAAAATAAATCAGATGTTTAAGGAGAAATAATATGCCTATCAGTTTTGACAGTGAAAAAAGAATATTCAAGCTTGATACCGCTACATCGAGCTACATCTTTGAGATATATGAACAGAATTATCTTGTTCATCTCTATTACGGAGCAAAAATTCCCGATAACAACCTCACCGCATTCAGATATACGGGCGGCTTTGCATCTTTCAGCCCCAATAATATAAATATTGCCGACGGTATGTTTTCTCCTGACATAAACCCGTTTGAATATCCAGGAAACGGTGCGGGCGATTTCAGAACTTCTGCTGTTGCTATCAGAAACGCTGACGGTAACAACGTTACCGATATGCGTTATGTATCCCATAAAATCTATTCGGGTAAGCCTTCAATCGACGGTCTTCCCGCACTTTATGTTGAAAATGAAAACGAAGCAACAACCCTTGAAATTCTTACAGAAGATTCGACAACAGGTATTCAGACAGTTCTTTTCTATACCGTATTCGAAAATCTCGGCGCAATGACAAGAAGCGTTAAGATTATCAATAATTCTGATAAGACAGCGGAAATCGAAAAGGTTATGAGTGCCTGCGTTGATTTCCATACATATGATTACGAAATGCTTTCTCTTTACGGAAGATGGGGTAAGGAGAGAAGTCTTGAAAGAAGACCTCTTGCTCACGGAAAACAGCTTGTTTCAAGCAAGAGGGGTTCTTCAAGCCATCATCAGAATCCTTTTGCGGCACTTGTTCAGACAGGTGCAACCGAAGATTACGGTAACGCATATGGCTTTAATCTTGTTTACAGCAGCAACTTTGTTTTTGAAGCTGAAGTAAATCAGAATTCGGGAACCAGAGTTGTTATGGGTATCAACCCCGAGAATTTCGGATGGAATCTTAAAGCGGGTGAAGTTTTCAATTCTCCCGAAGTAGTTATGGTTTATACTCCCGACGGTATCGGAGAAATGAGCCGTATTTTCCACAGACTTTACAATAAGCATCTCATCAGAGGTAAGTGGAAGGATATAAAGAGACCCTTGCTTATCAATAACTGGGAAGCAACGGGTATGGATTTTACAGGTGATCAGCTTGTTACCTTTGCTGAAAGAGCTAAGGAACTCGGCATCGATATGCTCGTTATGGACGACGGCTGGTTCGGTGACAGAAACAGTGACAGAAGCGGTCTCGGTGACTGGCAGGTCAACGAAGAAAAGCTCGGTGGCTCACTTGCTGAATTCGTTAACAAAATCAACGCTCTCGGTATAAAATTCGGTATCTGGTATGAACCTGAAATGATTTCGAGAGACAGCAATCTCTACCGTGCACATCCCGATTGGTGTCTTCATGTTCCTAACAGGGAAAAGAGCATAGGCAGACATCAGTATGTTCTTGACTATTCAAGACAGGATGTCCGTGATTATATTTTCGGTGAAATGTATAAGGTTCTTTCTTCATGCAAAATCGACTATCTTAAGTGGGACTTCAACCGTAATCTTTCCGAGGTTGGTTCGGCAATTCTTCCCCCCGAAAAGCAGAAGGAGGTTTTCCACCGCTTTGTTCTCGGAACTTACGACGTTATGGACAGACTCACCAAAGCATTCCCCGAAATGCTTATCGAAAACTGCTCGGGCGGCGGCGGACGTTTTGACCCGGGTACGCTCTATTTCTCGCCCCAGATCTGGACAAGCGACAATACTGACCCGATTGAACGTCTGACAATACAGTTCGGCACTTCGATGTGCTATCCCGCATCAACAATGGGCGCTCATGTTTCCGCTTGCAGAAGAACCGGATATGACACAAAGGGCAATGTTGCTCTCTGGGGTACATTCGGTTATGAACTTGACCCCAATAAGTTTACCGAGGAAGATAAGAGAATTGTTAAACGCCAGGTTAAGGAATATCATAAATATTATGATGTTATTCATTACGGCGATCTATACAGACTCATAAGTCCCTTTGAAAATCATTTCCGTGCTGCATGGGAATTTGTTTCGGAGGATAAATCCGAAGCGCTTCTCACCTGTGTCACAATGAGAAAGCATCCCGACAGAATGCTTATTATCAAACTCAAGGGTCTTGACCCCGATAAATATTATATCGACGAAGACACCGACGAAGTTTATTCGGGTGCACTTCTTATGAATGCGGGTATCTGCCTTCCCAATGCAGAGCATAACGACGGACAGAGCTTCATTAAATATTTTAAAGTTAAAGAATAACAGATGTTAAAACTACAGAAGGTGATAAAATGATAAAATTCGGAACAGGCGGATGGAGAGCAGTTATCGGCGACGATTTTATAGCCGAAAATATCCGCAAGGTTGCTATGGGCATTGTTTTGCTTGCAAACGAACAGAATAAAAATTCAAAACCTGTTATAATCGGATATGACCGCAGATTTTTATCTGAAACTGCTGCGAAATGGGTTGCTGAAACACTTGCTGCGAACGGTATTAAGATTTGGTTCATGAACCGTTCAGCACCTACTCCTCTTGTTATGCATACCGTTAAGTCGGAGGGGCTTTATTTCGGTATTGAAATAACTGCAAGTCATAATCCTCCCGCATATAACGGAATAAAGCTTATTGTTGATGAGGGCAGAGATGCACCTATTGAAACAACGGAACGACTTGAAGAACTTATAGATTCGGTTAAAAACGTTGAAATATGCAAGTTTGACGATGCTGTAAATGACGGAAGAATCGAATATCTCCGCAATCCGTTCAATAAATTCCTTGATGATATCATTGAACTTCTTGATATGGAAGCTCTGCGCGAAAGAGGATTGCGTGTTCTTTTTGACACAATGCATGGTTCAGGCGCATATCCTCTCCAGGTTATACTTCATACTGCCCGTTGCACCGTTGACACAATCAACCTTAATAAAGATGCCTATTTCGGAGGCATGATGCCTGCTCCCTCGGAACAGACTCTCAGTACTCTGAGCGATATGGTTGTCAAAGACGGCTATGATTTCGGTATCGCCATGGACGGTGACGGCGACAGACTCGGTATTGTTGACAAGAACGGAAGATATATCAATGCAAACGAAATTCTCTGCCTGCTTTACTATTATCTTGTTAAATACAAGGGCTGGAAAGGACCTGTTGTAAGAAACCTTGCAACAACGCATATGCTCGATAAGATTGCAGAGAGCTTCGGTGAAAAGTGCTATGAAGTTCCTGTCGGTTTTAAACATATTTCTTCAAAAATCGATGAAGTTGATGCAGTTCTCGGCGGTGAATCATCGGGCGGTCTTACCGTAAGAGGTCATATCAACGGCAAGGATTCTGTTTATGCAGCATCTCTTTTTGCTGAAATGGTAAGTGTTACTAAAAAGTCTCCGACGGATATTATCAATGAACTTGAAGCCGAGTTCGGAAAGTTCACGATGGTTGAGGATAATCTTCATTTTGCTGCAGAATATAAATCCGTAATTGATAAGATTATTTTTGAAGATAAAAATCTCCCCGATTTTTCCAATGAAGTTGAAAGAGTCGGCTATGAAGACGGATGTAAGGTTTATTTCAAAAACGGTGATTTTGTAATCTGCCGTTTCTCGGGAACAGAACCTCTTCTTCGTATATTTGCAGAAAGCGGTAACAAGGAAACTGCAGCTCAATATATTACAGATTTTAAAACCTTTTTAAACATATAAAAAAATAAAGGCACATCACCGATTAAATGTGATGTGCCTTAACTGTTATTTTTTCTTGATTGCTTTAATTAGTTTGATTGTGCCTGCAACAGCACCTGCAACAATTGCGATTTCCTTGACTGCGGTTGTAACCTGAGAAACACTTGTCGGTGCGTAGGTGTAAATTGCGAATTTAGGTTTGTTTTCAACCTCTTTTCCGCAGAGTTCACCGAAAGTAACGGTATGTGTTTCGTAGTTTCCGCTTTCTTTAATGTTAAATATTCTGACACCTCTTCTGTAACCGGGACCGTAAACGTTGAAGCCTGAGCCCTGAGCATATCCGAGGTCGATTCCTTTGTATTTTGCAACGAAGCTGTTGTTGTGGTCATGACCTGCATAAACGCCGAGAACTTCTTTCTTTTCGAGGAAAGCATCGATTTCACCGCTGTTTTTATAAGGTGCAGCAGGTGATTCGAGCATGAAATCGCTGAGTCTTGAATTATGAGGGTCGAGAGTATAAAATTCGTTCTTATGATTTCCGTAAGCTCTGACGCAACCTTTTGTAAATCTTTTAACTTTTTTTATAACATCGAAATATTCGGGGGTAGGAATATGCTGAAAAACAAGGGAGGGGAGAGGAACTTTATAGCTGTCTCTGACCGAGCGATACCAATCAAGCTGTTGCTGATTTATACCGCTGTAACCGCCGTCTTCGGCTTTTGAATGAGTATCGAAAAGATAAACAAGAAATTTATCCGAAATGTTCAGGCAGAAAGTTCCTTTGTCATTTTCGGAAGCAGAATCCGAATAAACGAACATTGGAGATTCTTTGTATATTTCAAATTGTTCATTGTTTCCAAGCGCCGCTTCTCCGTCATGATTTCCGAAAGTTATGGTGAAGGGAATATTTCTTTCTTCAAGTGGTTTTATGAGTGTTTTGAGGGTTGAAACAACGTTTTTCTTTCCCTTTTCACCCATGAAAAACGATGAATAGCCTTTAATCTGATCGCCTGTAAAAACAACGAGGTCAGGTTTTTCTCTGTCAAGCGCAGAGGAGATAAGTTTTATTGTATCGGGTGAAACGGCAGCGATTTCCTGCGTGTCAGCAATCTGCATTATTCTGAATCTGCCGTTTCTGAATTTCAAAGCTTTATTCTGCATTTTGTGTCCTCCGTTAATATATAAATACCGCCGAGGTTGGTGCTTCGGCGGTAAATAACAATTATTTATTTTCAATATGGCTTTCGAAACCGTATTTGGTAAGGAGCTTGTGGATTCTGTCTTTGGGATCAAGAAGACCACTGATTGAGTCGTCGTGGTTGAGCGTGTCGATGATATATGAGCAGTATTTTGACATATCAACGCTGACGTACCATTCTCTCGAAAGAAGCTCAGGTGTTGA
>CALAQQ010000050.1 GCA_937888485.1 uncultured Clostridia bacterium
CCTTCATTTTACGGATAGTGCCGTAAAAATCTTTTTCCATGTCATCTCTGACTGAGTAGAGCTGAACCGCTACGGGCAGCTTCATGTATAATCACTCCTAAATTTTATAGTTACGCCAAATATAGTATCATATATTTTTCAATGATACAAGTGTTATTTTTTTAAATATTTCTCTGCAATTTCCGCCGCACAGTGCACCAGCTCCGCACATGGACGCTTTTTGTAGTATTCATTCGTTCTTTTTTCGGGTTCGGGGTTTAAACCGTTTTCGGAAAGACCGAGCAGTTCACGGCAGATTATCGAGCCGTTTTCCTCTCTGAAATCACCCGCCGCTTCCTGAACAAGGGCATATAACGCCTTTTTCTTTTCGTGGTCGTTGGGGTCGGTTGAAGCAAATTTGTTTGAAAGCACCATCGTCATTCCGCTTACCGCACCGCAGACCTCACGCATTCTCCCGATTCCTCCGCCGAAACCTGCGGAAAGCCTTAATGCATCCTCTTCGCTGAGATTTGTTTCTTCAAGAAATGCACAGAAAACCGCCTGACAGCAGTTACATCCGCCTTCAAAAAGTTCTTTCGCCTTGTCTGCTCTGCTCATAACATCACCTCGGTTCTAATATAAATGAAACATAAAAAATTGTCAATAGACAGACTTTTAATGGTATTATTAAGATAAAATACCATGAAATTTAATAAATTATTAAAAATTAGCTATTCCATTTTGCGGAATCTTATGTTATAATCCAAATAACTGCTGAATAAGCAAAAATATAAAACGGAGGCATAATAATGAAACTCACAAAAAGAATCCTGTCATTCGTAATGGCAGCACTCATGCTCTTCTCGGGCATGGCAATTTCCGCAAGTGCGGCATTCACAAAGTACACACTTTCAGCATCAAACTGCTATGTTGACAAAGAAAACGGCGTTATCTTCGTTGAAAAAGCAACCGTTAGTGTTGACAGCGAAAAATACGATATCGTTTACACCGCAACTCAGAAGGATGATGCAACCAAAACCCTCAAGGCAGCAAAAGACGATGACGGCAACACCCTTTTCTTAAACCCCACAACAGGCAAAACATACATCGTTAAAGGCACTGTTACAATCGACGGCATTTCAGAAGATGCAACAAATGTATTTTCTGTTACAATGCTCAAGTCACAGTCCGCTCCCGCAGCTCCCGTTCCCAAGAAAATCACTTCAACTTCAATCGAAATCAATGCTGTTTCAGGCTGTGAATACAGAATTGTAATCAATGGCGATGAAAAATTCGGCAGCAAGACAACATTCACAGGTCTTAAGCCCGGAACATTCTACACATTCGAAATGAGATATGCGGAAACTTCGGTTTACTATGCAAGCCCCGTTTCCACCGCTAATATCAAGACTCTTGCTCTTGCAGATTCCGATGTTCCTCATCAGCCCATTTTCGTTGATAAGACAAACAAGACCATCACCGTTGCGGCAAATCCTCTTGATGACACAAGCAAGACCATCCAGTTCTCAATCGACGACGGAAAGACATGGCAGGAAACCGGTCATTTCACAGGTCTTAACGCTGACAAGACATACGCAGTTATCGCAAGATACAAGTTTGACGCCTCCACTCAGGAACCCAACTCAGCTTGCGAACCCATTGAAATCAGAACAAACGCCAGAGATACATATCCCGCAAACATCAACAACTGCAAATTCAGCGCATCTGACGGTAAGAACTATGCAAACCAGCCCATTTCAATCTCCGTAACTGCAGACCTTCCCGAAAAGCATACCGATACACAGTTCGGCGATACAAAATACATTCCCGCATACTTCACCGTTGACAGCAGCGAACATAAAAATGTTTTCAGTTCATCTGACGGCAAGAAATTCACCGCAGAATTCACTCCCGGTGAAGCAAAAGCAAACAAGAAGATTGCAATCAATGTTTACTACTCAAAGATGAAATGCATCGGTGAAGAAAGTAACGGCGATGCAAAATGGATTGCTGTCGGCGAAATGGAAAGCAAGACATACTATGTTCAGGTTGGTGAAACTCACACATTCTTCACAAACATCAAAGACTTCTTCCTCCAGATATTCAACTTTTTGTTCAACGAACTCCCCGCTAAAATCAACGACCTTATCAAAGACTTCGACCTCAGCGGTTTCCTTGCAGGTCTCGGCGATATCTTCAAGATCCTCGGTGATATGGGCGAAGAAGCAGGTGGCGGAGCAGCAGGCGGAGACCTTGGCGGTCTTCTCGGCGGACTCGTTACTCAGTAATCAGATATCCGGATAACCAAAAACCCCCGGCTCAGCCGGGGGTTTTATTGTTGCATATTTTTATTCCATCTTATCAATGAAAAGCTGGGACCAACAGAGTTTCCCTGCGGGATCGGGGTCAGCGGCAACGCCTATTCCGATTTTTGTAAATTCGGGATTCATTATGTTTTCATAATGAGTTTCGGATGCCTTCCATGCCTGAC
This sequence comes from uncultured Clostridia bacterium, assembly GCA_937888485.1. Taxonomy (GTDB): domain Bacteria; phylum Bacillota; class Clostridia; order Oscillospirales; family Acutalibacteraceae; genus CAG-177. Next base: position 2,471 of record CALAQQ010000050.1, read on the forward strand.
AAACATCATCCGGCTCACTAAATCCTCTTGCGATATTTTCGCCTGCCGAACCTTTTGCAATACCTGCATCCCTGAGAATGGACGAGAAGAATCTGCCGTTGGGACGGTAGTGGGAAAATCTGCCCGACCACGCAATTTCTTCTGCTCTTGCACAAGCAACGGTAATCAGTTGGTCATCAAGAACAAGAGGCTCAAGTCCGCCTTCCTTGCGGAAGGAATTGATTATTTTGAGCACTTCATTTATTTCGGATTTGTATTTGTTTTTGTTTTCCTGTGCAGCCGGAAGCAAATCCTCATATGAAGCATGATAACCGATACGGGTATATAAATCTGTTATATCCTCATTATATACCTCTTCGCTTCCGTCTTTATGCTTTATATAAGTTGTCTTTATTGCTCTTGAACGGTAAACTCCGTATTTAAGCGCTTCGTTTTCGGCATGGTCTTCTGTACGGAACTCGGCATCTTCATCAATTTTGGTTGTTTGCGCAATCGTTGTAACAACTCTTTTAACCGTTGTGGTCACCTTTTTCTTGGTGGTTGTCGGCTTTGTTGTTGCAACGATAGTCGGTGCAGCAGTTGTTGTAACTGTTGTCGATTCCGTTGTCGGAACGGTTGTCGTCTGAACAGCTATAAGTGTTTTGTCAAATTTTCTGCATGCCGTTAAGCCCATAACCATAACGACGGCAAGAATGGCGGAAAGAATTTTTCTGTGCATTATATCCTCCGTGGAACTTTTTACTCTGCAATATCAAAATCAATAATTACGGCAAATCGGTTGCCTGCAACAGAAATATCCATTGTTCCGCCCTGCATTTCAGCAAGACTTCTTGCAATTGAAAGACCGAGACCGTGACCCTCTGTATGTCTTGAGCTGTCACCTCTTACGAATCGTTCGAAAAGCTCGTTGCCTTCAACTTCAAATTCACTGTTTGAAATATTTGATATGCGGATTACCGCCTTACCGTCAACGGATTCAAGGTTAATTTCAAGGTCCGTGTCAGGTGCGGCATATTTACAGGCGTTATTGAAAAGATTTGCAAAAATACGCCAGAGCCACTTTCCGTCGCCCATAATATAAACATCATCCTGAGGCATTTTTATCCTCGGAATAAGCAAGCTTTTCTCAAGCTTTACCGCAAATTCTTCAATTGTCTGCTCGATTATAATATTGAGGCTTGTTTTTTCAAGTTGAACATCAATATTGCCCGACTGGATTTTTGATGCTTCGATAAGGTCGTTGAGAAGCATCGAAAGCTTGTCGGTATGCTTTGATATAACAGCGATATATTTTTTGCGTTCCTCATCGGTAAGATTATCATTGTTGAGAAAATCAACATAATTCTTAATGGACGTGAGGGGCGTTTTGATATCGTGGGAAACATTGGTGATGAGCTCACTCTTGAGTTTTTCGCTCTTAAGCTCCTGCTCCATCGCCTTGTTGATTTCTTTCTTGATTCGGTCAAGATTCTGACCGTGGGTACGGATAGCCGCAACGGAAAGCTTATCGGCAATCTCATCTCCCAGAACGCCTTCTGCAAGGCGTTTGCCTTCTTCCTTAACATAGTTGAGGTTGATGGCAATCATAACAGCAATGGGAATAAGGATAAGTCTTGTTACCGCCCAGGCAATAAGGAACACTCCGATAACAAGCTCGGGTTCGGATGTCCGGTTGAGCATTCCGAAATATGCCAGACCCGCGAGTATTGCGCCCTCAAAAAGAATGAATGACACAACGCCGACAACAATTTTTCTGAAAAGCGACATTTCGCCGACAGCACGTCTTATCTTCCTGGGGGTTTTTCTTTTAAATTTGTGAAAAGTTTTGTAAATCATAGTATTTCTGTAAAACTTACCCATTTTAACTCTCACTGAAAACGTTGTGAGATATGACATAATAACAAGAACGGCAGCAACGCTGATAATCATAACGATAACGTTGTTGAGAACCATTTCCGTATCTGCCGCAGTGGTCAGACCCAAAACCATTCCCGCAACAATAAACAGGAACACCATAAACACCGTTATAAAATCCAGCGGCAGTTTATCGATAAATCCTGGAACGATTTCTCCGGTTTCTTCGTCAACCGTTCCTGCATTGACGGTAAACAGCGAAAGAAGAACAACAATAATTGCAATTGCAATAAAAAGAACAGCAAAAACAAAATATTTCAAATTATTTGCCGTTTCTATCCATTGGAATGCGCTCAAATATCTGTCATTTGCCGTATTGAGGATTGCATACTCCAATCTGAGGATTATGAAATCCGCATGGTCAAAGAAATAGAAATCCGATTTCCCTGTATACTTTGTAATTTTCAAAGCATCTTCAAAAGAATTTAATTTTTCGGGGTTTTCTTCGTTTGTTTCAACAGCAGTATTCGCTTCTTCGGAGTCTGCAATACTGTCAAACAAAACATCGCCGAGAACATTTTTTACAACAAAAACAAAGTTGGAATTTTCGGGAGAAAACTTTTCCTCATAATAACCCTTTCTGTATGCACCGCTTAAATCGCCGTAAATATCTTCCGAATTAAGACAAAGATAATAGTCCTTCGCTTTTTCAACGTCATCAATCGAATAAAGCTGAACGGCAACACTCTTTGCGGTTTTTCCATCATCGTCTTTTTTGTAGAAATTATATTCGTGGAGATATAGGATACCCATTACACAGCCTGCGGCGATAATGGTCATGCACACAAGCAGCACAAGGGAAACCACTCGGTCACTTTCGGAGCGCAGCTGACCGTTTTTCATTATAAACCACTCCTTGCGTTACATTGTGATTTTATCAAGAGGTTTTTTCTTTTCCATTTTATAGCCGTGACCCCATACAACTTTGAGATAATCGGGTTTTGCCGGGTCAATTTCGATTTTTTCACGAAGATGTCTTATATGAACAGTAACGGTGTTCTCTGCACCGAACGGGTCATCATTCCACACCTTGCGATAGATTTCCTTGGGTGAAAATACCTTATCGAGATTTTCCATGAAAAATTTAAGGAGCATCATTTCCGTCGGTGTAAGGTTAACGGGTTCGCCGTCACGGGTAACCGATTTTGCGTTGTCATCAAGTTCAAGACCGCCGTTGCGAAGAACCGATGAATCCGTTTTTTCCTGAACCGAGGGATTGTTTCCGCCGAAACGCATATATCTGCGAAGCTGAGACTTGACTCTCGCGGTAACTTCAACAGGATTGAAAGGCTTTGTTATGTAGTCATCCGCACCTGCGTTGAGGCCGATGATTTTATCCATATCCTGACTCTTTGCTGTAAGAAGAATAACAGGAATGTTATTATTGCTCTCTCTGAGCTTTGCAAGAGCAGTTATACCGTCAAGAACAGGCATCATGATATCCATCAGAAGCAGATGAACACTCTCTTTTTCGATTATTTCAAGCGCATCTCTGCCGTTTTCCGCTTCAAAAATATGATAATCCTCTCCGGAAAGATAAACCTTTAACGCAGTACGGATATCGGCTTCGTCATCGCAAATAAGAATATTATACATATCATTTACTCCTTTACCATTTTTTACACGGACATTTCTGTTTTCTGAATGCCGCCCTGAATTCGGGATAGCAGCCGCATTTGAGGCAGGTGCCCTGCGAAAGAAATTCACATTCCGTACAGATTGCAACTCTTTTTCTGTACTCCTCATCGCTCGCCTTATCCCTGTCGGACAGTTTTTTTATATGTTCGGATATGCTTTTGAAGGTATCACCCCTGCCGCAGTCACGCAGCAGACATCTTAAACAGATTTTCTTTTCCGTAAAACACACCGTCCCAAATTAATACAAGCAATATTTAGCTTATTATAACAGTTATTCTGTAACAAATAAATAGTTTTTTTAAATTTTTTAGCAGAAACTTTTAAAAAAGTTTTGATTTTCCCCTTGACAACAACAAAAGACTTTGATATAATCTCTCTTGCAGTTGCGGATGTAGCTCATCTGGTAGAGCGCCACCTTGCCAAGGTGGAGGTAGCGAGTTCGAGCCTCGTCATCCGCTCCAAAAAAGCCTTTGTTTTTCGACAAAGGCTTTTTCTTTTGTTGAACCTAACACACCGACTCAAAAGGGTGCCGGTTTTATGCCGGCACCCTTTTTTATTGTGTGGTAATTAAAAACTGAGTATAAGATCGAATAACTGTGTGAAAAGACTGCCTATTCCTTCAAAAGCAGCAGTAAATATGTAAGCAATCTTCTCAAAGAAAGTAAGCTCGTAAGCTCTTGTTTCTTCATGGAAGCAATCGGAACATTCTCTTTCTTCCACGCCGCGTTCGAAAGCAGTTGCTTCTTTGACTACTTTCCATTCGCTGTAGTCATGCTCTGTCTTTTCGACCTCTGCTTTTTCGATTTCGCCGCAGGTAAGGCAGGTTCTTTCTTTTTCACCTAACATATCACATGTAGGATTCTTAACGATTACCCAATCATTTGTGTTGTGACCTGTTGCGGGAACAACTTTCTGAAGAACAATTGTTGCTTTGCATACGGAGCAATAGCTACCTGCAGTAAGACCTGTTTCTGTGCAGGTGGGGGCAACTGATGCCTTTGAAATTGCTTTGTGTCCAAGAGCAGAAACTTCTTCCTGAGCAACTAAAACTTTATTACATACGAAGCAGTGGCTGCCTTCTGTAAATCCGGATTCTGTGCAGGTGGGAGCAATGGCGAGATCCTTGACTTCAGTATGACCTGTTGCGGGAATTGCCTTGGTTTCCACATGACCGCAGTCTTCTCTTGAACATTCGCACTCCATTTCGCCGGCTGTTTCGCAGGTTGCAGCTTTCACTGTTTTCCATTCGTCCATATCATGACCGAGAACAGCCACTTCATTCTGAGCAACTATAACATTTTTACATACAGCGCAGTGGCTGCCTTCTGTAAGACCTGTTTCTGTGCATGTAGCGGCAACAGCGGCATCCTTTACTGCTGTATGGCCTTTTGCAGAAATGACATAATCTTCAATTTTCTTATCAGCAACTACAGTACCGTCTCTGTTAAGAACGGCTTTACATACTGAGCAGTAAATATAATATTCGCTTACACCTGTTTTTTCGCAGGTAGCGGGAATTGCATTCACGGGAATTGCTTTGTGGCCTGTTGCTTCAATTTTTTCTGTTTCGGAATATCTGCAATCCTCCGTTTTGCAGTAACGAACCTTTTCGCCTGCTGTATCACAGGTTTCCGCTGTTTTAACTTCCCATTCACCCATGTCATGGCCGAGTTCGGGAACAAAATCACCGACATACTGGCTGGGGCACTTCTGGCAAGTAAAGATTGTATAACCCTCTGTTGTGCAGGTGGGTGCAATAACATCCTCGATATTTGTGTGGCCTACACCTTTGTATGTTACGATTTTTTCTGCTTCACAAATATCGCAGACATATATTATGTCTTCATCAAGATGGCAGAAATCGGGATCTTTTGTTGCTGACCATTTATGCTCGAGAGCAGTCTTTTCGGTTTCTTTGGTTTCCTTGAAAAGATGAGCCTTTTCGTCTTCTTCATTTTTAAGACTTTCATCTGCTTTGGGGCAGTTTTCAGCTATGCAGTAACGAACCTGAACTTCATTAACTCCACATGATGCTTCTGTGAGAACTTCCCACTCTGTCCATGTGTGGTCTGCTGCTTCTTTATCGTCTACTCTGCTGTCTTTTTTCTCATCGCCGCATGCTGTGCAGACTACTGCTTTGTATCCGATTCCTTCGCAAGCGGGAGCAAAGTATTTTTCTTCATATGCGTGCTGACCCTTAGGAATATTTTCCTGCTTTATTTCGTTACAGCCTTCATGAGCGCACTTTGTAACCTTTACGCCACCCTCTGTACAATCGGGATAATAAACAAGCTCATAAGACTCGCTGTGACCCAAAGCATCAAGGTTTTCGGTCTTTTCGTCAAGAGGTCCGTTGCACATTTCGCACTTGTAGTAGTTAACACCGACAGTTGTGCAGGTGGGTGCTACTGACTTTTCTTCGTCAATAATTGCTTTACACTCTACTTTTCCGATATACTGACGTTCTGCTGTTGCACCGCAGGTTTTGCAGGTTTCAACTTCAAGACCGTCAACTTTACAGGTGGGTTCTTTTTCGACAATCCATTCAAAGTCATGACCCCATTTGGATTCTTTATCAACCTTGAACTTATTCTTACAGATTGCGCAGGCATATTCTGTGTAACCGTCTGTTACGCAGTCAGCTTCAACAACCTTCTTGTACTCGCCGTCAGCTTTGTGCTCTGTAACTTTATAAGCAAGCTCATCGTCTTCTATGTCACAATATGCACAGATACGGCTGAGATAGTGTGCTTCGCTCTTTAAATCATCACATGAAACAGCTTCGCCTTTTTCATTAATAAGAGCAATAATTTTCCAATCGTGAGTTATCAAAACGTCTTCTGCTTCATCTTCGGTAAGTGCTGTTTCTGCAGAAATACCGCAAACCGAACATGTTGAATACTTGAGAAGTCCTTTGTCAAGTTCTTCACAGGTGTATTCTTCCTTAGCGGTATAGATATACTCGCCGTTTTCATCCTTGGGGAATGTGTGAGCCAACTGTTTGATTGACTTATAGGGAATATAAACCGTACCGCAATCTGCACAGTAAATGTCACTGTAATAACCGAGACCGATTTTTGTTATATGGCATTTGGGAGCTCTGAAAACTTCACGGTTTTCGGGCTCTGTTGTGTCATGAACATGGTCGGGAGTAACATTTTTGCCCGAAAGTCCTACTGCAAGGTTATCGGGAACAAGAGTTTCCCACTCTTGCCATGAGCCTTCATAATAAACCTTTTTAAGAGCATCGCAGCCTGCAAATGCATCTTTACCGATTTCTGCTACCGACGAGGGAACAAAAACAGTTTTTACTGCACTGCAACCCTTGAAAGCGTTTGCGCCGATTGCACTGACACCGTCAAGAAGTGCAATTGTCTTGATTTTTGCAGCATCTTTGCTCCAGGGAGCGGGAGCTTCTTCTGTGTATGCGGGAATTGCTCCGCCTTCAATACGAAGAACGCCGTTATCATTGACAACAACAACGTCTGCAACAAGATCTTCGGGAGCGATATCAAGCCAACCGTAAATCGTGCCGCAATAATAGACAAGCTTGTTTGCTTCGTCATATGCGTAGGGTTTTTTATCGGTTTCGTCTGCATTGTTTACTTCAGCAACGTTAAAAATATCGGAAATAGCTGTGCCGAAGCCTGCCAATCCAACAGCTGCAACGCCGAAAATCATAACAAAAGCAAGTAAAACCGAAAGAGCTTTTTTAAGATATGCTTTCATAGTATACCCTCCTTAATAATATGGTAGTATTTTATCCTACTTTACATCACTTGTCAATACTGATAAATTTATATAAGGAATTATAATTATACATAAAAAACAGAACGGAAACAGTTCTTTAAAAACGCTTCCGTTCTGTCTGATTTTTTATGATTTTCTTACATCGCCGCAGCAGTTTTTATATTTCTTTCCGCTTCCGCAGGGACAGGGGTCATTGGGTTTTGTCTTTTCCTTTTTCCTTACGGGCTGTTTTTTGTCACTGCCGTCGGTTGCACCGCTTGTTGCGGTTATCTTTGCGGTCTGTTCACGCTTTGTATCTTCCTGGCTCTTAATCATAACAGTCAGAATCTGTCTTGCGGTATCCTCGCGGATAGCTTCCGTCATGCCGTCAAACATTTCGGAGCCGACATTTCTGTAAGCAACAACAGGGTCTGTCTGTCCGTAGGCACGAAGACCGATACCTCTGCGGAGCTGGTCCATGGCATCGATATGGTCCATCCACTGTCTGTCAACGTTTCTGAGAAGAATCTGCTTTTCGAGTTCGCGCATAATAGGTTCGCCGTTTTCACCGACACCGAAAAGCTCTTCACGTGCGTCATAGCTCTTATGCGCTCTGTCAATAAGGAGTTCGCGTGCTTCTTCCTTATCGAAATCATCTCTGAAATCATCTTCCATTGTGAGCCAGCCCTTGAATTTATCGCGCAGACCGTCGATATTCCAGTCGCTCTTGGGAAGGCTTGATGAACAGAAGAAATCAACGGCTTCATTGATGCTTCCTTCAATCATACGGGTGATAACAGGCTTGAGTTCCTCGCCGTCAAGAACCTGATTTCTCTGCTGATAAATAAGCTCTCTCTGACGGTTCATAACATCGTCATACTGAAGAACACTCTTTCTGATAGCGAAGTTTCTGCCTTCTATCTTCTTCTGTGCGCTCTCAATGGTATTGGTTATCATTTTTGCCTCAATGGGCATATCCTCGGGAGTTTTGAGGGTATTCATAATAGTTGTTATTCTTTCACCGCCGAAAAGACGCATGAGGTCATCCTGAAGCGAAAGGAAGAAACGGCTTGCACCGGGGTCGCCCTGACGTCCTGCACGGCCTCTGAGCTGGTTATCGATTCGTCTTGATTCATGACGTTCAGTACCGATGATGAAAAGTCCGCCAGCTTCACGTACCCTCTGTGCCTCGGGTGCGATTTCTTCGTCATATTTCTTTTCAAGAGCCGAATACTGTGCTCTTGCATCGAGAATTTCCTGATTATCTGTTTCCGCAAAGCCTGTTGCTTCCGAGATAAGCTCCTCAGAATAACCCATTCTGCGAAGCTCCGATTTTGCGAGATATTCGGAGTTACCGCCGAGCTTGATATCCGTACCTCTACCTGCCATGTTGGTAGCGATGGTAACAGCGTTCAGCTTACCCGCCTGTGCAACAATTTCAGCTTCTTTTTCGTGATACTTTGCGTTGAGGACTTCATGCTTTATGCCTTTTCTCTTGAGAAGTGCGCTCAGAAGCTCCGATTTTTCAATCGAAACAGTACCTACAAGCACAGGCTGACCCTTTGCATGGCACTCCTCAATTGTCTGGATAACGGCAAGATATTTTGCCTGTTCTGTCTTATAAACAACGTCAGCCATGTCGTTTCTTATCATGGGTTTGTTGGTGGGAATTTCGATAACGTCGAGATTATAAATCTGATTGAATTCGGTTTCTTCCGTCATCGCTGTACCCGTCATACCCGAAAGCTTCTTATAAAGACGGAAATAGTTCTGGAATGTGATTGTAGCAAGGGTTTTGCTTTCATGTTCAACATTAACATTTTCCTTTGCTTCAATCGCCTGGTGCAGACCTTCGTTATAGCGTCTGCCCATCATGATTCTGCCGGTAAATTCATCAACGATAAGAACCTGGTTATCCTTGACAACATAGTCAACGTCACGCTTCATAACGCCGATAGCCTTGATTGCCTGGTTGATATGATGCTGGATTGTCATGTTTTCGGGGTCCATGAGGTTTTCAAGATTGAAGAAAGTCTCTGCTTTGGCAACACCGCTCTTTGTAAGAGTTGCTGTCTTTGCCTTTTCATCAACTACATAATCGCAGTTTTCGTCAACAAGGTCATCAACCTCTTCCTTGGACTGCACTTCCTTGATTCTTGTGCACTTAAGCGAAAGAGCAAAACGGTTCGCCATTTTATAAAGGTCGGTGGACTTTTCGCCTCTGCCTGAAATGATAAGCGGAGTTCTTGCTTCGTCGATAAGAATGGAGTCAACTTCGTCGACGATTGCAAAGTTATGTCCTCTCTGCACCTTGTGTTCCTTATAAACAACCATGTTGTCACGAAGATAGTCGAAGCCCATTTCGTTGTTTGTGCCGTAAGTAATATCGGCGGCATAGGCTTCTTTTCTCTCTGCGTTTTCTTTTTCATGGATGATAAGACCGACGGTCAGACCCATGAAACGGTAAACCTTGCCCATCCATTCGCTGTCGCGTCGTGCAAGATAGTCGTTGACGGTAACAATATGAACACCGTTGCCCGAAAGACCGTTAAGATATGCGGGAAGGGTTGCAACGAGAGTTTTACCTTCACCTGTTCTCATTTCGGCAATTCTTCCCTGATGGAGAATGATACCGCCGATAATCTGCACAGGGAAATGTTTAAGACCGATAACACGCCACGATGCCTCACGGCAGGCAGCAAATGCTTCGGGGAGAATATCGTCAAGAGTTTCACCGTTTGCAAGACGCTGCTTGAATTCGGGAGTTTTCGCCTGAAGCTGTTCATCGGTCAGACGCGAATATTCCTCCTCAAGGTCAAGCACTTTGTTGCAAAGCGGACGGATGCGCTTGACTTCTTTCTGAGAATAGTCGCCGAAGATTTTTTTTAAAAGACCCATAGTACACCTCTTGTTTATTACGGAATTATTTTTTCTATTGTAAAAATTTGATTTATGTGTTAATATTTTTTCAGATTAAGAAAAGGAGAATTTTTATGCCTAAAAGAGAAGATTATATTTCGTGGGACGAATATTTCATGGGAATTGCCATGCTTTCATCATACAGAAGCAAAGACCCGAACACTCAGGTCGGTGCATGCATAGTCAATGACCGCCATAAGATTATGTCCGTCGGTTATAACGGTTTCCCTCAGGGCTGCAGCGACGATGAATTCCCCTGGGAAAGAACGGGCGAAATGTATGACACAAAATACCCCTATGTCTGCCACGCTGAACTCAACGCAATTCTCAACAGCGGCGGTTCAAGTCTTGAAGGCTGCAAAATCTATGTTGCTCTTTTCCCCTGCAACGAATGCGCAAAAGCCATCATTCAGTGCGGAATAAAAGAGGTTGTCTATATTTCGGATAAATACGCCGACACCCCCGGCACACGCGCTTCAAAAAGAATGTTTGACGCCGCCGGAATAAAATATACTCAGCTTAAACCCGAAAAGGATGAGCTTACGGTTGATTTCAGGGAAGAGAATATATAATTCTCAATTCGCAATGAAGGGTCGCTTCGCTCCGAATATATATTGCTCCGCAAAAGCTGATTGTTTGCAATTATTTAATATGTATAAACAACCGAGCCGACTTTTGCACCTGTTGAGTCAAGTGCACGTACACTCATAACACCGCCGTCAACCCATACGAAGCCTGCGCTTTCATCAAAAAGCATGGGTTCGGTATAAATAACGGGGTCGGTTGAGTTATCGGTTGAGCAGTAAATAACGGTCTGAATCGGTGTGCCGTTTATGTTCGGTTCGCCGTATGAAGCGAAAACTGCCTTTGTGCCGTCGGGACTGATTGAGAAAACATCAGCCGATGCAATATTGATATCCTTAAGAGTCTTGATTTCACCTGTCAAAAGGTCGATGATTTCAAGGCTCTTTTTGTTTATAAGATATTTACCGCTCTGCATATAGCCGGTGAAATAGTCACCCTCAAACTGAGTGAGAATTCTGTCATTGCAGATGTTTGCGAATCCGTTTTCGTTTTTACGCAGGAAATGCATACCGTTAACATCGTTCACAAACCACATACCGAGGATATCGTTAACAACGATTTTCGGTCTGTAAGCATTGGAGAGCTCCATGATATCGGCACGCTTGCCTTTGTCGTTTTCATTATAATATCTCGATGAGATAAAATATTTTGCACCGCCGAGGTTATCGATGAAATCTTCGGTGAGCATTGTCCAGTCCTGACGGAATGAACCGTTTTTATCGATAAGACGGGTATTGTTTGAAACATAGGTTGAGGTCTTACCGCTTGAAATTTCAAGATTATAAATTTCGGAATAAATCTTGTCTGCCTTATAGAAATTGTTTTTATCAAAATCGGCAAGAAGAAGGTAGCCTTCACCGTAGCCCGAGGGTTTTGCGGTGAGCTTCACAAATGCGTAGGGATAGACTTCAATATCGGCGTTCATATCCGAGGTGAAAACACCGTAACCGCAGGCTTTGCCGTCTTTTTCGATGTAATGTACTGTTACGGGAATTTTTTCGTAGGATGCGGCAAGACTTGTCTTAATCTGCTTTACGGCAAGGGTACTTGCAACCATCTGACCGCCCGAATATTCATAGAATTTAACCGAACCCTTAAGGTCAGCGGTATAATAAACATTGTCAAAATCAGTAGGAAGATAAATCTCTCCGTCTGCACCTTTTACGGAAAGATTTGCGCTCGTTGTGTATTCACTCTGTTCAAACGAATAGACAACGGGTTCTTTTTCGATAATTTCGGGCATTTTATCGCCGCTTGAAGCAAAGAAAACAACACCCGAGATTATTGCAGCTACCGCTAAGACTGCGGTTATTATTTTTATTCCTTTTTCCATCTTATTTCTCCTTGTTTTTAGTTAAAAATGAAGAATGAATAGTGAAAAGTTTCGGATAGGCTTCGCCTATGACCAATTATGTTAATGCCTTTTGGCAGTATTCAGTGTTGATATTAACATCCTTTTTATACTCTTACACCTTTCTTTGAGCCAATAAAATTCTTTTGGCAGATAGTCTGTTTTTTCAAGCACAATTAACCAATATTCTGTTTCTGATGCTTCTTTTAAAGCAATCTGCATCTTTGTAATAAAATCAGCTTTGCTTACTGCGAAATTTGCTTCATGAATATTTGCACCTATACTTGTTCCGCTTTTCAGCAGTTGACGCGACATGACAAATTCATTTTTTTGAGTTGACAACCACTTATAATAATTAACAACTTGAATTGAAAACTCTACTGACTGATCAACCAACGGACTGTTTTTCATATAAACATCTCCAAAAGTGAATATAAATGGGTACGGGCAACGCCCGTCCTTAACTATTCACTTTTCACTATTTATTTTTCACTCAAAGCTCAATTTCAACCTCAACGGGACAGTGGTCAGAGCCGAAGATTTCGTTATGAATCTTTGCATCTTTAAGTTTTTCTTTGAGCCTTTCGGAAACGATGAAATAGTCAATTCTCCATCCCGCATTCTTTGCTCTTGCGGAAAAGCGGTATGACCACCAGCTGTATGCACCCTCAAGGTCGGGATAGAAATATCGGAATGTATCAACAAATCCGCATCCGAGCATTTCGGTGAACTTTCCTCTTTCCTCATCGGTGAAGCCGGGGTTTTTACGGTTTGACTTCGGATTTTTGAGGTCGATTTCATTATGCGCAACATTCAGGTCGCCGCAGAAAACAACAGGCTTTTTCTTATCAAGCTCAACTATATAATTCCTGAACGCATCTTCCCATTCCATGCGGTAATCAAGTCTTACAAGACCGTCACGTGCATTGGGAACATAAACAGTTATAAAATAATAAGAATCAAATTCAAGTGTTATAACTCTGCCCTCAGTATCATGTTCCGGAATTCCGAGACCGTAAGAAACAGAAACGGGTTCTTCACGGGTAAACACCGCAGTTCCCGAATAACCTTTCTTTTCGGCATAGTTCCAATACTGATGATATCCTTCAAGAACAAGCTCTGCCTGACCCTCCTGCATTTTGGTTTCCTGCAAGCAGAAGATGTCCGCATCAAGCGACTGAAAGCTTTCATAGAAATCCTTGCCGAGGCATGCTCTTATTCCGTTGACATTCCATGAAACAAATCTTTTCATCGCCATACGCATATTCCTCCATTTTATATAATAATGTATTATATCACACTTTTTTAAATCTGTCACCATTAAATATTAATATTATGTAAATATTAATAAATTTCTGCTCCTTTTTTTGTTATCGGTTTTGTCATTTTCACTTGACAAAAGAGCATTTTTGAGGTATTTTTATTATAAGTAAATCTGCGGTATTCTGCCGCAAAACAAAAACATATTTTTCAGGAGGAAGAATCATGAAGAAAATTCTCGCAATTCTCCTCGCAGCTTCAATGCTCTTCGCATTCGCAGCTTGCGGCGGAAACACAGAAGACGAAACCACAACAGCTCCCGCAGTTGAAGACACAACAGTTGCAGAAGTTGAAGACACAACAGTTGCAGAAGTTGAAGACACAACAGTTGCAGAAGTTGAA
>CALAQQ010000051.1 GCA_937888485.1 uncultured Clostridia bacterium
TTGAAATATCCAGAGTCGGAGTACCTTCTGAAATTGCATCAAAGTATTCTTTATAGATTTTGTCACCCTGAAGGCTATCGGGATTTAGATTATTGATTGTGATTTCAGAACCAATATAATTGAACGCGTCAAGGAATGCGGCATTTGAATAATCGCCCTCAACTCTGCCCGAAAAAGACTTCAGACCGGATTTTGTTATTTTTATATTAAAATCATCTTCAAACTCAATATTCGCTCCGAATGATTTTAATGCGGATAATGTCAAATCAATATATGACCTGCTTTCAAAAGGCGGTATGATGCGGATTGATGAATCTTCTCCGAGAAATACGAGCGCGAAAACAAGACCTGTTATAAATTGACTGCTTATATCGCCTCTGATTTCATATTTTCCGCTTTTAAGACTTCCGCATACCGTAATTGAATTTATGCTCTTACTATATGTAAATCCGTTTTCAAGACAAAGCTTTTCATAAACATCAAGGGGACGCTGAAAAAGCCTTTCACTGCCTTGGAATGTTATTTCTTTTCCTGTGCATAGTGCAAGCGGGATAAAAAATCTCAATGTGCTTCCGCTTTCTCTGCAATTGAGTATAAAATCAGTCGGATTCAAAAAGTTTTCGGGATTTACGGTTACAGTGTCTTTTTCGATTTGTATTTCTGCACCCAGTGCTTTAAGGCAATCGATTGTTGCAAGAATATCTTCGCTGTAATCAATGCCCGATATAACTGATTTTCCTTCTGACAAAGCAGCACCGATCAGATATCTGTGTGCCATACTTTTGGATGGCGGTGCATCAATATTGCCTTTCAGAGTGCAAGGTTTAAAAATAGCTTTCATATTATTTACCTTCTGTCAGATAATCAATTGCCTCAAGATATCCGTCTGTGCCGTGACCCGTAATTGTTTTTACGCAAGCAAGACGAATATAGCTTATCTGTCTGAAATCTTCTCTTTCCTCAACTTTTGAAATATGAACTTCAACGGTCGGGATATTTACCGATTTCACTGCATCGAGAATTGCTATGCTTGTGTGAGTATACGCCCCCGGGTTTATGACAATTCCGTCTGTATTTCCGTATGCATTCTGAATCTCATCAACAAGGTCGCCCTCGTGATTTGACTGATATATCTTCACGTCTATATTCTTTTCATCGCAGTAATCACTTATCTTTCGGGTGAGGTTTGCATAGGTTTCTTTTCCGTAATGCTCGGGTTCTCTTATGCCTAGCATATTGATGTTCGGTCCGTTTATAACAAGTATTTTCATGTTATCAGCTCCATCCTTGCTTTGAGAATAAACTCTGCTTCATCTTCGGGATTTGACATATCAGGTACTATAACATCAGCGGTTGAATTATATATATCTATTCTTTCATTATATATATTTCTGAGCTTTTCTGATGTGTCGGAGAGTGGTCTGTCATCCGTCGGACAAAGTCTGTCGGGATTCGCATTAATGAAAAATATTTTTCCGTTTCTTTTAAGGTAATGGATATTTTCAGGGCGCAGTACAGCACCGCCGCCCGTTGAAATTATCTGACATCCTTTTGAGGATATATCTTTTATAACTTCAGTTTCCAAATCACGGAAATATTTTTCACCTTTCAGATTAATAAGTTCTTTTATGGTGCATCCGCAACGTTTAATAATTTCTTCATCTGTATCAATAAAAGCAAAGCCGTCGATATTCAGAAGTTTTCCGACTGTACTTTTACCGCTTCCCGGCATACCGGTCAGAACAATGTTTTCTTTTGATGCGAGAACGAATGCAAAAACTTTGTCGGCAGCAGTTTGAGAAATATCTGTGTCAAGGAATTTCTGAACAGCAACAACAGCTTGCATAACAAGCATATACAATCCGCCTTCTGCTTTTATGCCCCTTTTTTTCGCATTCAGAACAAGATTGCTGCAAAGCGGATTATATATGGCATCCAGCACACCTTCGAGGTTACCAAAAGCAGAAATGTCAATCGGTTCACATTCGCAATCAGGGAACATACCCGATGGTGTAGTGTTGATAATCACATCGGCATCGAAATGATCTCTCATTGCTTCTTCGTAGGTGATGTGATTTGACGTTTTTGTTCTGCTGACGGTGATTACTTCGGCAGCACCCATATCTTCTGTTAAAACATTCGCTGTTTTGCTTGTACCGCCTGTTCCGAGAATAAGGACTTTTTTGTTTTTTAATTCAATGTCTGTTTTTTGAACAAGAGCCTTCATTCCGTAGTAATCGGTATTGTAGCCGTATAGTTTGCCGTTTTTATTCACAATGGTGTTTACGGCACCAATCCGCTTTGCTGTATCACTTAAAGAATACAGATACGGTATAACCGCTTGTTTATAAGGAATAGTAACATTTATTGCATTAAAATTTTTAGCATTAAAAAAATCTTCTAATTCATTTTCGTTCAGTTCAATCAATTCATAATCATAATCGGCAAGTTTGGAATGAATTTCCTTTGAAAAGCTGTGAGTTAACTTTTTGCCGATGCATCCGTATTTTTTCATGATTCATTCATCCAATCTGTTCCGAATCTCATTGCAAGCATATCGCAAACGACAATTGCAGTTGCGGCATCCTGAACGATTCTTGCTCTGTGAACAACAGCAGGGTCATGTCTGCCTTTCGGTTTGATAACGGTTTCAGTCATATTACTGAAATCTACCGTGTTCTGTGGTTTGAAAATCGTGGGAGTAGGCTTGATTGCAGTTCGGAATACAATCGGCATACCGTTTGTTATTCCGCCATTTATGCCACCGTTATTATTTTTTGTTGTGATGACTTTTCCGTTTTCAACCGCCATTGGGTCGTTTGCCTCGCTGCCTTTCATACCGGTAATTCCAAAACCTGCACCGAACTCAATTCCTTTGACGGCAGGGATTGAAAACATCATGTGAGCAATAAGACTTTCTGCAGAATCGAACCACGGTTCACCGACTCCGTTCGGGATACCGATTACAGCCGTTTCAAGAATTCCGCCAACGCTGTCGCCGTCTGATGCAGCATCAAGA
The DNA here is from genome assembly GCA_937888485.1 of uncultured Clostridia bacterium. GTDB lineage: Bacteria > Bacillota > Clostridia > Oscillospirales > Acutalibacteraceae > CAG-177. The sequence continues at coordinate 3,020 of CALAQQ010000051.1, forward strand.
ATTTTATTTTTCATTGTTTCTTCGCACGATTCGTTAAGCACGGCAAAGGTTTTTCCGCTCAGCGCATTGATGTCTGATTTATAGTCTTCAAAATCTCTGTCAGAAACTCCTGCACAGTTTTTAACGTGAGTTCCGATAAAGATGCCTTTTTTCTCCAGAGCCGATTTGCAGATTGCTCCTGCGGCAACAAGCGCCGCCGTTATTCTTCCGCTGAAATGTCCGCCGCCTCTCGAATCCTGAAAGCCGTGATATTTGCACTGCGCCGTATAATCCGCATGGGAAGGACGGGCAACGGTTTTAAGCTCGGCATAATCCGAACTCTTTGTATTTTCGTTAGGTATAAGAATTGTTAAGGGTGTCCCCGTTGCTTTGCCGTTTATGACACCGCTGACAATTCTGAATTCATCCTTTTCTTTTCTCGGCGTGGAAATTTTTCCGTCGGGACGTCTGAGAGTGAGCATATGCTCAATATAATTTCTGTCAATTTCCGTTCCGGGTGCAAGTCCGTCAAGAACGGCGCCTATATATTCACCGTGGCTTTCACCGAAAAGAGTTATCGCCACGCTGTTACCGAATGTGTTTTTCATCAGTATCATCCTTTCAGGCAGTTTTCCGCCATTTCCATAACCTGATTGAATTTCATCTTTCTGAGTTCATGCTTTCCTATTTCGTTAACCGTTGTTACGGTAACCGAATCGCCGTCGGCTTTTTTATCATGGAATGCAGCTTCGCCGATTTTTTTCCAATCAAAATCGATAAGATTATAGAGATTGCATTTTTTCAGAACTTCTATAACCCTCGGTCTTATTTCTTCGCCGCACATCGGGATAAGTCCGAGGGCTACGCATTCTCCGTGATAAAGCTCAGCCATATTTCCGCTGCTTTCTATGCCGTGACCGACTGTGTGGCCGAAATTGAGGATTTTTCTGAGACCCGATTCTTTCTCATCCTGCTCAACAACGGATTTTTTGATGTTGATGGTTGGATTGAATGGTTATACCTTGTGCTCCGGTATTATTTGTGAGGATTTGAACGGTTCGGATTACTGTGCCGTTAAATTAAAATCCGAAGAAAAAGCATTTAAAAAAATTTGTTCACCATATAAAGATAAAAATAGTCTCTCTGAATAAATTTTACCATCTAGAACATCGAGTGGTATAGAGCTAATAGCTGGACTATCCTTATACATTAATAATGTATCTGTATTTAAATATTTTGACTTAATATTAACATTTTTAATCTTTACACCTTTTTTTATGTCAGTATGTGCTATGGCATTTAAACTTAATGAAGAATCTACAAATTTCACTTGTGGAGCATTTATATTAATTATATTTTTAGCAAAATCCAATATGCAATTTGATAATGATAATTGTAAAGTTTGATTATATAAGTTATTAATAGTAATCTGTCCTACAATTTCAGGAGAATCTATATTACCATTTAAGAATAAATCTCCTTTTATTTGAGCCATCAAATCATATATTTTTATATTAAGTA
>CALAQQ010000052.1 GCA_937888485.1 uncultured Clostridia bacterium
ATGTTTGCTGTTCTGATGGTTAAGGTTATCGGACTTTTATTCAAAATTCCGCTGACTGATATGATTGGTGCGGCGGGCAGAGGTTATTTCAACTCGGCATACGAAATTTATACACCGATTTTTGCAATATCAATGGCGGGTCTTCCTGTTGCCGTTTCAAGAATGGTTGCGGAAAACATTGCTCTCGGTAATTACAGAGAGCCGAGAATGATTCGCAAGGTTTCACAGCGTCTGTTTATTATTGTCGGCGTAACGGGAACTCTTATTCTCCTTGCCGTTGCTTATCCCTATGCACGTTTTGTAGCAAATATCCGTAGCCTTCCTGCTGTTCTTTGTGTTGCACCTTCGATTTTCTTCTGTTGTTATATGTCAACCTACAGAGGATATTATGAGGGTTTGAGAAATATGACCCCCACGGCAATTTCGCAGGTTGTTGAAGCTCTCGGAAAACTTGTTGTCGGACTTGTTCTTGCAAAGCTTGTAACTCATACGGGTATGAGTCAGTATGAAAGCGGTATGCTCGCTTCGGGAAATATTTCCGCAACAGTTTTCGGCAACGAGGTAACAAGTCTTGCCGAAGCAAACAGTGTTATTACTCCGTGGGCGGCAGCCGGTGCAGTTATGGGCGTTACCATAGGTTCTGTTGCTGCTGCTGTATTCCTTACTATCTATTATAAAATCAAGGGTGACGGAATAACAAGAACACAGCTTGTCAATTCCGAAAAATCATCTCCTTCGGAAAAGCTTGCAAAAGAGATGGTGAAGATAGCTGTTCCCATGGTTATCAGCGCTCTTATTCTCAACATAACAAATCTTGTTGATACGGTAACCATTCAGTCAAGACTTACCTCAGCGATTGAAGCCGATTCCGCAACCGTTCTTCAGATGCATTCCGTTGCAATTAATGAAGCGGTAAGACTTTCGAGAATAAACCTCAATGATTCTGCCGAGATTGTTAAATATCTCTGGGGTTCATACGGTATGGCTCTTGACTTCAGAAATCTTATTCCTAACCTTACCCTTCAGCTTGGCATCAGTGCTCTTCCCGCACTTGCCGCTGCATGGGCTGTCAAGGATAAAAAGGGCACAAAATCAACAATTGAGCTTGTTCTGAGAATATGTATGCTTATCGGTTTGCCTGCAGGCTTCGGTATGGCAGCTCTTGCAACACCTCTTCTCACTCTTATTTACGGCAGAGGTTCAAGCTCTGATGCCATTTCGGTTGTTGCCCCTATTATGGTTGCATACGGTATTACAACGGCTCTTATGGCTGTTTCAACACCTATTACAAATATGCTCCAGGCAATCGGAAGAACCGATATTCCCGTGAAATCCGTTGTTGTCGGTGCTATATGCAAAATCACCTGCAATTTTATTCTTGTAGGTAATCCGAAGATAAATGTCTACGGTGCAGTTGTCGGTACGATACTTTTCTACGTGGTTATCGTTGCCTGCAACCTCACATCGCTTCTCCGCATTTCGAAGGTAAAGGTTAACTGGGCATCCATTCTTGTCAAGCCTTTGATTTGTTCTGCTCTTTGCGGTATTACGGCATTTGCCGCTTACGGTCTTCTTTCGAAGATTTTCCCTGTCGGAAATACAGGAAGCATTCTTAATATGGGTACGATTTCAACAGTTATTGCTGTCGGACTTGCGGTTGTTGTTTATGCAATTTCGCTTCTTCTTATAAAAGGCGTTGCCCGTGAAGATGTTTCTGTTCTTCCAAAAGGAGAAAAAATTGCAAAAACCCTTGAAAAATATGGACTTTTAGGTTAAAATATGTTTTGCGCATATTTGGGAGTGAGAAAAATGGTTGATTTTGAACGCAAAGAAAGCTATAATATCAACGATCTTGTTGAGATAATGAGGTTGCTTCGTGCCCCCGGAGGATGTCCTTGGGATGCAGAGCAGACTCATGAAAGTATCAAGAAGAATCTTATTGAAGAAGCTTATGAAGTTATCGAAGCAATCAATAAGCAGGATAATGTGCTCCTTTGCGAAGAACTCGGCGATTTACTCATGCAGGTTATTTTCCATTCATGCATGGAAGATGAAAAGGGCGTATTCAATTTCGGCGATGTGTGTGACGGAATATGCAAAAAGCTGATTGAACGTCATCCTCATGTTTTCGGCGAAACGGAAATATCGGGTGTTGACGATGTTCTGACCAATTGGGATAATATCAAAAGAAAAACCAAGGGTCAGAAAACAACAACACAATCAATGCTCAGTGTTCCCAGAGAGCTTCCGGCTCTTATGCGTGCAACCAAGCTTCAGAAAAAAGCGGCAGATGTAGGCTTTGACTGGAGTGATGTGTCAGGTGCACTTGATAAGCTTCAGGAAGAAATTGACGAACTCCGTCAGGCTGTTGAAAACAAAGACAGCGAGAATATGAGCGAAGAACTCGGCGATGTTCTTTTCTCTGCAGTAAATGTTTCGAGATTTATAAAATCCGATGCAGAAGAAGCTTTGACCGCCGCAAGCGATAAATTTCTTGCAAGATTCACAACTGTTGAAAAGCTTGCAGAAGAACGCGGGATTGACATGAAGGCTTCGACCCTTGAAGAACTCGACAAACTCTGGGATGAAGCAAAGACAATTAACTGAATATAAATACTTTAATCGGTATTTGTAAAATAGAATTTAAAAAGATTGGAGTAAAAAAAATGAATAAGACAGAACTCGTAAACGCAATCGCAAAGAATGAAGGAATCGAAAAGAAGTGCGCTGAAAAGGCAGTTAACGCTGTTTTTGCAGCAGTTGCTGATGCTCTTGCAGCAGGTGAAAAGGTTCAGCTTATCGGCTTCGGTACTTTCGAAGTTCGTGAACGTGCAGAAAAGACCGCTCGCAATCCCAGAACAGGCGAAACAATCACTGTTCCCGCAACAAAGGCTCCCGCTTTCAAGGCAGGCGCAGCTCTCAAGGCTAAGATTGCAAAATAATTTTACTGAAAACGGGGCTGCTTAAATGCAGCCCTTTTTCAATCAGGAGTGTTAACCATGCGTCTTGATAAGTATCTCAAAGTATCAAGAATAATTAAAAGAAGAACTGTTGCAAACGATGCTTGCGATGCTAAGCATGTAACAGTAAACGGTAAGGTTGCCAGAGCATCTTATGATGTGAAGGTCGGCGATATAATTGAAATAACTTTCGGTGCAAATACCAATAAGTTTGAGGTGCTCAGCGTTTCCGAGCATGCAACAAAAGAAACAGCTGCAACCATGTTTAAACCGTTATAAAGTATAAATAAGCCTCCCGGAGCATATCATTTATTGAATGTAAAAGGGAGGTTTTATTTATGGCAGAAGAAAAAAGAATGCAGTCAATGCCCCATAATCTTGTTCTTGAAGACAGAAAAATGCTGACGGTATCCGGTGTGTCCGATGTTGACAGTTTTGATGAGCAGATGGTGATTGTTTTTACCGATATGGGTGAGCTTACGGTAAGAGGCAGTGATCTTCATATTAACAGGCTCAGCGTTGAGGTGGGCGAGCTTACCGTTGAAGGAAACATAGCGGCTCTTATTTATTCCGATGAAACACCGAAAAACGGCGGGTTTTTCAGCAGGGTTTTCAGATAAATGGATTATATTCAGGGCCTTTCCGTCCAGACGGAAATATTTCTTCTTTCGCTCGGATTCGGATTTTTACTTGGCATTCTTTATGATTTTTTCCGCACCCTGCGACTGATAATTTCACGGTCAGCAGGGTTTACCGTATTTATGGATATGCTCTATTTTACGCTGTGCGCTTTTCTTGTTTTCTGTTTCAATCTTGTGGTTGATGAAGGAAAGATTAGGCTCTATGTGTTATTCGGAGATATACTCGGATGGCTGATATATTATTTTTCTTTAGGGGAAATTTCTTTGAGAACAGGAAATAGGGTTATCATAGCTGTAAGAAGCTATTTTTCGGTGATTCTAAAACCGTTTTTGAGGCTTGCAGGCTGTGTTGAACGCAAAAAGAAAAGATTTGTTACATTTTCTGAAAAAATAATAAGAAAATTTAACAAAAAATTAAAATTTGACTTGCAAAAACATAAGGGTATGGTGTATAATCTTAACGGTTATATAGAAAATAATACTTTTAAGGATAAATGATAATAAATGGCTGTTAAAAATTTAAAAAACAGAAAACACAGTATCATACTTGCGGTGCTCTTCTGCGCCCTTGTGTGTTATTTTGTTGCAACCTTAATCAGCCTTCAGATGCAGGTTCGTGCACAGGAAAATAACGTTGAGAGTCTTAAAGCTGAGTATCAGCAGCAGCTTGATGAAAACGCAGAACTTAAGCATCTTATCGAAGAAGGCAATGAGTCTGACTATATTGAAAAAATAGCAAGAGAGCAGTATGGTTATGCCAAGCCCGATGAAAGAGTTTATTACGATTCATCTGTATATTAAACTGTTATTCAGTTTGTTTATAAAATCACTTTATTATGGAAGGACATTTTAACTGTATGCAATTTGAAGAAGGTGCAATCGTAAGCGGCAAG
>CALAQQ010000053.1 GCA_937888485.1 uncultured Clostridia bacterium
TTACATTTTAGCGAAAATGTTAGCTGTTTCCCGTATTTCCAAGAGGATGGAAAAACAAAAACTCTTGCCACTTTCAGAGTAACAAGAGCATGTAGTCGGATTGAAAATTATGGTGTTAATATGGTATAATCAGCTGGATTTAAAAATGTTTTGAGGGAAATATATGAAAAAACAGATTGCAAACATAATCACAGGTTGCCGAATTTTTTGCAGTATTTTGATGATATTCTTTCCTGTGTTTTCCGCGGAGTTTTATATTACATATCTTATTTGCGGATTTACTGATATGATAGACGGAACTGTTGCAAGAAAGACAAACAGCATAAGCGAATTCGGAGCAAAATTTGATACTGTTTCTGACTTAATATTTATAGCTGTATCATTATTTAAATTGTTTCCGGTGATTCATATTACTAAATGGTTATGGATTTGGATTGTTATCATATTAATCATTAAAGCAGGCAACATTATATTGGGCTTTGTTCGCACGAAAAAGTTGATATCGTATCATACAGTCGCAAACAAGGTTACAGGACTGTTCTTGTTTTTGTTACCTATGACACAACATTTTATTGATTTGAAACACAGTGCCACGGTGGTATGTGCAGTTGCAACATTTTCTGCGATTCAAGAAGGATATTATATAATAACGGGGCGTGAAAGCATTTTATAACCGATTAGACACCAAAAATGACCGAACAGACAAAACTCAGCATTTCTTCTTTTATATTTGCTATGATGGTACTGCAAACAAAAAGGAGGATAACATAAATGCAAGAGATAAAAACAGTTGAGCTCGTAAAGCACTACAAAAATCTGACTGCTGTAAACAAGCTCAATTTAGAAATACGGCAAGGTGAACTGTTTTCGCTGTTGGGTGTTAACGGTGCGGGAAAAACCACAACAATAAAAATGTTAACCTGCCTGACAAAGCCATCCAACGGTGATGCGTTTGTAGGCGGATACAGCATAACAACGCAATCTGAACAGGTGAAGCAATTAATTGGTGTTTCCCCTCAGGAAACCGCAGTAGCCCCGAACCTTACCGTAAAAGAAAATTTAGAGCTCATTTGCGGAATTTATGGCTTTTCCAAAGAGAAAGCAAAGAAAAGAATTGAGAAACTTTGCGGGCAATTTGCTCTTGATTCTGTTCTGAAGAGAAAAGCAGGCAAGTTGTCGGGCGGTTGGCAGCGGCGTGTCAGTATTGCAATGGCACTTATCAGCGAACCGAAAATACTTTTTCTTGATGAGCCGACTCTCGGTCTTGACGTTATTGCACGGCACGAGCTTTGGGATGTGATTCGCTCTTTGAAAGGTAAAGCTACTGTTATCCTGACAACGCACTATATGGAAGAAGCGGAAGCTCTTTCGGACCGCATTGGCATTATGAAAGACGGTAAGCTTCTTGCGGTGGGAACGGCAGAAGAATTGAAACAAAAAGCAGGCACAAACGATTTTGAAGCAGCCTTCGTTTCAATCGTAAAGGAGGGCACAGTATGAGAATGCTTACTTTTGCAAAAAGAAACGCAAAAGAGATTTTGCGTGACCCTCTCAATCTCGGCTTCGGTCTAGGATTCCCTTTAGTATTGCTGATGCTTCTGAGTGCATTGCAAAGGAATATTCCCGTAAGTCTATTTGAAATTGATACCCTTACACCGGGTATTACCGTATTCGGTCTGTCATTTATGACGCTTTTCTCCGCAACGCTGGTTGCCAAAGATCGTGAAAGCGCTTTTTTGCAGAGATTATATACAACACCGCTTAAGGGGTTTGAATTTATCATCGGTTATATGCTTCCTCTTTTGCCGATTGCACTCGCTCAGACGGTCATATGCTATCTGTTTGCGATTCCTTTGGGATTGACTGTGAGCGCAAACATTATATATGCCGTTATCGGCATAATTCCAATGGCCGTATTCAATATTGCATTGGGACTTTTGTGCGGCAGTATTTTCGGCGTCAAGCAGGTCGGCGGCATTTGCGGTGCATTGCTTACCAATCTCTCCGCATGGCTTTCGGGTGTGTGGTTTGATTTGAAGCTTGTCGGTGGTTTTTTTGAAAAGCTCGCTAATGCGTTGCCGTTCTTTCGCGCAGCAGAAGCAGAAAAAGCATTGTTCGGAGGAAACTCTGAGCTTGCGTTTTCACACATTCTTCCGATAATTATATACTGTATATCTATAACAGCGGTTGCCGTGTTCTTTTTCCTTAAGCAAATGAAAAAACAGTAAGGATTTGATGCGATGAAATATAAACTGATTATCGACAAAAATGCAGATGAAGAGATAATTGCCATCGTTCATGAGCCTTCTTCTCTGACACAGCAGATAGAAAACCTTGTCTGCATCTATTCAGGTACGGACAGTATTATGGGGCACAAGGACGATGAAATGCGTAAATTAACATTTCAGGAAATAGAGTGCATTACCGTTCTTGACAGAAAAGTAATTGCAATTGATGTGAACGGGAACCAATATCGCATTCAAGACAGACTCCGTGATTTAGAGGATGTTTTGCCTTCCTATTTTATCCGTATCAACAAATCCACCCTTGCCAACGAACACCGTATTCTGCGGTTTGATGCTGCGTTCAGCGGCGGTGTTGATGCCGTGTTTCAATGCGGTTACCGTGAATATGTTTCAAGACGTTGTTTTTCACAGATAAGAAGGAGGTATGAATGAATATGAAAAGGTTTGTTTCGGAATTTTTTCGCCGAGGTTTAACAGCCTGCGGTTTCGGTCCAATCATTCTGGCGGTTTTATATCTGATTTTACATTATAAGGGTGCTGTTGAAACGCTGAGTGTAAATCAGGTATGCATCGGCATATTTTCAATAACTCTCCTTGCTTTTGTTGCAGGTGGTATGAATGCTGTCTATCAAATTGAACGGTTGCCTCTGATGATTGCAATTCTGATTCACGGCGCAGTCCTATATGCCAGCTATTTAGCCACTTATCTTCTCAACGATTGGATTGATTGGGGTTGGATCCCCGTTCTCGTTTTTTCGGGTATTTTTGTTGTGGGCTATCTGGCAATCTGGGCAGTTATTTATTCCGTAATAAAGAGAAATACAAAAAAACTCAATAAAATGCTGAAAGAAAAACAACAAACTATAAATGAATAAAAATCAAACATTCAACTGCTCTCCTTGTGAGGGCAGTTTTTTCGTTCAATAACTGTAAATTTACCGAAAAATCCTTTGAATGAAAAAGTAAATGCAATCAAAGAAAGGAAATAAAGAGCATATATCA
>CALAQQ010000054.1 GCA_937888485.1 uncultured Clostridia bacterium
ATTTTTTCAATCATATTCATTCTTCATGCCCTCCGTCGCAAATAAAGCAGTGACATCCGTCGCTTGTCTTATAGTCCTCTTTAGTACCGAAAAACAGAGGCTTGTTGCCGATGTGGAGAATATGCGATGCAAATTCAATGGCGGCATGAATATCGTGGGAAACCATTATAACCGTTGTACCTTCCTTATTGATATCACTAATAAGACGGTAAAGATTCTTGGTAACAACAGGGTCAAGACCTGCAACGGGTTCATCAAGCACGAGAAGTTTCTTTGTTGCACAGAGCGCTCTTGCAAGAAGAACTCTTTGTTGCTGACCGCCCGAAAGCTCTCTGTAACAGCTTGATGCAAGGTCGGATATTCCGAGTTTTTCCATGATTTCTTTTGCCCGTTTTTTCTGTTCTTTCGAATAAAACGGACGGAGACCGCAGGCGTTGAGACAGCCGGAATAAACGATTTCTTTCACTGATGCGGGGAAATCCTTCTGTACGGGTGTCTGTTGAGGAAGATATCCGATTTCGTTTTGTTTCAGACCGTCACCGAATTCTATTTTGCCCGAAACAACATTTTTCTGTCCGAGCAGGGTTTTCATCAGGGTGCTCTTACCCGAACCGTTTTCACCGACAATGCAGAGATAATCTCCTTTGTTAATTTCAAAATCGAGGTCGGTGACAATTGCTTTTCCCTCGTATCCGAGAGAAACTCCGCTGACTTTTATTAATGACATCAGTTAAGCGCCTCCCTCAGAATTTCAAGATTGTTTTTCATTATATTAATATAGCTTGTACCGCTTTCAATATCAGCTGATGAAACCGATTGACAAGAATCAAGAGTAACTGTTTTTGCTCCGGTTTCCTTACAAATCATTTCTGCAATTGAGCCGTCTGAACCTTCAATGGTGATAACAACGGGCAGGTTCAGTTCATTTGTTTTGTCAATAAGGAAAGCCATGGTCTGAAAACTCGCTTCACTCTCAGAGGAACAACCCGAAAATGCAGCGTGGTATTCAAGTGAATAATCTTCAACAAGATATCGGAAGGGGAAACGGTCTGCAAAAAGCAGGGTTTTTCTCTTCGCTGTTTCAATAACGGATTTATAATCACCGTCAAGCCCGTTGAGTGAATTTATATATTTTTCTGCATTTGCTTTGTATTTTTCTGCATTTGCAGAATCTGTTTCACAAATTATGTCACAAAGAGTTTGTGTTATTTTGGCTGAATTGCGAAGTGAGAGCCAGATATGCTCGTCCTTTTCGTGCTCTCCTTCATGGTTGTGGTTATGTTCTTTTTCCATTCCGGCAACATAATCAACATCATATGTTTCAACCATATCCATAAGTGCAACAGCTTTTAAGCTGTCAGAGTTTGCAGATTTGAGTGTTCCCTCAACCCATGAATCGGAAACACCTCCTGTATAAATGAATAAATCAGCTGAGGCAATTTCAATGATATCTGTTGCTGTGGGTTCATAGCTGTGAAGGTCAGCGCCGTCGTCAAGAAGAAGTGAAACTCCTTCTTCCGTGCCAAGAATATTTTTAACATAGTCATACTGCGGAAAGGCAGTGCAGACTATTTTGAGTCCGTCATCGTTTGCAGTATTATTTCCGCATGAACACATAAAAGCCGTGCATAAAACGGTGCAAAGAATAATTGAAACAATTTTTTTCATTAATATTTCCTCCGGGTTTATTTGCAGGTGTTGCACTTGCCGAGTAAAACGGTGTGACTGTCTATTTCAAAAGCGGTGTTTTTCATGATATCGTTCTGAATAAGTGCCGTAACATCGTGGTCAAGATGGTAAACCTTACCGCAGTCGGTACATTTCATATGAAGATGACCTTCACATTTTTCATTGTTTATATACTGATAAAGAAAGCTTCTGCTGTTGCCTTTGACAGAGCGGTGAACAAGACCGTCTTCAACAAGCTTTGTCATGAGTCTGTATGTTGTGCTCTGGCTGATTTCGCTTTCACTCATACCGCTTACGATTTCTTCAATTGTGAAAGCTTTATCGCTGTTTGACTGCAAAAAATCAATAAGAGCCTTTCGCTGATGTGTATTATATGTTTTCAAATTATCACCTCAAATATGAGAATAACTCCTAAATTATTATACACAAATGTAAACCTTTGTCAATATAAATGGTTGACTTTGGAATGATTTTGTTATAGAATATAAGCATTAAAATTATATGGAGGTATTGAAATGAAAAAATTAGTTTCAATCGTACTCGCACTTATGCTTGTTTTAAGCACTTGTGCAATTTCAGCTTCGGCTTTTGAGCTTATTCCCCTTAAGTTTGATGAGAACGGTGAATTCAAAATCATGCACCTTTGCGACTGCCAGGACGGATATCCTGCAAGTGAAACCATGCTCAAATTTATCGATGCAGCTCTTAAGGAATATCAGCCCGATATCGTTGTTCTCGGCGGCGATAACACAGTTGGTGAAGAAGATACAAAGGCAGATGCAATTGAAGAACTTTGCAATGTTTTTGTTGAAAATGAAACATATTTCACTCTTGTTTTCGGTAACCATGACCGTGAGCAGGGTGTTGAAAATGATGAGCTTCTTTCCATGTACAAGAATTACGGCAATGGCTACTGCCTTGCATATGATGAGGTTCCCGATCTTCACGGAACAGGAACACACAACCTTCCTGTTATGAGTTCAGACAGAACAAGAATTAAGTTCAATCTCTGGATGTTCGACTCAGGCTCACACTATATCGATGAAAACGGCAATGATCTTGGTATCTATGACTGCGTAAGAGAAGACCAGATTGAGTGGTATCAGCAAAGAAGCAAGGCTCTTGAAGTTCTTGCAGGCGGCAAGGTTCCTTCTTTTGCATTCCAGCACATCGTTGTCGGTGAAGTTTACGATGCACTTTTCCATGAATCTGCAGTTGATCTCGGTGCACTTACCCCCAAAGCAAACGGCAAGATTTATTCATTCTTCCCCAAGATCCAGAATATTCAGGACGGTTTCCTTTTTGAATTCCCTTGCCCCAGTGAAAAGAATCACGGTCAGTTTGAAGCAATGGTTGCACAGAAGGATGTTCTTGCAGTATTCTCAGGTCACGACCACCTCAACACCTACACAACAGAGCTTGACGGTGTTAAGATTATCAACACTCCCGGCGCAACTTATAACTCATACGGTAACGAAATCGTAAGAGGTTGCAGAATGATTACCGTTAAGGAAGATGATCCCTGGAACTTTGAAACAGAGGTTGTAACCGTAAGCCAGTTTGCACTTGACCACGACGATTTTGCAGAGGATGCAGGCATTGATACCGTTAATGCAAAAGTTATGCTTATTCTCGGCGATGTTCTTATTGGTCTCAACAAGGTAGCAAAAATCTTCTTAAACATAATTTCCATGATTGCTGGATAAAATAATTAAGGGCTGTCGAAAGACAGCCCTTTTTTTATAAGAAGAAATATCTGATTAAGTAAAGAATTATCATGTGCACGGGATAGAAGGCGTAGAATCCGTACTGAAGGATTTTACCGCCTTTTCCTTTTTTGCCGTTATAAAGCCATATGGGAATGAGAGCGAAAACTGCAAATCCCTGAATCGGTACTTCAAATGTCCTTTCGAAAAGTTCAAAAACAATATTCTGTCCTTCGGGAAGAACAAAATGAAACAGAATCATTGCAATGAGCTGAAGCACCGGGGCAAAACGGAATCCTCTGAAAAGATAAAAGGCTATAACAGTCAGATAACCCCAGAATCCGTAATCGGGAAATCCGATAAATGAAGCGAGCGAAATCGGAATGAGAAGAAGAACGGATTTTGCTTTTTTATCTTTTTTTGCTCTATCGATAACAGCTATTGCAAGAAGACCGAGAAGCAGGGTGAACATAACATTCTGATGATAGGGATAAAACCAGTTTCCGCCATAGAAAAAATTGAACGGAATTTCCGAGACAAGTGCAAATCCGAGAAGTCGGAGGATATATTTCTTAACGTTTGAAGTGTGAAGAAATCCTTCGGAAATGAGAAAGGCAAAAATCGGAAAGGTTAGTCTTCCGAGATATGTCATCCAATCGTTTCCCGAAACAATTGTTCCCCACAGATGGTCAAGCACCATAAATACAACTGCAATAATTTTCAGTGTGTTTGCAGTCAGACCGCCGAATGGTTTTTTCATAGAATCCCTACTTTTTTGATTTATTGTCTGTAACCGTCAAGGAAATCGGCGAGCTTTTCAACTGCATCTTCAAGAACTCTGAGGTCTGGAAGGAATACAATTCTGAAATGATCGGGTTCGTTCCAATTGAATCCCGTTCCGCATGTCAGAAGAATTTTCTTCGATTTAAGAAGGTCAAGGGTAAACTTTTGGTCATCGGTAATATTATATTTCTTAACATCAATCTTCGGGAAAATATAAAATGCAGCTTTCGGTTTAACAGCGCTAATTCCGGGAATGTTGTTAAGCGCTTCATAAATAAAGTTTCTCTGTTCATAAATTCTTCCGCCCGGCTGAAGAAGAGCTTCACCTGTCTGAATGCCTCCGAGAGCAGTCTGAATTACACTCTGAGCGGGTACGTTCGAACAAAGTCGCATCGACGAAAGAAGGTTGAGTCCTTCGATATATCCTTTTGCATGGCTCTTTTCACCTGCAAGACACATCCAGCCGCTTCTGTAACCTGCAACCTTATGCGATTTTGAAAGTCCGTTAAAGCTGACAGTCAGCAAATCGGGAGCAAGAGATGCAAGAGCGATATGTTTTTCACCGTCAAGGACAAGACGGTCATATATTTCATCGGCAAAAAGAATGAGTCCGTTTTCGCGGGCAAGCTGAACAATCTGTTCCAGAACATCTTTTGAATAAAGCGCACCGGTAGGATTGTTGGGGTTTATAACAACAATGCCCTTGGTGTTAGCTGTTATCTTTTTTCTCATGTCATCAATATCGGGATTCCAGTCCGCTTTTTCATCGCAGAGATAATGGACTGCTTTACCGCCTGCAAGAGTGATTGCGGCAGTCCATAAAGGATAGTCCGGCATGGGAACGAGAATTTCGTCACCTGTATCAAGAAGTCCCTGCATGGACATCATAATAAGCTCGCTGACTCCGTTTCCCGTATAAATATCATTAACTCCAACGTTCGGAATACCTTTAAGCTGACAATACTGCATGATTGCCTTTCTTGCGGCAAAAAGGCCCTTAGATTCGGAATATCCTTCCGAATGACGAAGGTTATAAATCATATCAACAACGATTTCGTCGGGTGCATTGAATCCGAAAGGAGCAGGGTTACCGATGTTGAGCTTGAGAATTTCCATTCCGTTAGCTTCCATGCGATTAGCCTCGTCCATGACGGGGCCTCTTATGTCATAGCATACATTATCAAGTTTTTTTGATTTTTCAAAAAATTTCATTTTTATCACCGTGCTATTTTTCTGATTAAAAGCAACCGTGTGGCAATGCATACGGTTGCTTTGATTGATTAATTTTGTTTAACAAAAACGGGATTATCCGTTATTCCGTGTGCAACGATATTGGTGAGTCTTTCGTTTTCCGCTTCAAGATCATCGGAAATCGTAATAGGCTCAAAGAATTGAATCTTAATGCTCTTTCTGAACATTTTATATTTTCCAGTTATTGAAAACGGAACAATTCTTGAATCAGTGGTGTATGCCATTTTAACTGCACCGAATTTGAATGGTGTTACAGTATACTGAGCCTCGGATTTGAGCTTAACCTTTCCTTCGGGGAAAATACCGATAACCTTATCATCCATCAGAACTTCAACAGCCGATGAAAGAGCAGCTTTATCTCTCTGACCTCTGTGTACGGGAATAAGACCGAAGGGCTGGAAGAAAGGTTTCCACGGAGCTTCAAGAAGTTCGCTCTTTCCGAGGAAGTGAACAACTCTCTTTGTTGAACAGGCAACAGTAATGCAGTCCATGAAATGGGTGTGGTTGCCGGCTATAATTATTCTTCCTTCATTCGGAATGTTTTCTGCGCCTATAATGGTCGGTCTGAAGAGTTTTCTGAAAAGCCAATCCAGTCTGGGTCTGTATTTTAAATATGCTTTTGGTTCATTCATATCATAATCCTCCGAACTGACCATCTCAGTTTGCCGATTCGACAGTTTCCTTATTTTCGTTTGCAACAGCAAGCATAAGGCGAATTCTGTTTTCCTGATTAACCTTTGTTGCACCGGGGTCATAGTCAATGGGAACAATATTTGACTGAGGATACATTTCCTTGAGCTTTCTTATCATGCCTTTGCCAACAATATGATTGGGAAGACAACCGAAAGGCTGAGCGCACACGATGTTGCCGTAACCGCTTTCGATAAGCTCCATCATTTCAGCGGTAAGAAGCCAGCCTTCGCCCATTTTGCATCCGGGTCCGATAATTTTTGTGCATATTTCCTTAATATGAGCATAGGGTGCGGGAACGGAGAAGTTGCCGTAAGCCGCAGCAGCATCATTGAGGCATTTTTCGGTGTTTGCAAGATACCACATTGCAAATCTCATTGCAAGTTTCTTGAAAGGATTTCCGCCGTAAAGCTTTATGTCTTCGAGTCTGTTGTCAACCTTGAAGTTGATGAAACCGAGAAGACCGGGAACCATAACTTCGCAGCCTTGTTCAAATAAAAATTCTTCAAGGTTGTTATTTGCAAGAGGTGAATACTTAACATATATTTCGCCGACAACGCCGACCTTTGTTTTCTTGATATTCTTAACGGGAATTTCTGCAAAAGTCTTTGTGATTTTGGGAAGGGTTTTCTTAATTTCAAAATAGGAATAACCCTTGCCTCTCTTGAGGTCTGCGCTGATGTCGTCAATCCATTTTTGTGTGAGTCTTTTTGCGTCACCTTCATTGACTTCATAAGGCTCAACCTGATTTTTAAGGAGCATGATAAGGTCGCCGTATATAACTGCAGAAAGCATTTTGAGAGCCATGGAAAGTCTGATTTTGAAACCGCTGTTTTTCTCAAGACCCGAAAGATTGAGCGAAATAACGGGAATCTGAGGATAACCCGCTTTCTTAAGAGCCTTTCTGAGAAGATGAATATAGTTTGATGCTCTGCAGCCGCCGCCCGACTGAGTAATCATAAGAGCTGTTTTATCGGGATCGTATTTACCGGAATTGAGAGCGTCGATAAGCTGACCGATAACGAGAAGAGCAGGGTAGCAGGTGTCGTTATGAACATACTTAAGACCTTCATCAACAACCGTTCTTCCGTCGTTTTTAAGAAGCTCTGTTTTATAGCCGTACTGACCGAAAATGTTAATGAGAAGACTGAAATGAATTTCAAGCATGTTGGGCGCAAGAATTGTATAGTCCATCATGTCTTTGGTAAATTCAACTCTGTCTGTATCGATTTTCTTTTTCATTCTTAACGCCTCCTTATCTTCCTGTTGCGGCAAACAGGCTTCTGAGTCTGATTTTAACTGCGCCGGGGTTTGAAATTTCGTCTATCTTAATCTGGGTATAAATTTTGCCGTCTGCCTCAAGAATTGTTCTCATTTCGTCTGTTGTGATGGCATCTACGCCGCATCCGAATGAAACAAGCTGAACAACATTAAGGTCTTTATCGTTTGCCTTTGCAACATATTTTGCGGCTGCATAAAGTCTTGAATGATATGTCCACTGATTGAGAACAGTGGTCGGGAATTTTTCAACAAGAGGACTTACACTGTCTTCTGTTATAACCGTTGCACCGCATTCGCAGATAAGCTTATCTATACCGTGGTTGATTTCCTCATCAAGGTGATAGGGTCTGCCGCAAAGAACGATAACGGGTCTGTCATTTTTCTTTGCTTCTTTCATGAATTCCATTCCCTTGAGATGGATTTTTTTCATGAATGAATAATATTCATCATATGCTTTCTTTGATGCGGATTTAACCTCTGAAAGGCTTATATCTCCGAAATATCCCGAAAGGATTCCGTGAATCTTCTTAACAAAATCCTTGGGTCTGTGAAGACCGACATAGTCGCACATGAAGTTGATGTCCTTGAGTCTGCCGACATTTGAACGGATAACTTCGGGGTAATATGCAACAACGGGGCAGTTGTAGTTGTTATCACCGAGATTTTCATCAAGGTTATACGTCATGCAGGGATAGAAAATATGTTCAACGCCGTCATTGAGAAGTGCTTCAATGTGACCGTGAAGAAGCTTTGCGGGATAGCATACGGTATCCGAGGGGATTGTATGCTGACCGAGAACGTAAAGGTCTCTTGTTGACTTGGGCGAAAGAGCAATTCCGAAGCCGAGTTCAGTGAAGAACTTATGCCAGAAGGGGAGAAGCTCAAAAATATTAAGACCCATGGGAAGACCAATTGTGGGTCTTTTTCCGGTTACGGGTTTATAACCTGAAAGAAGTTCGCGCTTATAGTCAAACATGTTGTCGCCACTGTTTATGTTAGCCTTTGCAAGAGGCTTGCTGCAACGATTTCCGCCTATAAAACTTCTGCCTGAACTGAATGTATTGACGGTAAGACGGCAGTTATTACTGCACTTTCCGCAGGTAACGGCTTTTACTTTATGTTCAAACACTTTGAGTTCTTCAGCAGTGATGATAGTGCTCTTTTTGGGTTTTCTTTCCATTGCGTAGAGAGCTGCGCCGTATGCACCCATAATGCCCGAAATAACAGGTCTTACAACGTCTCTGCCGATTTCCTGCTCAAATGCACGGAGAACGGCATCGTTGAGGAATGTTCCGCCCTGAACAACAATGTTCTTTCCGAGTTCATCTGCGCTTGCAGCGCGGATAACCTTATAAATTGCATTTTTAACAACGCTGATTGAAAGACCTGCGGAAATATTCTCGATTGATGCGCCGTCTTTCTGAGCTTGCTTAACAGAGGAGTTCATGAAAACGGTGCAGCGTGAACCGAGGTCAACGGGTCTGTCTGCAAAAAGACCGAGCTTTGAGAATTGGTCAATTCCGTAGCCCCATGCGGCGGCAAAGGTCTGAAGGAAGGAACCGCATCCAGAAGAACACGCTTCGTTGAGGAAGATGTTGTCGATTGCGTTGTTTCTGATTTTGAAGCATTTGATATCCTGACCGCCGATGTCGATGATGAAATCAACGTCGGGCTTGAATCTCTTTGCGGCTGTGAAATGAGCAACGGTTTCAACGAGACCGATATCAATGCCGAAAGCGTTTTTGATAATCTCTTCACCATAGCCTGTTACAGCGCTTGAAACAACTTTTGCATCGGGATAGTTTTCGTAAAAATATTCAAGAAAATCTCTGATAAGAGAAACGGGGTCGCCGCTGTTGGGAGTGTATTTGCTGCAAATGATTTTTCCTTCTTTATTGATGACAGCCGCTTTGACTGTTGTTGAACCTGCGTCGATTCCGATGCAGACTTCTTCGCCCTTGGTGATGGGGCAGTTTTCTTCAACAAAAGCCTTTGCATGGCGTGCCGCAAATTCCTCATATTCCTTTTTGTCTGTAAAAAGGGGATTTGCGCCGAGGTATTCGCCGCTTTCTTTTGCATTTTTGATTTTTTCGGTTACTTCTTTTATGTCAATTGGATTACCGTCGGATGAAAAAGCAGCACCGAGAGCGACGAAATAAAGTCCGTTTTCAGGGCATACACCTTTAACTCCGAGACCTTTATCAAAAGCCTCACGGAGCTGTGAGAGGAAATAAAGAGGGCCGCCGAGATATACAACGTTGCCTTCGATTTTTCTGCCCTGTGAAAGACCTGCAACGGTCTGGTTAACAACTGCTGTAAAAATACTTGCGGCAATGTCGTTCTTTCTTGCGCCCTGATTAAGAAGGGGCTGAATATCCGACTTTGCAAAAACGCCGCATCTTGAAGCAATTGAATAAATCTTTTCGTGGCTTTCAGCAAGAGTGTTCATGTCTGTTGGTGATACATTGAGAAGTGAAGCCATCTGGTCGATGAAAGCACCTGTACCGCCGGCGCATGAACCGTTCATTCTGACTTCAACGCCGTTAGTGAAGAAAAGAATTTTTGCGTCTTCACCGCCAAGCTCAATAACGGCATCTGTTCCGGGAAGGAGTCTTGAAACGCTTATTCTTGAAGCATAAACCTCCTGAATAAAATCAAGACCGAGTGCGTTTGCAAAACCCATACCTGCCGAACCTGAAACAGTAAGAGAAGCGTTTGCAAATTCAGGGTTAAGCTTTACTATTTCCGAGAGCATTTCCGCACTTTTTTCAGCGATTTTTGAATAGTGTCTTTCGTAAGCTTTGTATTTTATGTTATTATCATTGTCGATTGCAACGCATTTGAGGGTTGTTGAACCGACGTCCATACCTATTCTCATATTTTGAATCTCCTATGCATCTTTGCGGACTTCATCCGCAGGAATTCCGAGGCTTTCAAGCATAAGCCTTTCGATTTCGTCATGAAGTTTTTTGTTTGCTTCTTCAATGGTCATATCTCCGACTTTAAAAGGTTTTCCGAATATAACCTGCAGGTCTTTACTGCGGAATTTATATTCACCCGTAAGACCGAAGGGAACTATGTAAGCATCGGTTTTCTTTGCCATTGATACCGCACCGTGCTTTAACGGAAGCATGAATTTGTCGGTTTTGTTTCTTGTTCCCTCGGGGAAAATTCCGATTGCACCGTTATCTTTAAGAACGGTGAGTGCGGATTTTGCACTCGAAAAATCTTTTCTTGAACGGTCAACGGGAATGCATCCCACAAGACGGAAGAACGGTGCAAGAGCGCCTTCAAAATATTCTTTTTTTGCCATATAGTGAATAACTCTTTTAGTTGCCATAATTGTGAGACACTGGTCAAAAACGTGCTTGTGGTTGCCTGCAATTATGATTGAGCCTTCGTTCGGAATATTTTCGGCACCGATTATTGTGGGGTTATAATAAAATCTGAATAAAGGTCGCATCAGCGGAGTAAGTAATTTATAGCCCGTTTCTTTGTTTTCGGGTCTGTTGTTATCCTGTCTGCTCATTTTGTGATACCTGCTTTCATAAGTTCGTTCGAAACGATATCCATAAGTTTGTTGTTTGCTTCTTCAAGGTCATCTGAAACAGTAATGGGTTCCATAAACTGAATTTTTACGCTTTTCTTAAATGCTTTGTATTTACCTGTAATAACAAAGGGGATAATAGGAGTTTTTGTATCCCTTGCCATTTTGACAGCACCGAATTTGAACGGCATTATGATATCTTCCGTGCGGTTTATTGTTCCTTCGGGGAAAATGCCTATGAGTTTTTCATCATTAAGATACTGAATTGCTGTTTCAAGGGCAGCTTTATCCTTTGTTCTTCTGTTAACGGGGATAATACCCATGTTTTTGAAGATAATTTTCAAGGGACCTTTCATAAGTTCGTCCTTTGCGAGATAAAGCACGCATCTTTTGGTTGCACAGCCGATAAGAATGCAGTCAAAATAGTTTGTGTGGTTTCCGGCAAGGATGACTCTGCCTGTTTGAGGGATTTTGTTTTCTCCTATGATTGTGGGTTTGTATATTGCCATAAAAATTGCTCTGAGGGGTCGTCTTATAATTCTGTAAAGAATAGGGTCTTTCATCTCTTATCCTCCGTTTAATTTATACTATATATCATAATAAATCTATCATATAATATCAAAATATAGTGTTTAATTTATGAACAAATTGTAAATAATACTATATATATAAATATATTTATTATTTTCAACAAAAATGAGCAATTATCTGTTGAATTTATGGAGAATTTGTGATATAATCGCAAACATGGAAAAGAAAAATAATAACGAAATACTCAAACAAATCGAAGGCGGACTCATCGTTTCCTGTCAAGCATTGTCAACAGAGCCGTTATATGACAGCTACATAATGAGCAAAATGGCTTATGCTGCATTCCTCGGCGGTGCCGTGGGAATAAGAGCAAATACTGTTGTTGACATTCTCGCTATCAGAGAAAGAGTTGACCTTCCGATTATCGGAATCATCAAGGAAGTGTATGACGACAGCGATGTTTACATCACTCCGACGATGAAAGAGGTTGATGCACTTGTTGAAATCGGCTGTGATATCATTGCGGTTGATGCAACAAACAGACTCAGACCGAATGGTGTTACATTTGAAGACTTTTTCAAAGAAGTGCGTGCGAAATATCCTGACCAGCTTTTCATGGCTGATACTTCATGCTTTGAAGAAGGCAAGCTTGCGCTCGAACTTGGTTTTGACCTTCTCGGAACAACAATGAGTGGCTACACTCCCTATACCAAAGGTACTTCTCTGCCCGATTTTACCCTTATGAAGCGTTATAAGGAAGAACTCGGTGCGACTGTTATTGCCGAAGGCGGTATCTGGGCACCCGATGAGCTTGTGAAGGCTTTTGAAAGCGGCGCACATGCGGCTGTTGTCGGCACAGCTATCACAAGACCTATGGATATCACAAAACGTTTTGTAAAAGCATTGGAAGAGTCCAAAAAATAATTTTAAGGGACGATGTTTGTCGTCCCTTGTGTTTTATCGGAGGAAATCAGATGAAAATCCTTGCATTTGATATCGGCGGAACGGAAATCAAATATGCATTCTGTGATGAAAATTTCAATCTGACCGAGAAAAAATCAATTTCCACCAACGCCAATGAAGGCGGAAAAAGGATAATTGAGCGTGTCGTTGAAATCATAAAAAGCTGTGACGGAATCGACCGCATAGGCATTTCAACCGCAGGTCAGGTCAACAGTATCAAGGGTGAAATAATTTTTGCAACCGACAGCATTCCCGGTTATACGGGCACAAAGATAAAAGAGATAATCGAAGCAGAAACCGGTATTCCCACGGCGGTTGAAAACGATGTCAATTCCGCCGCAATCGGTGAAGCAATATTCGGTGCGGCAAAGGGTGTTGACAGTTTTATCTGCCTTACATACGGCACGGGAATAGGCGGCGCGGTTTATCTTGATAACAAGCTGTTTACGGGTGCATCATTTTCCGCAGGGGAATTCGGTCATATCATAACTCACGCAGGCGGCAGAAGCTGCACCTGCGGCGGCAAAGGCTGCTATGAGGCTTATGCATCGGCAAAAGCACTTGTCGGAGATGTTGCCGAAAAAACAGGCAGAAACATGAACGGCAGAGAAATTTTTGCGGAGTTTGATAACCCCGAAATCCGTGGTGTTATTGATAATTGGATTGATGAAATCGTTATCGGATTAAAGAGTATTGTTTATATTTTCAACCCCTCGCTTGTTGTTGCAGGCGGCGGAATTATGAATGAAGCATACATCACCGATGAGGTCAATAAACGTCTGCAGAAAGAGCTTATGCCGAGTTTCGGAAAGGTCAAAGTTGTTAAAGCGCTTATGGGTAATGACGCAAATAAACTCGGTGCTGCTTACCTTGCATCAAAATTATAAAACAAACAAAAAAGTCGCCGGATTTTTTCATCCGACGGCTTTAATTTTTTAAGGTAAACAATATTTGCTTTTATAATTTTCGAATTTTTCGGTAAATTCCGTACTGCCCGAAAGCTTGTAGTTATTAAGATATTTATGAGCGTTGAATTCCGAGTTACTGAGCTGAATAAGAGAAACTGCTATATTCGAGCAATGGTCGGAAACTCTTTCGTAATTTGTTATAAGGTCTGAAAGAACAAAACCGAGCTCGATTGTGCAGTTGCCGCCGGTAAGGCGGTTGATATGTCTGCTCTTTATTTTGGAGAGAAGTCCGTCAATAACCTGCTCAAGAGGTTCAACCTCAAGAGCATATTCCATGCTGCCCTGAGAAAAAGCGGTTACTGTTATATCAAGGATTTCTCTGATTGCGTTTGCAACAATTTTAAGCTCAGATGTTGCACTTTCGGAAAAATAGATTTCTTTGTCGCTTATCTCTTTTGCAACCTTCATTATATTAACCGCATGGTCGCCGATTCTTTCAAAATCGCCTATCGCATGAAGAAGCAAAGCGACGGTGTTGCTGTCATCGTTGGATAAATCATGACTTGAAACCTTAACAAGGAACGAGCCGAGTTTATCCTCATATTCGTCAAGCTTTTTTTCGTTTTCTATAATATTTTTCGCGGTTTTATCATCATATCTGTCAATGACCGAAATTGAATTCAGAATTGTGTCAATCGCAAGCTTTGCCATTTTAACAGCATGGTTACGGCATTCGGAAACGGCAATTGCGGGAGTGAGAAGCAGTCTTTCGTCAATGAAGGTCTGCTTTTCTTCGTTTTCTTTATCTTTAATTGTTTTGACTGCAAGTTTTTCAAGCAGCTTTGAGAAGGGGAAGAGAAGCGTAGTCGTTGCAAGGTTGAATATGCTGTGAACAATTGCTATGCCTGCGGGATTGATGGCGGAGTCGGCAAATGCGAGATCAAAAATCACATTTATTCCATAAAACAGACCAAGAAGAATTGCTGAGCCGATAAGATTGAAATAAACGTGAATTGCGGCAACTCTTTTTGCATTTTTGCTGACTCCTATGCTGGAAATAAGAGCGGTAACGCAAGTGCCGATATTCTGACCCATGATGATGGGGATTGCCATTGAATATGAAAGCGCACCCGTAAGAGAAAGAGCCTGCAATATACCAATGGTTGCAGACGAACTCTGAATAATGGCTGTCATTACAATACCTATAAGCAGACCGAGAAGGGGATTGTTGAACATTACCATAAGGTCACGGAATTCCTGCATTTCGGAAAGAGGTTCCATGGAATCGCTCATCATTTCCATGCCGAACATGAGAACGGCAAATCCGAGGCAGATTCCGCCGATATCTTTAAGCCGCTCTTTTTTGGAAACCATAACCAGCAGAATTCCGATAAACGCAATTATAGGTGAGAAGTTAGATGGCTTAAGAAGGCTTACAAAGAAATTGTCGCTCTCGATACCTGCAAGGCTGAGTATCCATGCCGTAACAGTTGTTCCGATATTGGAACCCATAATAACGCCGACGGATTGTCCGAGCTGCATTATACCCGAGTTAACAAGACCGACCAGCATAACAGTAACAGCCGATGATGACTGAATTGTTGCGGTTATAACAACGCCGAGAAACAAAGCTTTTATGGGTCTGTCAGTCATTACTCTAAGGATTTTTTCGAGCTTACCGCCTGCGGTTTTTTCAAGACCTCCCGACATTGTGCTCATTCCGAAAAGGAAGAGAGCAAGACCGCCGAGAAGGGAAATAAAATTAAAAACAGTCATAATTTTTACCTCCGAAAAATCTTTTCATTTCCTAATATAATGCAAAATCCGTCAGATTTCAATATTATTAAATAATTTTAATGATATTTTATACCGATTTGCTCTTCTAATATTATTTTCCTCGAAATATATTTCAATGAGGTGTGTTTTATGGTTATAAAACTGAGCAGAACAATATTGATTATACCGGCGGTTTTGCTGATTCTGATATGTACCGCCGTTAATGTGCTGCCCGTTTCGTTAACTCTTGACGAAAACGAAAGAAAGCTGCCTGTTGTTATGTATCATCAGCTGACGAAGAACCCCGCAATATCGGGGAAATATGTTCTGACAGTTGAGAGCTTCGAAAAGGATTTGCAGCTTCTCAAATCAAAGGGATATCAATCAGTTACGGTTAAACAGCTTATTGATTTTTCGCAAGGGGAGGGGGATATCCCCCAAAAAGCGATACTCATAACCTTTGATGACGGTCAGGAAACTCTTTATGAATATGCCATGCCGTTACTTCAAAAATACGGCTTTACGGCGGTCGGTTTTGTTGTCGGTGCACTTGCCGATTATTACACCGAAATCAATGACCATAATCTTAATTATTCTTATCTCAATTGGCAACAAATAAAAGAAATATCCGACGGCAATACAATTGAAATTGAAAGCCATTCTTTTGATTTGCACAAGAATACAGGCGGTCGTTCGGGCATAAAAAAGAAAAAAGGAGAAACATTTGAAGCATACCGTGAATTTTTATGCTCCGATGTGTCAAAAATGAAAACAGCGATGATAAATAATACGGGCAAAAACCCGACCGCCTTTGCATTTCCTTTCGGCAGTTTCAGCCCCGAAAGTACACAAATATTGAGGGAATGCGGTTTTAAAATGACTCTTACCTGCGAGGAAAGAGTCAACATAATAAAAAAAGCCGAACCCGAATCAATTATCGGGCTCGGCAGATATAACAGACCTGAGGGTATAAGCTCAGAGAGCTTCTTTGAAAAAATGGGAATTTAACCGAGAATCTTTTCAATTGCGGAAATTTCAACGCAGAGACAAAGAATCTCAACCGCCTTGCAGAGTTCGTCCCTTGACGGGAAGGTGGGGGCAATGCGGATATTTTTATCTTCGGGGTCTTTACCGTAGGGGAAGGTTGCGCCTGCGCCTGTGAGAGTAACGCCTGCTTCCTTGCAGAGAGCAACCGTTCTTTTTGCACAGCCTTCATAAACATCAAGGCTGATAAAGTAACCGCCGTTGGGATTTGTCCAGGAAGCAATGCCCTTGCCTGCAAGATTCTTTTCAAATGCATCAAGAACAGCATCAAACTTGGGCTTGAGAATAGCGGCATGCTTATCCATATGAGCTTCAACGCCTGCTCTGTCCTTAAGATAATTAACGTGACGAAGCTGATTTATTTTATCGTAACCGATTGTCTGGATTGTCATTCTGCTCTTGACTGCTTTGATATTAGCATATGAAGCGGCAAGAACTGAAATACCTGCGCCGGGGAAGGTTACCTTTGATGTTGAAGTAACTTCAATGAAATAATCCTCGTTGCCTGTTTCTTTGCAAGCTTCAAATATGTTGAGAAGCTTGTCGTGAGTATCGTTTACGTGATGAATGCAGTATGCGTTGTCCCAGATAACTCTGAAATCCTTTGCGGCAGGCTTGAGAGATGCGAAACGGCGGACTGTTTCATCGGAATAGGTTGTTCCCGAGGGATTTGAATACATGGGAACGCAGATGATACCCTTGACTTTTTCATCCTTGATGAGTTCATCAATCATATCCATGTCGGGACCGTTTTCGTTTGTGGGGATATTGACCATTTCAATTCCGAAGTGCTCGAGAATTGAGAAATGTCTGTCATAACCGGGAACGGGGCAGAGGAACTTGATTCCTTTCTGAGCCGCCCAGGGTTCTGCACCTGCACCGAAAATCATGCACTGTGCAATATAGTCATACATAATGGTAAGGCTTGCATTACCGAAAACGATAAGATTTTCGGGAGCAACGTCAAGAATTTCCGAGAAAAGCTTCTTGCATTCGGGAATACCGTCAAGAATGCCGTAGTTACGAACGTCGAAGCCGTTTGATGCTTTGTAATTTCCGAGAAGTGCGGGATCAAGCATATCGTTAGTTATTTCAAGCTGGTCTGCACCGGGTTTGCCTCTTGACATATCAAGTGCAAGACCCATTGACTTATATTCGTTATATTTTTCCGTGAGAGCTGAAAGTCTTTCCTGAAGCTGTTCACGGGATAAACTCTGAATGTTCATTTCTATAACCTCCGATGATAAAATCAAATCCTGTATATTCTATAATATACACGGCGATTTTGCAAGTGTTATTTTCAAATCTTGCAAAAATTCGTAGATTTGCACTACAAAACAGCGTTTTTTCGCATTTTTGTGATGTATTTATATGCAAAATGATAACAGCAGATTTGCTCTGCTGTTTTTTGTTCTTTACGGTATGAAAAAATTGTTGAAAAAGTTTGTAATTTTGCTTGAATTTTCATAAACAAAATGATAGAATAACTCCGATTTGATTTTATGAAAGGAAGGATTTTCAAAATGGATTTTATCATTGGCATCGCAACAGACATTTTTGGAAATTTACAGTTCATTGACCCCAAACAGGTCATCATGTGGGTAATCGGCGGATTGCTGATTTTTCTCGCAATCAAAAAAGAAATGGAACCTACTCTTCTTCTTCCCATGGGCTTTGGCGCAATCCTCGTTAACCTGCCCATACCTCCCGTAGCGGAAGGCGAAGCAGCTTCAGGCGTAAGAGGCGTTATTGATTTCCTTTTTGAAATCGGTATCGACAGCCACGAGCTTTTTCCGCTTATCCTGTTCATCGGTATCGGCGCAATGATTGACTTTGAGCCTGTTCTGACAAATCCGAAGCTTATGATTTTCGGTGCAGCAGCTCAGTTCGGTATTTTCTTTACTCTTTGCCTTTCATCAGTTTTCGGTTTCGAACTCAAGGATGCGGCTTCAATCGCAATCATCGGTGCGGCAGACGGCCCCACATCAATCTTCGTTGCAAATATGCTTAACTCAAACTATACGGCGGCTATCATGGTTGCGGCATATTCATATATGGCTCTCGTTCCCATCGTTCAGCCTCCCATTATCAAGCTCTGCACAACAAAGAAAGAGCGTCTTATCCGTATGAATTACACGGGCAAAAAGGTTTCAAAGCTTACAAAGATTCTCTTCCCCATCGTTGTAACAATCATCGTTGGTATGGTTGCACCCGATGCAACTGCACTTATCGGTTTCCTTATGTTTGGTAACCTTATCAGAGAATGCGGCGTTCTTAACTCGCTTTCAGAAACAGCGCAGAATGTTCTTGCAAACCTCATTACAATCTTCCTCGGCTTCACAATCGCATCAAAGATGGTTGCAGAGGATTTCCTCAAGCTTGATACAATCCTTATCATGATTCTTGGTCTTGTTGCATTCATCGTTGACACCTTCGGCGGCATCATGATTGCAAAGCTCATGAACCTTTTCAGCAAGAAGAAGATTAACCCCATGATCGGTGCGGCAGGTATTTCTGCATTCCCCATGTCAGCAAGAGTTGTTCATAAGATGGGTCTTGCAGAGGATAATCAGAACTTCCTTCTCATGCATTCAATCGGCGTTAACGTTTCGGGTCAGGTTGCATCCGTTATCGCAGGCGGTCTTATTCTCACGCTTGTCGGCGGCGCACTTGCTCAGTGATAGGAGGAATTTGAAATGGAAACAACAACAATTATGGAAACAACTGCTCCCGTTGCTGAAGAAATCGTTCTTCTTGCAGAGGATGCCGTTGCAGAAGTTGAGGCAATATCAGAAGTTGCAGAAACAAGAGATTACTGGACTCCCGAAGGACTTAAGGAGTCAGCACCTATTATGGGCAAGGGTATGCTCGGTATATTTATCGTTATGGGTATTGTTATCGGCTGCGTAAGCTTGCTCAACAATGTATCAGGTCCCAAGAAAAAGAAAGAAAAGAAGCAGTAATTATATAACAGAAAACGGCATCGGATTTCCGATGCCGTTATTTTTTATTTGCAGAATGTTTTTCTTAAATATGCAACCGAAGCGGCGGCATCTGCATCGAGTTCTTCAACGCTTGCTCCACGGGACATATCGCGCCAGATTGAAATATCTTTGCCGACCTGACCGCCCATCTGAACAAACGGCTCCATAACAACATAGCCGTCATAGTTGATATCACGCAGAGCCTTGCCGATTGTCTCCCAGTCCATTCTTCCGTTGGGATTGGGGCATCTTCTGTTTGCTTCGCCGACGTGGAATGAGCCGAGATAACCTTTCGTGAGCTTTATTGCATCAACCATTGAATCTTCTTCAATGTTCATGTGGAAGGTGTCAAGCATGGCTTTTACATTGGGCTTGTCAACTGCCTTTACATAATCAACATCTTCATAGGCTTCGTTAATCATGTAGCCTTCAAATCTGTTGAGTGACTCC
>CALAQQ010000055.1 GCA_937888485.1 uncultured Clostridia bacterium
AGCCTTTTCTGCGCCGTTTTCCATGGCAGAAACTTCTTCGAAGAAGGCTTTGTGCTTCTCTATATCAAGACCCTCTTCTATGGACTGATTATACTCCGCCATTATATCACCGAGATACCTATTGAAGCCCTCTGCATTGTTATAATCAGGTTTTATTTCAGTATTGTATATTTTTGCAAACATAGTAGCACCTCTTATTTATTGACATATCTCAGGATTTTTCTGCCATCCCTACATATATCTATCGCTGTGACAGATATATTATCGAGAGCAAAGAAGAAATCGCGAGTTTTAACTCCTAAAGCTGTAGGAATGAGATACTCAAGCATTCCGTGATGGCTGAATACTGCAACTCTTTTTCCGAAGCCGTATGTATTTATAACGTAATCAACAAGCTTCTGCGCTCTTTGGTTGTTGTCTTCTACAGCTTCGCAACCGAATTCGTATTCTTCCGTACCGAAAAGCTTTGGGCACATTTCCACATTCGTATAAAGCTCCTTGAGGCTGTCAAGACTGCATCCGTAATATCCCGGTGTGCATCCGCATTCAACAAGCTCAGGACAAATTTCAAGCAAAGGTTTATCTGTTTTTGCATTACAAACACCGACAGCTGTTTTAAAACTGCGCAGCAGAGAGCTTGTAATATATGCTTCAATCGACAAATCTCTAAGTTTTTCACCTAAATCTACACATTGCAGTTCACCGCTTGGGGTAAGTTCTCCATCGCTCGGATCACGGTCACCGATATCGTTATAATTCGTTTCGGCGTGTCTTATAAAAAGGATTTGCATTGAATCGTGTTGTATCTCCATATCTTTACCTTCCTGAAAATTTTTTACGGACATCAGCACCCACCATTTCTACTGTCAATTGTCACTACTCACTTGAGACACCTTGACATTTCTACCAGACTTTTTAATGCATCCAAGGGTAAATTACGATGGGTTAACATCTGTGTTTTTTTAAGTTAAATTCTGCCATCAGTTTGATAATTTATAATGTGCCATAACCTTAGATTCTCACTCTTTTTTCAAATATCTTTGGTGACATTATATCATAAAATAATTCAATGTAAATATATTTAAAGATTTTAGAATATAACATATATTTATTTATGTCTTTCTTGCTACCTTTGAGATGTTTATGCTCGGTTTATCATTGTCTTTTCGTCGTCAAAAGTGGAGTTTGAATATATTTAGTTGATGTGAAAACAAAAGAAAAAAGCCACAAGAACCTTAGTTCTTATGGCTTCTGGCGGAGAGCAAGGGATTCGAACCCTCGAACAGGTTATAGCCCGTTACACGATTTCCAAGAGGACTTTTGAAACCCGAAAGTCGTTGATATACATAGGGTTTCGCCCTCTCGTATTTTCGTTACGACGGCGAGAACTGATATTTTAATCATACTTGTTTCGGTTATTTATGTCACCGCTACCGTCGTCTTTTGGTCGTCACAGTATTAAGGAAATGTTAGCTTTGCAGTCATAACTACTAAGGGTATAAATTTTATATCGATATGTTAATTACTTATTCTTGTTCTCTTGATATTTATCGTATGCTGCTTTTCTTTCAGACAAGCTACGTGATTCATCCTGTGCGATAGATTTGAGTTGCTGTTGAGATTTATTGTTACCTAAATTACTTTTCTGAGCTTCAACTCTTGATTTAAATTCACTACCTGCTGCATACCTTGTGCTTGAATTTGAACTGCGATATGCATTTCTAAGTTCATCATCTGACTTAGCCGTCATTTTATCAGCTTCTTTTTGCATTTCTTGTGCCTTGTTAGAAGCCACCTCAAATAAATCAAATATAAAATCTAAAAAACCCATTATTTATTCTCCTTATCTGTTTTTTTAGAAATCGAATCAAGAACTCTGCCAAATTTATCAAAAACTTTTTCTGTTGCATTTGATACATCACCAATTATCTTTAAAGGATTTACGGCATTGATAATCTTATCTTTAATTTCATATTTTCTAAGCTCTTTATTTGCCTGTTCTTCTTTCTTTTTATCATAAACATTTGCCATAATCAGAAATCTCCTTAATCATCAATGTTGCTTATATTATATAATCCGAGTCTTTTAAGGTTCTGCTTAATTGTATCTTTATCTGCAACATCTTTACTTTTGTTTCTGTTAGTTTCGGTTACAAATCTATATATTTCCTCTTGGTTTGCCAACAAAAGATTACCTAATCTATCCAAGCTAAATTCAAGTTCTTTCTCTATTTCTTTTCTAAACTCTTTACTTGTATATTTTTCATCTTGAACTTCATAATGAATTGATGATTTCACTGCACCCCAAGTTAAACCTGATGGAAGAGTTTTAATTAAATTAGTTGCTTGACTTAGCGGAAACTCTACCCATCTAAAATTATCAATCCAAATCCAGGCAGTAGTATAGTGGTCAGAAAGTTCTATTTGTACTCTTTTGCTTACAGGAAGAACATTACCCAACTGCTTATAAAGATATTTTCCCCTTACTTGATATTTTTCGTATAATTTAACAATCTTTTCACTTGTGGTTACCACTTTTCCTAACGAAAATGTTTCAACAAGATGATTTCCCATTTTTATAGCTCCTTTATCACTTATTATTAACAATCTTTCTAACCCATCGGTCTGAATAGCCGTATTTTGTTGCAAGTTCGCCAACATTATGACCGTTGTATTCGTTTCTTATCTGCTTGACTATGTAATCCTTTGACCAAAGCTTAACCGGATATGTTATCTGTTGACCTTTGTAATGAGTATAAATTATCAGCATGTTATCCATACCGATTAAATCAATCAGTTCTGCGTAGACTTCATTCAAACTTTCAGGTGTTAAGTTTTGGATGTTAACACCTCCATATCTATCCAAATTTTCACTCCATTCCATATTATAACTATATTCGACGGAATTTTCATTGGAATAATTCCTTGTAAAGTTCCGCATATAAATAGACCCTGCAATCTTGATGATTACAGGGTCGGTACAATGATTTTGCCTTATTTAAGAAACTTTTTCAAATATTCTTTACCACTTTCGCATCTCTCGGCGTCAAATTGGCGTCGAAACACGATTTTTAAGATAAATATGAAAGTATCAGAAGATAACTAAAAGCCCTTGAAAACTGTTGTATATCAAGGGCTTTTAGACTTGTATTAAGTTTTCAGTTTTTCATACCGTTACACGATATAATGTTGTTCAGCGGTTTTTCTTATCAATTCATTATTTTAAATTACCTTTAATATTTTGTGTTGTTATAAAATTTATATAGGAAAAGCACTCTTGGTGAGCTATCCCACCAAGAGTGCTTATTTATTTTAATCAAACAAGTCCCGGAAAATATACTTAAAGATTGGGTTGCCAGCAAACAATTGTTTAAACATATGTAAAATCATTGACCATAATGTTACTTCAGAAGTTATTCCCTCATAATCAGCAATACGAACACCTTTTTCATTTGTTATAACATTTCCGTTTGCATCAACTAAATATGCGGAAATTACAACATTGCCGTTTGAAACTGATGTAACTGTACATCTTCTTCCGTCGCTTGAAACTTCAAGTGAAACATCATTACTGTCTGTGCTCCATTTGATTTTAGCTCCATCAGGAAGATTGTTTGCACTTGCGTAAAGAACAATCGATTCTCTGTATGAAACAGTTCTTGTTTCGGGTGTTGCAATCGTAACCTTGATTTTGCTTGCATCGTAATCCGTAAACTTTGCTTTGAATGTCATGTTCTTTGCAGGCATCTTTGAAGGCACTGAAGGTGTCCATCCCGAGAAGAAATAGCCGTCCTTTGAGGGCTTAACAGGAACGGTAATTTCTGAGCCGTATTCGTATGTTTCTGTTGTTTCTTTGCCGTCAACTACCCATTTTACCGTGTATTCATTCACTTTGAATACTGCTGTAAATGTTACGTTTGTTTCAGGTACAAATTCAGGAACGGCAGGTGTCCAGCCAACAAAGGTATATCCTTCTTTCACGGGTGTTGCAGGTTCTTCAAGTTCTGTTCCGGGATTTGCCTTAACGTTTGTCTCTTTGCCGTCAACAACCCAAGTCACAGTTACACCAAGCCACTTTCTGCACACATCACAGTTGCCGTCATTGTTGCTGTCGGGGTGGTTACCCTGAACTACACACTGATAAACAGGCTCAAAGATATATGTGCTGAAATGGTCCGTATCAAACTCAAGAACACCGTATTCATATCTTGATTCACATTGTGTTCTTGTTCCGTCTCCGTTAAGTCTGTAAACGTTGACTGTATCTGCTCCTTCATATCCTTCAAGTGGAACTGAAATTGTCAGTTCTCCGTCGGGCTGGCAGGCATTTCCGTTTTCGTCAACATAGTTGAACTCTTGCATAATGTTTCCGTCTTCATCGTTAAGAAGCATATATTCAAGAGTCTTGTCATCGGAAACACCGCAGGCTTCACACTTGAATGTTTCAGGTGTGTGTCCGTTCTTATCTGCAGGACCGGTTATTGCCTTCCATGTATGCTCACCTGCACACTTGACCGTTTCGGTATATGTTCCTTCGCAAATCGAGCATGTGTACTTTGTTTCGCCGTCTTCAAGACAGGTTACTGCCTTGATGATTTCGGCTGTGTACTTATGCTCATGGTCACCGTAAACTGCTGTGAATTCAAGGCTTTCTGCAGGCATTGTTACAGGAACTTCACCGTTCCATCTTCTGAATGCCATTCCGGTTTTATCGGGTGCAACATCGGGAACATCAACAACATCTCCGGGTGCATATGTCACTGTTTCTGAACCGTTATCCGTATTCCAGATTACTACGCAGTCTTGATTAACAAGAGCTGAATCAAACTCTGTTCTCGGCTGATTTGCAACCGTACCTGCAGGAATGTTCCAACCTGTGAACTTGTAGTCACCGATAAAATCAGTTGTCGGTGCGGTTATCTTTCCACCGGGAGTTACAGACTTGATTGCATAAACATCGCCGTTGACTCTGAATACAACCGTATTTCTGTCAGCGGGAATATTGATTGAAGGTGCATTGAATACGCATTCGTAATTTTCCGCATCGCCTACAATAATACCTGCATCCTCTGTATTGGTTGCATAGTTACCTGCAACTGATGCGTTTTCGTTAGCAGAAACTGCAAAGTCAAGCGAAACAACAAACTTATCACCGATTTCTTCGGGATGGATTGATTTGATTTCGATTGTTGTTGTACCGTCTTCATTTCTTGTTACCGTGATATCGGAATTCTTAACTCCGAATTTTTCGATTGCGGAAATGCGCAGTGCCTTTTCTTGCTGAGATGTAAGTGCGAAATATTTTGATACGGTATCAATAAGAGTAATATTATCAAAATCTGTTGTCATTGTTATATTCTCAACAACGATTTCGGTAAATACATCTGAAAGTCCATCCGTATTATCAACGGTTAAATAGAACTTATCGCTGTCCATTTCAAAGTTGCCGGGTGCACTTCTTGCCGTCTTGCAGTTTGACGAAACATGATTCATAAACTTGACAAGATATTCATCTGCTTCGGTCTCATCAAAAATACCAACTGAATAAACATATGCATCATATGTATTCTTAAGCTGATGAGCCTGCTGAACTGCAGCATTAGCAACATTAACTTCATAACCGCTGTTGTATGTAGGCTCGCCGTCTGTCATAAATACAACTATTCTCTGTCTGCCTTCGGTATCTGTGTTGTTTGCAAATACATTGCAAGCCATCGAAAGACCGAAGTCAGCGGCTGTTGCGCCGTTTGCATCAATTGAATTGATTGCATTGACAATGTTTGCGTTGATTGCACCGTCTGCGTTAACAGGCATAAGTGCCGATGCATAATCCGAAGCTTTTGCATCCTTCATATTGACGGGTTTACCGCCTGTTGTGAGGATTTCGGTGTTGAGATATGCGGGATAAGCAAATCCGTTGGACTTGTTACCCATACCGAATCCGACAACTGCTATTCTGTGATCAACGCCGTTTGCAGATGCATCCGCATAAACTGAATTTACAAAATCATTTGCCGATGCAATAAGTGCATCCTGTTTTGAAATCTTACCGCCAAGCTTATCTGCCATGCTGCCCGACTGGTCAACAACAAGAACGATATCAAGAGGAATCTTCTTGCTTGTCTGAGAAATTATCTTCTCAGCTTCAGATGAAGCATAAAGGCTGATTGTTGCCTCACCTGTTGCGGGATTATATGAAGCATTCTTACCGAAATCTATTCCCGAGAGGTCATCAAGGTCGATAAGTGTATATTCGGCATTGATTACTATATCAGAATCTGTAAGCGTGTAGGCTTCCCATTTTCCGCTGTATCTGTTTTTCTGCGGAACTTCGGGTTCAGTAATTTCGGTTGTACCCTTGAGGAATTCAACATACGAAACAACATTTCCGTCTGCAACGAAGGTTGCTGTATATGTTGTTCTCTGAAGCATCGGGATAATCTTTTCTTCGGTGTAACCGCAGTTCTTACAGCTTCTTGTCTGCAGACCTTCAATATTTTCACCTGCTTCAGTAACTGTTTTCCAATCATTGAAACTATGACCATATGCTAAGGTTTCATTTGATTTGTTTACTCTGCCGCAGTTGAGGCAGATGTTGAGTGTATATCCGTTCTGGATACAGGTTGCAACAATTTCGACTGCCTCATACATATGACCGATTGCAGGTGTTTCATCAGAAACATAGAAATGATCTCCTCTTATGCATGTGTATTCGGTATAACCGATTTCTTCACACTTAGAAGGAACAACATGTGCTATATACTCATGACCGAGAGCTTCTGTCTGGTTTGTTATAGACGTGTAATTATTACATACATTACATACATTAATGGTATATCCTCCAACGGTACATGTTGCTGAATGTGTTACAGAAGTAATTGTATGACCGAGAGCCTCTACATTATCTCCTGTATAGCTATCATTACAAACCGAGCAGGTATACTCCGTATATCCGCCAACCGTACATGTTGCTTCAACTACTTTTGTTGCAACATAGTTGTGTTCACCCACTTCAACTATATTATCCTTATATGAGTCACCGCAATTGAGACAGCTGTGTTCTGTATATCCTCCTGAAACACAGGTTGCTTCAACTACTCTTTCAGAATAATTGTGACCGAGCGCATCAACTTCATCGGATTTATATGCCTGACCGCATACGGAACACATGTTGATTGTGTAGCCGCCTGATGTACAGGTTGGTTTGATTACAATTGCATCATACTTGTGACCTGCTGCCGGAGTTTCATTATCAGTATATGTATGACCGCATACGGAGCATTCATACTGTGTATAGCCTGAACCTGTGCATGAAGAATCAACAACTGTTTCGGAATATAAATGTCCTTTTGCTTCAACAACATTATCCGTATAAACATCTCCGCAGACAGAACATGTGTAAGTTGTAAAGCCGTTCTGTGTGCAGGTTGCTTCTGTTGTTGCAGCAGTGTATTTGTGAGCAACATTAACAGTTACAAACGCTGTTTTGCCGTTAACCTCAACAGTGATTACTGCTGAACCGCAAGAAACACCGGTTACAATACCGTTCTGATCAACTTTTGCAACAGATTCATCACTTGATGACCAGGTGATTTCAAGTGGGTTCGAAGGTTCGGGAGAAATGACAATCTCAATCTGAGTTTTTTCTCCGATTTCGATATCAGATGTGTTGAACGAGAAATCAATATTATAATCTATTTCCCATGTTGCAACGAACGCCATATCATAGCCCGGCATCGTTGCCGGAATTGACGGAGTCCATCCCGCAAACTTAAAGCCTTCCTTAGTGGGAGGTTCAGGCAAAATAATCGGTTCTCCGCACTTGAAATTGCTTATTGTTGCCGCACCATCAACAATCCAGGTTACATAATAGCTTTTTGCAATGAAGTTTGCATTAAATGTCAGATCGGTTGCAGGCATTGTTTCGGGGATTGCAGGAATCCATTCAACAAATGTATGACCGTCCTTAACAGGATTTTCCGGAACGGTTATTGTTTCACCATATGCAACAGCCGTTTTGGTTTCAACGCCGTCTGCAACCCATGTGATTATGTATTCCTTAGCTTTCCACGTTGCTGTGAATGTAACATTCTCTGCCGGCATCGTTTCGGGGATTGCGGGAGTCCAGCCCGCAAACTCATAGCCTTCCTTTTCGGGATCATCGGGAACAGGAATTTCCGCGCCGAAAGTAATATTCTGGCTCATAGTCATTCCGTCAATGTTCCACTTGACCTTGTATTTGTTAACAGTCCATGTTGCAGTGAAAACCATATCAGCTTCGGGCATAACCTCAGGAACAGCAGGAGTCCAGCCTGCAAAAGTGTAACCTTCCTTGACGGGAGATTCGGGAGTTGCAATCGCATCGCCTGCTCTAAGTTTTTCACTTATAATACTGTTACCGTCCGAGAACTCTCCGGTGCTTGCATCAAATGTAACCATGAAATAAGGATTGGTTACGGGAATCACACATCTGTCAAGAACAAATTCACAATCGACGCACTTTAATACTTTTTCGCCCTCTTCATCGGTGGTTGCTTCTTTTATGATTTCCCATTCGCCGGGAGTATGGTTATCGGGAACAGGAGAAATGGATTCTACCATACGAGATCCACATACTGCACATTCACACACAATGAATCCGTCTTCTATACAGGTAGGTTCTTCACGTGAAATCAATATAGAATAGACATGAGCGAGTGCAGGAATAATCCTCTCCATCTGTTCTCCGCATACTGTTCCGTCTGCAAAGACATAACTGCAATAATTGATTTCCAATCCATCTTCTACGCAGGTAGGTTCTACGGTAACCATCCAATCAGATTCGGATACATGCTCATGTTCTTTGTTTAAAGTATATTTCGCACGATAAACCGCATCGCCCTGAACAGTTGTTGGGAACTGACACTCATTGTCATTTTCGTCATACCAACCAATGAAATCATAACCTTCTTTTTCGGGAACTTCAGGCGGTACAAGAGAATCACCGTAAGTTACAACACGGTTATAAATATTATCATCAATTATCCATTTTACCTGATAAAAATTACCGTTCCATGTTGCTGTAAAAATCAGATTGTGAGCAGGCATTGTTTCAGGAACAGAGGGTGTCCAACCGACAAAGGTATAGTGCTCTTTTTGTGGTATGGCAGGTAATTCAATCGGTGCGCCAAAGTCATATTCTGTAGTTGTTGTTTCACCGTCGACATTCCATGTTATTTCATAGGTGTTTACTTCCCATGTTGCGGTGAACGTCATATCCTGAGTAGGCATTGATTCGGGAAGCTCAGGATACCAACCCGTAAATGTATAGCCTTCCTTTACCGGGTCTTCAGGAATTGAAATTTGCGTACCAGGCGCAGCAACAATAGGAACAACAGTAGTTCCTCCGTTTGAATCAAAAGTCATTACGCATGTTGAGGGGACTTCATAACCGGGACCAGGCTCGGGATCATCTGTAGGTTCAACAACTTTAATCTTACATTTCGCCGTATATGTCACACCTTCATAGGTTGTTTCGGCAACAAGATATGTCTCGCCGGGACTACCTCCGGTTACCGATATACGATAGAAATCTTCTCCTCTGCGTTTTTCTCTTCCAATCATGGCTATTGTGCTGTCTTCAGCATAAATATTATAAATTTCCAAACCTGAAGGTACATTACTGCTGATAATTATTCCATCCCTATATTCTCCGCTAAAAGGATCTGCTGTTGCAGGTGATGCATCAAGCTCTATGTAATCTTCAGAAATATACACTTCATAGTTTGAAGGGTCAACAACCCTGATCTTACATTTCGCCGTATATGTCACACCTTCATAGGTTGTTTCAGCAACAAGATATGTTTCGCCGGGACTAACTCCGTTTACCGATGCACGGTAGAAATCTTCTCCCACACTTCTTTGGAAACCGTAATTTGCAATCGAATCATCTTCGACATAAATATTAATATCCAAGTTGGAAGGTGTACTGCTGATGATTATTTCACCACTTTGTTCTCCGCCAAAAGGATCTCCCGTTTCAGATGCATCAAGCTCTATATAATCTTCAGAAATATACACTTCATAGTTTGCAGGAACAAAATTATAATGTATGTTAGTAGCTTTTGGTGCATTAACAATCTCGTTCCATTCTTCTTCCGTGCCCTCATAATAAACATCTGTTATGTCAGAAGTACCGAATGCACCGTCACCGATGTTTGTTACGCTTTTGGGAATCGTTACACTTTCAACAGAAGAGAAATCATTAAAGGCATTGTCGCCAATGCTTGTAACGCCATTCTCAATTACAATATCTTTAACAATATCTTTAATATGATTCCACGGAGTTTCTGAAGAATCAGTCCAATCGGTCATTTCACCAGTACCGCTGATTGTAAGAGTTCCTGTTGATTCATCAAATGTCCATGTCAGATTATCACCGCATGTACCGGATATATTTGAGATTACTTCTTCCCATACAGCAGTAAATACAATGTCTTGTTCGGGCATAACCTCAGGAACAGCAGGAGTCCAGCCTGCGAAGGTGTAACCTTCTTTTACGGGAGTTTCGGGAAGAGCGATTGCATCGCCCGCTTTTACGGAAACAACGGTTTCAACACCGTCAACATTCCAGACAACCTGATATGTTTCAGGTAAAACAGTAATCGTACAGCTTGTGGTGATACCGCTTATTGATATACCGGTAATTATTGCGACACCTTCGGAAATTCCGGTAATAATTCCGCTATCTGAAACAGTTACTATGTTGTTATCAGATGAATTATAATACAATATTCTATCAAATGTCTGAACAATGCTGGGCTCCGGTTCAATTGGATCTGTGCGGTCCGGATTACCGGGATTGAGTGTAGGAACTTCTTCTTCTTCCCAAACATCCTTATAAGATTCTTCAAAACATAATCGCTTGGATTCATTAACATGAATTTCTTCAGAATCGTTTTTAAATGAAAGGTTTAGGTTCTGTATAAAGTTAAAATAAATGTTGTTATATGTTGGTTTGTTTTCAATTTCAATCCACTGTTGTTCTGTTCCTGTATAATAAATCTCATTTATAACAGTACAATCAAATGAATTTCCATAAATCTCTTCGAGTGTATCCGAAATAACAAGTGTTTTTAGATTAGGAAATGTATTTGAATTTGAAAAATTATCATCATAAACAGTGGTGATATTGCCAAGCATAACAAGAGATGTTAACGATTCATTTTTAAGGAAGGCACCTTGAGCAACGTTTACAACATTTTTTGGGATAACATAGCAAAATGCAGTTATTCCCTCAGGATAATAAATTAATTCGGTTTTATCTTTATTGAACAACACTCCGTACTCATCGCTCGAATATGATGTATTCGAAGGATCTACATTTATACTTTCGAGGTTTTCGCAGCCATTAAACACGCATTCACCTATGTTAGTTACGCTGTCGGGAATTGTTATGCTTGTGAGATTGTCACAAGAATAGAACGCATAACCACCTATGCTTGTTATGCCTTCTGAAATGGTGACAGTTATAATGAAATCATTATAATTAAACCAGGGCACATTATCTTCCGATTCCCAATCATACATTTCACCAGTACCGCTGATTGTAAGAGTTCCTGTTGCTTCATCAAAAGTCCATGTCAGATTATCACCGCATGTACCGGACATATTTGAGATTGCTTCTTCCCATACAGCTGTAAATTCAATATCGTTTTCAGGCATAACCTCAGGAATTGCAGGACTCCAGCCTGCAAAAGTGTATCCTTCCTTTACAGGATCGGCAGGAGGAACGATTGCATCGCCGACTTTAGCACTTTGAGTTGTTACTTTGCCATCGATATTCCAAACAATATTATGATATGAGAAATGTATATTTGCATTCAGTAAAGGTTCATTATCGAAATAGACTGAAATACGGTCCCACTGCATCTTAGAACCGATATAATATACATCTGCAAGGTTAAAGCAAGACGCAAATGCGCTTTCATCTACACTTTTTACACTGCTTGGAATTGTTATGCTTTCAAGTTTTTCACACCCATAGAACGCACAATAATCTATGCTTGTTACACTGTCGGGAATTGTTATGCTTGTCAGACTTGTGCATCTATAGAACGCATCATCGCCTATGCTTGTTACACTGTCGGGAATTGTTACACTTTCAAGACTTTCGCACCATGAGAATGCACTATCACCAATGTTTGTTACGCTGTCAGGGATTGCATAGTTTGTTCTTGTGTTTCCGGCGGGGTATTGTATTAATATTGTTTTGTCTTTATTAAACAGAACTCCGTATTCATCGCTTGAATACGCTATGTTTGCAGAATCTACTTTTATACTTGTGAGACTTTCGCATCTATAGAACGCATCATCGCCTATGCTTGTTACACTGTCAGGAATTGTTATGCTTTCAAGTTTTTCACACCCATAGAACAAATGAGGACTGATACTTTTTACACTGTTCGGAATTATTACACTCGTAAGGTTGGTGCAAATAGCAAATGCGCTTTCACCTATGATTGTTACGCTGTCAGGGATTGTTATGCTTGTAAGACTGAAGCAATTATGGAACGCACTATCGTAGATGATTGTTACACTGTCAGGAATTGTTATGCTTTCAAGTTTTTCACACCCATAGAACGCACCATAATCTATGATTGTTACGCTGTCGGGAATTGTTATGCTTGTCAGACTTGTGCAATAAGAGAATTCATAACGCCCAATACTTGTTACGCTACCAGGGATTGTTATGCTTGTAAGGCTGGTGCAGCCTTCGAACGCACTACCGTCTATGCTTGTTACACTGTCAGGAATTGTTACGCTTGTAAGGCTGGAACAATCTTCAAATGCACTACCACCTATGCTTGTTACGCTGTCGGGAATTACATAGTTTGCTCTTGTATTGCCAATGGGATATTGTATTAATTCTGTTTTATCTTTATTGAACAACACTCCGTAATCATCGCTTGAATACGCTATGTTTGCAGAATCTACTTTTATACTTACAAGGCTACCGCAACTATCAAACGCATAACTGCCTATGCTTTTTACGCTGTCAGGAATTGTTATGCTTGTGAGATTGTCACAAGAAGAGAACGCACCATAGCCTATGCTTGTTACACCTTCAGGAATTGTTATGCTTGTAAGATTATAGCAATTATCAAACGCATGATCACCTATGCTTGTTACGCCGTCAGGAATTATTATGCTTGTAAGATTATAGCAATTATCAAACGCATAATCACCTATGCTTGTTACACCATCTGAAATTATTACTGTTTTTATCGATGATCTGTAATCATACCAAGGAGATTCTCCATAGCCAAAATCGTACATATCACCCGTACCGCTGATAACAAGTTCACCTGTTGATTCATCAAATGTCCATGTCAGATCATCACCGCAGGTGCCGCTTGTTGCCGCTTTCGCTTTGGGTGCAAGGGCTGCAAAGAAATCCGATACGGAATCTGCAAATTTTCCCAGACCGCCGATTTCAGGCAGTTCAAGACCTACAAATCCCGATAACGGCGCTGAGCATAACACCATCACCGCAATGAGCAAAACTGATATAGCTTTCTTTAAAATATTCTTCACAACTAATCCCTCCGGATGTTTTATTATTCCATTTTCAAGTATATCATTATTTCTTGCATATTTCAACAGTTATAAAAAATTATATGTAATTTTAAATTATGTTTCTATAAATGTTTTACTATGACCATTATATATTTCGGTCATTATTTTAGCACCGAGTTTGAAGCCGAATATGAAATACTCACGTTCTGTTTCGGACAGTATTCGGGTGTAGGCTGATTCAAGCTCATTCATTTTATTTATGTATTCTTCGGTCAACTGACTGCATACAGACTTTGAAAGCTCGGTTACTTTTTCAAAGCATTTACCATATTCAGAACCCCTCACAAAGCTTATTTCATTAGGGTTTATGTTGCCATAGTATAAATCTTCAAGTGTTGTTTGTTTCATTTTTAATCACTCCTTGTAAACAGGAAAAGTGCAACAGGATTATATTTCCCATTGCACTTAATAGTTTTATTATTTAATTAAACTAATTGGAATTTGCCTATTTCATCCTGTTAATCTCATTTTGCAGATTCTCCAAAAATCTGCCTGCGTGAGACCCATCCATTTGCGTGTGGTGAAACTGAAAAGAAATTGGAAGGTAATATCTGAATCCCTTTTTTCGGTATTTTCCCCAGATGATAAACGGATTATTAAAAATGCCGCTATTCATACCAACAGCACCGTCAATTTCTGTATCGATAATCGCAGATGTGCCGATTACCATACTATCACTTGACAGGTCTCTGTCCTGAGCGGTTTCAGCCACTTGCGTGGTATACTTCAAATACTCCTGACTAAATGTTTCCAAATCATCGGAATACAGGATATCACAGGAACTCACTTCTCCGTCTTTGTTTTTCACGATTGTGTTGACTGCTATACTATCATATTGCATCAGCTTTTCACCAACAGGAAGAACATAGAACTCCTTTATGCTAACAGTTGCTTTTCCGATACAATAATCAAGCAACATATTAAATTTCAGATGTTTCCGTTTAGATATCTTGATGAGATTTGTCACATCTAAGGTCTTGAAAAAAGTAACCATTGGATTCGGTGCTTTCATCCAAAGCTCATATGCGAAAGCTCTTGTGGTATCTTTTGGGTTGATTTCTCTTGCCATTGTATCCTCCATCAAATTCTTATTTGTCGAGATGATTATAGCACACGCATACACAGAAAACAACCTCACGTTAAATCAAACCA
>CALAQQ010000056.1 GCA_937888485.1 uncultured Clostridia bacterium
TTGCAAAGTCAATGCAGATAGCCTTTGCGTGACCGATGTGAAGATAACCGTTGGGTTCGGGCGGGAAACGGGTCTGAATTCTGGTGTTGACTCCGTTTGCAAGGTCTTCGTCTATAAAGTCATATATAAAATTTGACGTGGTGTTGATTTCGTCCATTGTTGTGTGTCCTTTCGATTATAAATTGCTCATTGCATCTGCAAGTCTTGCTTTGATTTCGTCTTCACCGAGAAGCTGCATGATTGAATAAAGGTCGGGGGTGTTCTTTCTCGATGTGAGGGCAATACGGATAACCGTTGAAATATCGCCGACATGCCCCTTGAATGCTTCGGGATTCTTTTTGTATTCCTTAACGTTGGGAGTGAAGCCTAAAGGCTCGCACATATCCTTGATTTTTGCAAACCATGTATCCTTGTCATCTGCAAGTGAGAATGTTTTGGCATATTTTGCAATGATTGCAGCCGCATCTTCCTTTGAGATGTTTTCGGGCATGGTGTAATCGGGCTGATAGAGTGATTTATAGAAATATGAAACGTAGTCTTTTACCTCGTTCCACTTTGCGATATCCTTACGGGGCTTGGGATTTTCTCTGTCGATATTCACAACAGCAGTTGAGAATTCGGGGTCTGCGGTGAAAATCTCATGGAATTCAGGGTCGTATGCCTTTGCCCATTCAGCA
Organism: uncultured Clostridia bacterium; assembly: GCA_937888485.1. Lineage (GTDB taxonomy): Bacteria > Bacillota > Clostridia > Oscillospirales > Acutalibacteraceae > CAG-177. The sequence goes on from CALAQQ010000056.1 coordinate 678, forward strand.
ACGTTACCGTAAACCTGCTGTGCGGTCATTACAGAAATAACGTTTTTGGAAACGTCGTTGAGCTTCACAAGGTCGAAAAGACAACCGCTTGAACTCATCTTCTTGAGGTTGAAGGGGAATTTGTCAATGCCTTCCTTGGGATTTGCTCTGCGCCAATCCTCGAAGTTGGAGTTGAGGAGAGTGAGAAGATATTCAAGCACGCTTTCCTTGGGGAAGCCCTGCTCAAAGAAATAGCTGACAGCCGCTTCGGGGTCTTTTCTTTTTGAAAGCTTGCGCTTGTCGCCTGTTTCCTCGTCAATCTTCATAACCTGAGGAGTATGTGCAAATTTCGGCGCTTTGTATCCGCATACACGGAAAAGCTCTATGTGCTTGGGAACGGAAGAAATCCATTCCTCGCCTCTGATAACATGAGTTGTTCTCATGAAATGGTCGTCGCAGGCGTGTGCAAAATGATAAGTGGGAATTCCGTCGGACTTGAGAAGAACTTCGTCGATAATGTTTTCGGGCATTTCAATCTTGCCTCTGATAACATCTTCAAAAACGATTTTCTTATCTTCGCTTCCGCTTGAACGCAGACGAAGTACCCAGGGTTTGCCGTCTGCTATGTTCTTTTCGATTTCTTCAAAAGTGAGGTCGCGGCATTTTGCCCATTTTCCGAAATAACCCCAGATGAGTGCATCGCCCTGTTCCTGTTCCTTGCGAAGGTCTGCAAGCTCGTCCGCTGTGCAGAAGCAGGGATATGCAACGCCTTTTTCAACAAGGCTCTTTGCAACAGTCTGATAAATTTCAGCTCTCTTGCTCTGGGTATAAGGTCCGTAAGCGCCTTTTTCTGTTCCGTAACCGGTAACGCCTTCGGTGAATTCAACTCCGAAATAGTTGAAGCCTTCGATGATTGCGGAAACGCCGTCATCTATTTCACGTTTCTTGTCGGTATCTTCGATTCTTAAGAATGAAACGCCGTTTGTTGTCTGTGCGGTGAGCACATCAACGAGTGCGCTGAAAAGTCCGCCGATGTGGAGATAGCCTGTGGGAGAGGGTGCGAATCTTGCAACCCTTGCACCTTCGGGAAGGTTTCTTTCGGGATATTGCTCCTCATAATAATCGGGGGTTTTATCGATATGCGGAAACAGAAGTTCCGCCAGCTTTTTGTTATCCAAAACAAAACACTCCTATTATAATAATTTTACTTATACCCTATTATTATTACAGAAAACAGCGCAAGTATCAAGAGGAAATTTTAAATTTTTGCAGATATATTTCTTCTTTTTTACTCTGACGGAATAAAACGGAGAGTTTTTGACAAAAATACGGATGAAAATATGATTGAAAAGGAGCTTATAATGAAAAGACGAAGGAGATCACCGAATATTTATCTTGCACTTTTTGCCTGCATAATTGCAATCGGTGCAGGTGCGGCGGCAACGTTCAGGGATAATTCCTCAAAAAAGGCTGATCCTGCTGATTTTACAAGAATGACGGTTGAATGGAAAATCGAGGAAACAAGCATACCGCTGACCTATGACGTAAACATCGGAGTCAGCGGTATTGCGGATGAGCGTGAATTTGTTCCCGAAACAACCGTTCCCGTTGAAAAGAATAAGCCGTTTTCGGGAGAATTTGCAATGCCTATGGGCACCGATATCATCAAAGATTACAGCAACGGTGAGATGGTGCTTTCAAAGACAATGGGGGACTGGAGAGTGCATAACGGCGTTGATTTTTCGGGCAGTGCAGGGAATGAAGTTGTTGCGGTTGCCGACGGAAAAATCACGAAGGTCTATGACGACAGCTTTCTCGGTACGGTTGTTGAAATCGACCACGGCAACGGAATGACGGTGAGATATTGCGGAATGAAGAACGGGAGCTGTCTGCCCGAAGGGAGCGAGGTTAAAATGCGCGAAAAAATCGGCTCGCTCGGTCATATTCCCGTTGAAATAGGTGAGGAAGACCACCTTCATCTTGAAATTCTCATTGACGGCGAATATGTTGACCCTCTCAAAGCACTGAACAAGGTCAGAGATAATCTATAATTATGGCGGATGCAATGTCTGCCCGGCTCCCCATGGGCAAAATGCCACCGTACGACGCATCCGCCTTGTTTTCGGAAGCAATTGCTCCCATTTCATACTATGCGGATAAGTCGTAAAGTGATTAAAATAACCCGAAACAGTTTTTGTTTCGGGCTGATTTATTATATGTATTTCTCTATAAAAGCTTTCATTCTGCGGTCATATTCATCTTTTGCGTCATAATAGCTGAATGCATGTTCCGCACCGGGTACTGCGAACATTTCCTTTTCTACGGGGCAGGCGTCATAAAGACGTTTGCACATTTCAAACGGAACAAGCGCATCCTCTTCTCCGTGGACAAACATAACGGGGTTTACGGCATTCTGCATTGTTCCGAGGGGTGTCGCATCATTTTTGAGGTCGTATTTGGAAATCTTACGGCAGAAAATATTTGTTATTTCCGTAACGAAATCGGAGGTATGCTTAAGACCCATATCCTTCATTTTCTTTGAAACCATTTCAAATGCGTCTGTGTAACCGCAGTCCTCAATGATTACCTTGACCTGCTTTTGGGGATTGTTGTTATTTACAAGCATAACCGTTGCCGCACCCATTGAAATGCCGTGAAGAACAATTTCGATATCGCTGCCGAAGCGTTCAACAAGATAGTCAATCCAGAGCTTGATATCTCTGAAATCAAGAGCACCGAAGCCGATGAAATTTCCGTCGCTTCGTCCGTGACCTCTTAAATCGGGCAGGAGATAGTTGAATCCCATTGTGTTGCGGTAAAACGGAAGAAGATGGCTGCATTCATCGGGACCGTTGCAGTTATGACCGTGTACGCAGATTGCAAAACGTTTTGTTTCTTTTTCTGCGGGCACATACCATGCCCTGAGGCGGAGATTATCCTTTGAGATGATTTCGATATCCTGCGGATTCAACGAGTAGAGATAACCGTTGTTCTTTTTACGGATTTCCGCACGCATCATTCTTTTCGGGTCTTTATCAATATGGGATTTGGGGCGCTTGATACATGCTTGCCTGTAACCTTCTGCACCGAATATTGTCGCTGTAACCGCGGAAACAGCACCGATACCGAGCAAAACTTTTCTTTTTTTCATGGGATAACCCCCTTTTATATATGTAATATATTTGTTTGAAAACCATTGGAATAATAGAACATTTTACGCTTTGAAAAATTTGCATAGCGTTTCAGAAACCAAATACAAACTAATTAAAGCAAGGGTATGAAAATCAAAAAGGTATTTGGTTGGATTTTCCCGTCATTCAAAGGAATGTGCCAAAAGTACAGGTTTTTGAAAAAAGTACCGATTTTATTAGGTTTTCATAAACTTTATAAAATATACAAAAAATATCAAAATTGTAAAATGCTGAAAACTATTACAAATATTGGTTTTTATAAATTTT
>CALAQQ010000057.1 GCA_937888485.1 uncultured Clostridia bacterium
GCAGTTGCTCATGATTGGAATGACGGTGTAGTTAATCCTGATTCAACCTGCACCGCGGAAGGCGTTAAGACATATACATGTAAGTCATCAGGCTGCGGTGCAACATATACTGAAGCTGTTTCCGTAAAAAATCATACTGAAGTAATCGACGAGGCTAAGGCTCCCACTTGCACTGAAACAGGTCTTACCGAGGGTTCACATTGTTCTGTTTGTGGCGCGGTTATCAAGGCGCAGAGTGTTGTAGATAAACTTGGTCATAAGTATGTGGGAAAAGTTACAACTGCTCCCGGTTGCGAAACTGCAGGTGAAGAAACCTTTACATGTTCTGATTGCGGTGATAATTATACTGAAGTTATTCCTGAAAAAGGTCATACAGAAGTAATTGATGAGGCTAAGGCGCCTACTTGCACCGAAACAGGTCTTACACAGGGTTCACATTGTTCAGAATGTGACAAAGTGATTAAACCTCAGGAAATTGTTCCTTTGATTGATCATTCTTATAAATGTGAGATCACAATTGAAGCAACCTGCGAAGCTACAGGCGTAAAAACTTACACATGTTCTGCTTGCACGGATAGTTATACTGAAATTATTCCCATAACAGATCACAACTATGATGAGGTAACTCACATTTGTAAGTGCGGAAAGGTCGAACAGTTCACAGTTACATGGGTTGTTGCTGGAATCGAAACTTCCGAAACCTACGAATACGGCAGTGAAATAACAGTTCCTGTAAATCCTCAGAAGGACGGATATTATTTTGCAGGCTGGAAACCCGCAGTGCCGTCAGAAATGCCTGCAAAGGATATGACATTTACTGCAAAATTTGCAAACTATGATGTAAGCAAAATCAATGTAACAATTGCAACACCCGAATCAAGAACAGTTTCATACAGAGAATCAACAGTTCTTTATGCAAGTGCAAACAATCTTCCGGAAGGCGCAAGAATCATGTGGACTGCAGACAGCAACGATGTATCACTTGAAGCATCAAAGGACGGAAGAAGCTGTACCGTAACCTCAATTTCAAACGGAAACGTTGTAATTACCGCTTATATCGTTGATGCGAACGGAAATGTAATCACAAATGAAAACGGCACACGCATTTCCGACGGTGAAGGTATTAATTCCGAAGTATCCCTCTGGTCAATAATCGTTTATGCATTCAAGCAGATGTTCTCAGGCAATTCCTTCCTGGAACTTATTTTCAAAGATTTGTTTAACTGATTAAGATACAACTCCGTACAGTTCACACTGTGCGGGGTTGTTTTTTATGGAAACTGATGATATACTTAAAGCATCAATTGACAAACATGAATAAGGAGCAGTATTATGGGCGATAAAACGGTTCAATCTGTAAGCAAAATCAGTTTAAAAGCCGAGAAAGAAATACGCAAATTGGAGAAACAAAAAAGCGGTCAGAACAAAAAGACCTATTTTGTTTATCTTGTATTTATTATCACTCTTATTTATTCAACCGACGAAATTGCATCACAGATTGGAATGCTCATGAAGAGTGAAATCGCAGCCGATTTGTTTGCAAAGCATGGTGATAGCTCCGTAGGTATGCTTGACCTCGTTTCTTCACTTGCAATTCCGTTTCAGGCTGTCGGTCTGCTTTACAGACCTCTTGCCGACAGATGGGGCAGGAAGAAATTTCTTATCATCAATACTTTCGGAATGAGCCTTTCGTTGTTACTCATTTTTCTTTCGAATAATCTTGCACTGTATTTTATAGGTGCGTGCTTAATTCAGTTCTTTGTTCCCCATGATATGCATGTTGTTTATATCATGGAATCCTCACCTGCTAAACACAGAGCACGCGTTTATTCGACTATCAAGTTTTTTGCTAACATGGGTGTAATGCTCGTTCCGCTTCTCAGGCGCTGGCTTATAAGTACAGCAGGCGATTCCTACGGTTGGAGAATGGTTTATTTCATTCCCGCAGTCGTTGGTCTTATTATCAGCTTTATTGCACTTCTCGGTGCAAAAGAAACTCCGTCATTTATTGAATCAAGACTGAATTATCTTCGCATGTCAGATGAAGAAAAACTTGCTCTTAAAAACAGCAAAAAAGCTGAAAGTAAGCAGGGAGGATTGATTCCTGCGTTTAAATTTGCACTTGGACATAAACAGCTTCGTTGGCTTTATGTTGTTTCGGCTCTTGCGAATATCGGTTTCTATGCAAGTATAAATTATGAACCTATTCTTACTTACGGATATGAGAACAGCGGAATCATATCGGCAGGAGATGCAGTTACTACTGCACTTGTTCTTTTTCCGATAGGTTCAGCCATTGCACAGGTTATTATGGGATTTATTTCCGACTGGAAGGGCAGAAGGACTGCGGCGATTATTACAGCATTCAATTGTCTCGTCGGTTTTCTCGGCTTTTCGCTCGGTGCAAAAAACGGTCTTAATCCTTCTGTAGCAGGATTCCTGTGCGGTGTGTTTGTGGGAAGTTACTATTCAATCAACGATGTGCTTATTATGATGATAGGGGAGTCGGCGCCGACGAATCTCCGTTCGTCCGCAATTTCAGCACAGTATATTGTAACAGCGATTGGTTACGGACTGTCGCTTGGAGTCGGAACACTGTGTGCAATTAAACTCGGCAACAGTCTTATAGGTACGGCTACTCTTTGTATGCTTGTTCCCGGTTTTGTTTCTGCACTTTTTGTTCTCTTTAAAAATGTGGGTGAAACAAAGGGGATTGATATGGATACCGTAACCGGTGCGGAATGGGATTGACAGAATACAGAAAACTATTATACATCAAACGGGCTGACCCAATCGGGTTGGTCCGTTTTTTATGAACATATATTATTCGTAATTTGCAAATTCGACTTGAAAAAAATTTTATATAATGCTATATTAATTATGGAAAAATATAACGTTTGGAGGCGTTATCATGAAAAATGCTTTGAAAAAAGTGATATCTGTTTTATTGGTTACCGTTATGGTGCTTTGTTCCGCACCGTTAACGGGATTTGTCGGTCTTGAACTGCCTGAAATCGGCGGTCTGGGAAAGCTTGCCGATTCCGTATCGGAGTTTTTTGCAGGCTTTGGCAATAAGGCGGAAGCGTCAAGTGAAGTTTTTGATTACGAACTTGATGAAAACGGCAATGCAACGATAACAGGATTCGATTATTCGCTTGCAGGAGATCTGGTTATTCCGTCAACAATCGATGGTTATCTGGTTACAGCGCTTGGTGACTGGTCTTTTTCGTGGAGTGATATATCCAGTGTTGTAATTCCTGAGGGTGTTATTTCAATAGGTGGAGCAGCATTTCAAGGTTGCTATAACCTTGTTGATGTGAGCATTCCTAACAGTGTGAGGTATATTTATTCTAACGCATTTCAAGAATGCATTAATCTTTCAAAAATTGATATTCCTGAGGGAGTAAAGGAGATTTGGACAGAAGCGTTTTCGTATTGCGAAAGGCTTGCAAGTGTAACTCTTCCCGACAGTTTAGAAATGGTTGCAGAAAACGCATTTATGGAAACCGCAATATACCTTAATGAAGATAATTGGGAAAATGGGGTTCTTTACATTGATAATTATCTTATAGAGGCGAACAAGTCTATTGAAGGTTCGTATTCTATTAAAGAAGGAACTACTGGTATAGCTTATAATTCGTTTTATGGTAGTGATAAACTCACAAACATAATATTTCCTGAAGGGTTAAAATATATAGGAGATTCTGCATTTTATCAGTGCAGCAGTCTTGAAAGTGTAACTCTTTCAGACGAATTAAAAAAAATATATGATTCTGCATTTTTTCAGTGTTCTTCTCTTAAAAGCATAATATTTCCTGTCGGTTTGAATTATATAGGGCATAAAGCTTTTTACTCAGCTCCTTTGACCGATGCATATTATATAGGCTCAGAATTTCAATGGGCAAAAATAGAAATCGGTGAAATGAACCCATCTCTTTCAAATGTTGTATTTTTGAGTGACGGAATCGGACTTGTTCCTGTTGAAGGATCAACAACAGTTATCGAAAGAGGCGGCAATTCCTTCGATGATTGGTTTGTTTACGGATTAAAAACAAGATTAAGAGATACTGCTTTGTCTGACTATATAACCGTCAAAGGAGACGGTTATTACGAAGCAATTCCTGTTTATGTTTCCTATTTCGGAACGGGTTCTGTGATTAATGTTTACAATTCTGAAACGAATGAACTTCTTGAAAGCTTCAATGTTGTTATTTTCGGAGATATCAACGGCGATTCTACTATAAATATGGTTGATGCCTCAATGATTCTCGATGAAATGATTGGAGTAACAGACTGGTCAGACCCCGAATCGGAAGAATATTCTCCTTCTAAGCTCAAGGCAGGAGATTTGAATGCCGACGGTATAATTGATTTTTATGACTATTTTGTTGTTAATGCCTATGCGTTGGGTATTTTTGATATTGATCAGGCGACAGGTCAGAAGGATAGATATGATGAAAATTATTATATCTTCTATTATGATCTTAATTATGTATATGAAACAATAGAATTAATTAGTACTGAAATGCATTCTGCCGGAGATACAATTAAGCCGCTTGAATATACATCTACTACAGAAGGATATAATTTTATAGAGTGGATTGATTTTGAAACAGGCGAAGCGCTTTCTTCAACAATGCCCTCATATGATGTCGTTGCTCTCCCGTTATTAGAACCCGCTTCTGGTTATTATGAGTTGGATTTCTTTGCAACCGGGGGTGAATTTGAAGACGGAAGAATCAACAAATTTTTTGTCCTTGAAGAATGGGAAGAGATTCCTGCTATTCCTAATCCTACCAGAGAAGGTTATGTGTTCCTCGGTTGGTTGGATGAAGACGGCAAAAGGGTAATTATCCCCGTAACAATGCCTGCCCAAAATCTCTCTTTTTATGCAGAATGGGAACCGATTGAAAATTCAGACTTCACTCTTACTCTTTTGGATAATGACGGAACAATTATTGATGAAATATCTGCTCTGCCCGGTGAGGAGCTTTCTCTTCCTCAGCTTTCCAAAGAAGGTTATATATTCGGCGGTTGGCTTAAAGAAGACAGCGGAGAAACCTATTACGATACCATTGTTATGCCTGATGAAGATGTAGTTCTTGTTTCGATATGGGAAGTTTCGCAATATACATTGGTTCTCGATGCAAACGGCGGTGAATTCTCCGACGAAACATATGTATTCACAGAAACATACAGCTTTGGCGAAGAAATTGTATATCCCGCTTTACCCGCTAGAGAAGGTTATGTTTTCTGTGGCTGGATGGATGAAGAAGGCAACTTTGCAGCTATTCCTTCAACAATGCCTGCCGAAGATATGACTTTTGTCGCTGTATGGGAACCTGTTGAGTATCATGTAAGATTTGTTGATGATGACGGTAATGTTATTTTTCAAGTAAGCGTTGAATACGGTTCGGAAATTCCCGTTTCCGAAACAACCCCCACAAAGGAAGGGTATACTTTTGCCGGTTGGGTTGATGCAGAAGGCAAATCGCCTTATGAATATGACAAAATGCCTGCAAGAGATGTAACTTTTGTTGCACAGTGGATACCCCATGAGTACACTGTTGTTCTCGATGCAAACGGCGGTGAATTTTCTGACGGAACGCAGATATTCATTGAAACAGCAGGGTACGGTGAAGATATTTCCGATATAATTCCCGATTATCCCACCAGAGAAGGCTATAATTTCATTGGTTGGATGGATGAAGACTACAATTTAGTTGAATATCTTCCTGCAACAATGCCTGCAAGAGATATTGAATTAAAAGCACAGTGGGTTGCGAATTCAGATGTTGAATACATTCTTGAAGTTTATATGATGTATTCAGACGGAACATATCCTGTTGTTCCTACGGAAACAATCCCCTTCGCCGATGGCATTGTAGGCGAAACAAGAACAGTTGATTATACTCCTCCCGAAGGTTTTTCTATCGACGAAAACTATTCTGTTCTTTCAGGTGTAATTCCCGCAGATGGTCAACTTATCCTTAAGGTATATCTCAGCAGAAATGTTTATACTTTAAATCTTGATGTTGACGGAGTTAGAACCGAATCATCGTATATTTACGGTCAAGAGATCGGATATATTGAAGTACCTGCCAGAGAAGGATATCTTTTTGATGGCTGGATGGATGAAGACGGCAAAATTGTTGAACTTCCCGCAACAATGCCTGCCGAAGATATTACATTTTATGCCCTTTGGTCATTGAAAATTTGTACAGTAACCTTTGATGCAAACGGCGGTTTATTCGATGCTGGATCCCACGATGAATTTGAAATTTTGATAATTCAGGGTTATTATGGTGAACTATGTCCTTATCCCACCGATGAACCCACCAGAGAAGGCTATACATTTGTCGGTTGGTCACCTGTGATTGAAAGATTTCCTGCCTTAGATGTTACGCTTTATGCAGTATGGGAAGCAAATAAATACAATTTGGTTCTCGATGCAAACGGCGGTAAATTTTTTGACGGAACAACCAGAACTGAAGGAACATTTACCTATGGCTTGGGAGTTACATATTCCAACCCCACCAGAGACGGATATGAGTTTATCGGTTGGATGGATGAAGACGGAAATATAGGTGATTTCCCGTCGTCACTGCCTGCAAAAGATATAACTCTTGTCGCTCAGTGGGAACCGATTGAAACGAACGAATACACCATAACATATATGGATGGCGATAATGTTCTTCGCATAGATACCTATATGGAGGGCGAAAGCGTTATAATCCAATTTCCCGAAGAAATAGAAGGTTATACGTTTGTTGGTTGGTCACCTTCTGTTCCCTCAATTATGCCTGCTGAAGACATTGTTACATATGCGATTTGGGAAACAAACAAGCACAGCGTTACTTATGATGCAAATGGCGGTATTTTTGATTATCATGACGGAACAACATCAATTTTCATTGTGTTTTCGAATGTTAAATACGGTGCAGCAATTCCTGTTCCCGAATCAACCCCTGTAAGAGAAGGTTACAAATTTGTAAGATGGGCACCTGAAGCACCTGCAGCAATGCCAAATCGAGATTTAATTTTCGTAGCGGAATGGGAAAAGATTCCTGAACTCGAAGAAGAAGAATACGAAATTTATGTTTCATATCCCAATCCTGTAAGTCCTGATGAGAAATTTGAAATGCTCGTTATGACCGACAGTGCTCTTCCGGGAGATACAGTAGAGATTCTCCGAGAAGGTGATGAACAGACAGCGGATAAAGCACATACCTATGAAGAAATACTTTCAACGGTAACAGTAAACGGAATCGAACCAGATTACGAAAAGAGACCTGCAACAATAACAATCGGTGAAAATAACAAGATAGTTGTTGAATTTAAGCTTACAACATACGCTGTTGAATTTAATGCAAATGGCGGTAAGTTCAATAATTCTGAAGAAACAATAGTTTTAAGCGGTACATACGGACAGATGGTAGAAGATGTTTCAGCCCCCACAAGATCCGGTTATAATTTTTATGGTTGGGATAGGAATGTTCCCGAAACATTCACAGAAGATATTGTTATCTATGCAACATGGGAAATCCAGAATCACAATGCAATATTTATTGTGGTTGATGAAAACGGAGAAGAAATCGAAAGGATCACCGTTGAATACGAATATGGTGAAGAAATTGTTGCACCCAACTACACTGCTCCTGCAGGCTATGAATTCAGCGGCTGGGATATTCCCGAAGGAATGACAATGGGTGAAGAAGATGTAACATTCATCTCAACCCTTACACCTATCGGATACACACTCTCCTATGAAATTTCGGGTCTTCCCGCAGACAAGGGTGTTTCTGCTCCTGTAACACAGATGGGACTTCGGGTAGATTTTGATGCTCCCATAGCTGCAGCACCTGTTGTACCCGGCTATACATTTGACGGTTGGTATTACAACGGTGCTAAGTATAGTTGTGACGGCAACGGTGTAATTAAAATGCCCGCATCGGATGTAGTACTTACATGCAGATATATTGCGAATGTTTATACAATAACATTTGATTCGGATAGTTCAACTGTGATTTCTCCTGTTTCTTTTACTTGTGATGAAATCGTTGAATCTCTTCCCGAAGTAACCAAGGAAAATTGTGTATTCCTCGGTTGGTTTGAAGGTGAAACAAAGTACGAAGCAGGCTTCAAAATGCCTGCAAGAGATGTAACTTTAACAGCTCGTTGGTCATCTCAATCATGTTATATTGAATTCTACGTGGGCGATTATTTTATTGCCGGCGGAAGCCAGAATTACGGCGATATCATTTTGACTCCCGAGACTGTTCCTGATAAAGCCGGTTATACGTTTATAGGTTGGTTTGATGAAGACGGCAATCCCATGCCCGAAACTGTTCCTGCAATTGAACATCAGATTTATTATGCACGTTTCAGTGAAAAAACCTACACAGCAACATTTGATGCCGAAGGCGGTGTTTTCAGCAATGGCAGTGATTGCGTTGTTTATGAGGGTGTCTATGGCAGTACAATCATTTGTCCTGAAGAACCCACACGTTTCGGTTATATATTTATAGGTTGGAGTCCTGTAGTTCCGGAAACAATGCCTGCACAGAATATTGTTTTCACGGCTATGTGGACACCTTGTACCTACTCAGTAAATTATTATCTGAACGGTGAGCTTATTCATACGGATAGTGTTGAATTCGGTGATATAATTCCTGTCTTTTCTTATGAACCGGATGCGGGCATAGAATTTGATGATTGGGGAGGTCAGAATCCTGCCGGTCAGACAATGCCTGCATATGATATCAATGTTTACGGTACAACAAGTGTTAACGCTTATAATGTGACATTCACAATCAACGGTGAGGTAGTTGCGGTTGTTCCTGTTGAATACAATGCGGTTATACCTGTTCCGGAATATGTTGCTCCCGAAGGTCACACATTCTCGGGTTGGGATGTTCCTGCAACAATGCCTGCTTCTGACATCACTATTGATGCGACTCTTGTAGTTAACACCTATACTGCATATTTTTATCTTACTGATGAAGACATGGCAGAAGGCAACTACTGGCAGAAGGTAGATACTGTATTCGGCGAAGAAATCAAATTCCCCGAAGATCCTGAAATCGATGGCTTCTGGTTCGAAGGTTGGGATAACGATGCAACCGTTATGGGTGCAGCCGATATGCACTTCGTTGCTGTGACAACTGCTATCGAATATCTCGTTGAAGTTTATGATGAAAACGGCGAATACGTCAATGGCTGGAAAGCGTACTTTGGAGATAAAATACTCGAAGATGACCTTCCTGAGATTAACAAAGATGGATATATTCTTGAATGGTATACCGATGCTGAATGCACAATTAAACATGAATTCCCTGTTGTTGTTAACGGAGATGTTATGTTTTATTCCAAATTTGTACGTCAACACGTATACGTCGAATCGAACGTAAAAAGATATGAAGAACTTGATAAACAGTATGACAAGTTCGTATATGTTGGTATTGATGTTATCGAAGTTGCAAACGGTCAGCTTACCGACGGTTATGTTCAGCCCGGCGATTGGCTTGAATACCGTGCAACGATCCTTTCAGATATGTATGTTGGTGCTTGTACCCCCCATATCGTATATGAAAGAGATTTCTTTGACGTACGTGTTATCACAAGTACAACACCCAGCACATCAGAAACATTTGAAAATAACGACTATGAACGTCTCGTGAAGTTCGATGACGGTACTTTCATGAATCCTGCTCACCCAGTTGCACCTCAGAATAATGAAATCGCATCCTTCAATACACTCGTATCTCTTCCCTATGAAAGAGTAACAACTCAGCTCGGATTCTGCGGAATCGATGCTGCAACATACGAAAACTGGGATTTCGTTAAGTCAAACCTTGGTGTTACCGCAACAATGACAAACACCAATTTCGAAATGAAGACTGACGAATGGATAACATCATGGTACGTAAGAGTTAAGGAAGATCTTATAGACGGCGAAACAGGCAGATCGTTCTCGCCTGAAGCTATCTGGAAGCACAACATAAACACCATTACAGGTAATCCCGGCGACTCAAGAAGATTTGGTGATATCTACACAGCAGATTCACTTGGCACATACGCATCAGCAAAATCACTTTCATTCAGAACGGATGTTGTTCAGCACGTTCTCCTTGATGACACATATCATACCTTCACAATCGGTAAAAGTTCTTCGGATGTCATTTCGGAATATAAAGTTACATGGAATGTTGACGGAAATATTATTAATGAATATTATTATGCAGGTGAAGAAATAGTTGTTCCCGAACCTCCCGAAAAGAGAGGTCATACCTTCGTGGGTTGGGATAGCTATATTCCTTCAACAATGCCTGCCAAAAATCTCATGTTCACAGCTGTATATGAAGTTAATTCTTATAATGTTGATTGGTGTATCGACGGTCTGATAATGAGCGATACATATGAGTACGGAGAAACAATTGAAGCTCCCGGACCGTTTAGAAAGAAGGGATATACATTTGTTGGCTGGACACCCGCAGTTCCCGAAACAATGCCCGATTATGACCTTACATTCGAAGCGGTATGGCAGATAAATACATATACCGTAACATGGGATTGGGGCTTTGACGGTAATGTTGTTGAGGTTGAATATGACTATAATCAATCTATAGTTTCACCTGAAATTCCCGACAGAGAAGGTTATACATTTGTTGGTTGGACACCTGCAGTTCCCGACTCCATGCCCGATAAAAATCTCTCCTTCGTTGCACAATGGGAAATCAACAGATACAACATTACATGGATTGTTGACGGAAATGAAACTGTTTACGAATATACTTTTAATGAAGAAATTACAGTTCCTGCAACACCCGAAAAGGTTGGTTATACATTCGTTCAGTGGAGTCCTGAAGTTCCCGACAGAATGCCTGCACACGATTTGATTTTTGAGGCAGAATTTATAGTCAATAAATACATCGTGAGATGGGATATCGACGGCGTTATTTCAGAGGTTGAATATGAATATAATTCAGTCATTGAAATTCCCGAAATACCCGAAAGAATCGGACACACATTCATCGGCTGGAACGAGGAAATTCCTGAATTTATGCCTGATCACGATCTTACATTTATTGCTAAATGGAAAGTGAACAGATATATTGTTATATGGAATTTCGATGGCGAACAAGTTGTTCAGGAGTATTACTACGGCGATGAAATAATTCCTCTCCCGCTTTCTGAAAAAACAGGTTATACCTTTGAAGGCTGGACGCCTGAAGTTCCCGAAACAATGCCCGACAGAGATCTTGAATTCACTGCGATTTGGACAATAAACAGCTATGATGCAGTGTTCGATGCAAACGGCGGTAAATTCAGCGACGGCAAAATAATCAAATATATTCCCATCGAATACAATTCAGAAATTCTTTCTCCCGAAACACCGACAAGAGACGGTTATGACTTTGCCGGTTGGGAATATGAGGGCAATAATATTGGTATGGATTTCGGTGTTATGGATAGACTTGACGGTAAGAAATTCACTGCAATCTGGGTTTCAAACAATACATCAAAATATAAAATTGAAACTTATACGATGAATACATTCGGCGGTTATGATAAATCATCGATAATTCTTCTCGGAAAAGCCGAAGATAATGTATTGATAACTCCCGAAGTTGAACCCGGTTTTGAACTCAACGAAGAAAAGAGCGTTCTTGTCGGAACTGTTCTTGCGGATGAAATTATTGTTCTCAAAGTGTATGTTGACCGTATTTCATATAACTTTACCGTTAACATTGACGGAGTATGCAATACCGTTTCATATTACTATGGCGCAATGATTTCTGAGCCTGAAACACCGATAAAAGAAGGCTATGAATTTATTGGCTGGGATACGGAAATTCCTCAGACAATGCCTGCAGAGGATATCAGCATAACAGCAAAGTTCAAAGAAGCAGAGAATTATGAACCTTATGCGAAGTTAAGTATTTCAGATATCGAAGACCGCACTCTTTATTACGGTGAAACAATAACACTTTATGCAAATGTATCAAATCTTCCCGAAGGTGCTGTAATCAAGTGGTATGTCGAAGGTAATGGCGTATCAATAAAAACATCAGCAAGCGGAAAAACCTGTACGGTAACATCGACATCAAACGGAAATGTAATTATCAGAGCAACGGTTCTTGATGAAAACGGTAATACCGTTGAGGGATTCGACGGAAAACCTGTTTCGGATTATGAATATATATATTCAAAAGTTACCTTCTGGCAGGTAATCGTCAATTTCTTCCGTAGCCTTTTTTCAAGAAGATAAATTTCGTTGATATATGGAGGATATTGATTTGATAAAAATGAAAAAAGATTTTATCAGAGCAGTTTCTGTTGTTATGGCATTGATTATGTTTGTGTCCTCATTTTCAGTTGCTTATGCGGCATCAGACTTGATTTCTGCCGAAACAACAGAAAAATCGCTTGAGATTGCAAAAAGAATTGAGTCCGAAGGTATTGTTCTTCTCAAAAACGAAGACAGTGTTTTACCTCTTAAATCAAAGAAAGTCAATGTTTTCGGTGCTTCATCCTGCTTTATTTCTTTTGCGGGTGCGGCGGGTTCGGGTGCAGTCCGTTCATCTGATGCCATTGATTTTTATGATGCGCTGACAAATGCGGGAATAGAGTATAACAAAGCACTTTATAGCAGATATGCGAATTATACTTTTACAAGATTTGATTTGGGTTTTATCAGCTATGTTATATCTGTTCTTAAGCAGTATTTCGGCGGAGGTCAATCCGAAATGCCGATAAACATGATAGGCAAATCGCTTTTTGATAAGGCGCTGGAATATTCTGACACTGCAATTATTGTTTTAGGCAGGGTCGGAACGGAAATGAAGGATTTCAGCGTTGAAGAACTCAAACTGACAAAAGAAGAAGCGGAAATGATTGATAAGGTTTGCTCCATATTTTCCGATGTTATTGTTGTTTTTAATAATTCAAATATCATGGATATGTCATGGCTTGATGATTATGACAGCATTAAGGCAGCGATGCTTATGTGGCTTCCGGGTGAAGTAGGAACAGACAGCGTCGGTAAGGTTCTTACCGGCGAGGTCAATCCTTCGGGAAAGCTTGTTGATACTGTTTCTTATAACCTTGACGACCATCCGTCAACCCGAAATTTCGGAAACTATGAGTATGACGGTATAATAGGCAGTTCAAAGTATTTTGTGAATTACAGCGAAGGTATTTATGTCGGTTACAGATATTTTGAAACCTTTGCGAAGGATAAGGTTCAGTATCCCTTCGGCTACGGTCTTTCTTATACTGAGTTTGACTGGAATATTAAGGATTATGATGCTGACAAGGATGAAATTACTCTTAAAATTAATGTAAAAAATATCGGTAGTGTTGCAGGTAAAGATGTTGTTCAGGTTTATTTTACAGCGCCCTATTACGAGGGCGGAATTGAAAAGAGTGCAATTGAACTTGCCGCCTACGGTAAAACGAAGCTTTTGAATCCGGGTGAAAGTGAAACGCTTGAACTTTCGTTTGATGTTGCTGATATGGCATCCTATGACTCGGAGAATGAAGAAGCGTGGGTTCTTGATAAGGGTGAATATAAAATTCATGTTGCCCATGATATCAGAACGTTTGAAAAAACATTCCGATATAATGTCAGCAAAAAGACCGTTTATAAAACAGACGATAATTCCGGCAATGAAATCAGAAATCTTTTTGAAAGTGCGGAAGGCGATCTGACATATTTTTCAAGGGCGGATGCCGAAGCAACATTCCCTGAACCGCCGACAGATTACAATGCAACGAATGAAGTTAAAAACAGCGATAAAAGACCCGACCCCATTACAGAAGGCGAAGTTCCTAAAACAGGTGTCAGGTATAAAGACGGTGTTATTACTCTCAAAGATGTTGCCAAGGATGAAAGCCTTTGGGATGCATTCCTTGACCAGCTTACCGTTGATGAGATGATTACATTGATAACCGATTGCGGTTATGAAACAACTGCTCTCGACAGGCTCGGAATTCCCAACACATCCGATAACGACGGACCTTCATGTGTCAAAGGAAGGGGAGGACTTCTTTATACCGATTCTGGTGTTGCATTCCCTGTTTCAACTGTTCTTGCGTGCACATGGAATGATGAGCTCGCAGAAGAATTCGGTGCAATTATTGGTGAGGAGGCATATCAGCTCGGCACACATGTATGGTATGCACCGGGTTGCAATATTCATCGCAGTCCTCTTGGCGGCAGAAACTATGAATATTATTCCGAAGATCCGCTTCTTTCAGGTAAGATGTCTGCAGCGGTAACAAGAGGTGCTCAGTCGGAAGGTCTTATCGTAACAGTCAAGCATTTTGCGGCAAATGATCAGGAAACCAACAGACAGGATAACGGTCTTTATACCTGGCTTAATGAACAGTCGTTCCGTGAAATATATCTTGAACCGTTTGAAATTTCGGTGAAAGAGGGTAAGGCAAAGGGTATAATGTCAGCATACAACAGAATCGGAACTGAATGGTGCGGCGGAAGTAAGGCACTCATAACCGATCTTCTCAGAAATGAATGGGGATTTGACGGCTATGTTGTTACAGATGCCAGTATTGATGTTAAAGCTTTTGGATATCTTGACCCTGTGCTTGCTGTTTATGCACGGAACAGCGGCATTCTGACAATGCTTTATGTTATTTCAGCACCGCAGACCAAGCTTGCTCTCAGAATCACTTATGAAAAAGACCCCATCGGAATGGGTAATGCAATGCGTCTGTGCGTTTATGATATATGTCGCATGAAGATGGAAAGCAATGCATTTTCGGCTGAATAATTTAAATCACAAACCACGCCCGAAAGGACGTGGTTTGAATAATAACCCTATAAGGGTAAA
>CALAQQ010000058.1 GCA_937888485.1 uncultured Clostridia bacterium
TGCATTCACCGGGAAGCGCCTTAGCTATATCGTCACCGTAAGCTGACAAAAGCCCTCGCCTTTGAGGAGCTCAGCCGTACCTCCCCTATGCAGCTTTCTTCCTTCAAGGATTTCAATGTGAATTATTATCCTCAGACCACCGACCCGGAAACAGGGGTTGTGCCGAGAGAGCATATGTCAAACATTCTCAGGTTCTGTCAGGTATACGCCGACGGCTTCACGCCCAAGGCTCAGAGCCTTCTGATGTACGGCAAAACAGGTTTGGGAAAAACTCACCTCTCCCTTGCAATAGCGGGCACCGTAATCGACAAGGGCTATGCCGTTATATATGACTCGGCTCCCAACCTTATGAACAAGCTGGAAAAGGAGCATTTCGGCAGGGGACAGAACAGCGAGGACACAATGGAAATGCTCAGCACCTGCGACCTTCTCATTCTCGATGACCTGGGTGCAGAATTCCAGACCTCCTTCACCGTTTCGGCTCTTTATAATATTGTGAACAACAGACTTCTCTCCTCTCTGCCCACAATTATCAGCACAAATCTTGACCCTCAGGCTCTTGAGGAAAAATATACGGAGAGAATTGCATCAAGATTTATCGGAAATTACATTAATCTCGGCTTCTGCGGAAACGACGTAAGACAGGTAAAGTAAGTTTTATGCTTGTGCAGAGGCAACATTTTAATTTGTTATAAATAGGATCAGATTCGCAGGGATGTGCTTTATGTGCATCCCTGCGGGTCTTTTTAATTGAAAATGGAAAATGATATGGCACTGCGTGCAATTACAGCCGATTTACCATTTTCTGATGTTACAATCAGAAGATTGCTCTGACTTGTGGGACCCGCCCGCAGTCGTGGACGGGGCGGAACGGAGTTCCGCAGGCAAATCGCCCTTTTGCAGAAACCGCAGCAAAAAGTAACGGGCGGAAATCCGCCCGTTTAATTGTGCATTGTGCATTGTGCATTGCAAACTGTTCTTACTTCAGCTTTGCAAGGCTTTCGTTGATCATCTTTACCTTTTCGTTAAGCTTTGCAGCCTCCTGCTTCTGTCCTTCAACAACGCTTTCGGGAGCCTTGCTGAGGAAGCCGGGGTTGTTAAGCTTGTTGTTAATCTGGTCAAGCTTCTTCTGTGCAGCTTCAAGCTCCTTTGTCAGTCTCTTTCTTTCTGCCTCGAAGTCAACAAGCTCACCCATGGGAATATAAATCTTTGCGTCAGCGGTAACGATGCAGACCGCACCGTCAAGCTCAAAGCTGTCGGCAACCTCAACCTCGGATGCGCTTGCAAGCTTCTGCATGAACACACCGCCGAACTCGAAGGTAGAGGTATAAGCGGTTGCGATATAAACCTTTGCCTTCTTTGAGGGCGGAACATTCATCTCCGCTCTGCGGTTACGGATTGCTTTGATTGCGTCCATAACCTTGGTGAAATCCTCTGCCTCTTTGGTGAAGCAATGTTCCTCGGTATATACGGGCCATTCGGCAACCATGATGGATTCGCCTTCGTGAGGAAGTGCCTGCCAGATTTCTTCGGTGATGAAAGGCATGAACGGATGGAGAAGTTTAAGAACACCGGTGAGAACATAAACAAGAACTCTTCTTGCGGAATCTGCGGATTCGCCCTGGAGTCTTGCTTTTGCAAGTTCGATATACCAGCTGCAGTAAGTATCCCAGATGAAGTCAACGATTTTCTGTTCAGCTACGCCGATATCATAGTTTTCGATATTTTCGGTTGCTGCTTTAACAAGGTCGTTATACTGGGAAAGGAGCCATTTATCTTCAAGAGCAAGTTCTTCGGGAAGTTCGGTTTCGTTGAAATCTTCCGGAAGGTTCATAAGAACGAATCTTGCAGCGTTCCAGAGTTTGTTTGCAAAGTTACGGCAGGAGGTTACTTTTTCGTCGGTGAAACGGGTATCGTTACCTGCGGAAATACCGGTTACGAGGGAAAGACGGAGAGCGTCTGCGCCGTAAGTATCGATGATTTCAAGAGGATCGATGCCGTTTCCGAGAGATTTGGACATCTTTCTGCCGAGTGCGTCACGAACAAGGCCATGGATAA
>CALAQQ010000059.1 GCA_937888485.1 uncultured Clostridia bacterium
TTATCGCATTTTGCAAGACGCTCTTCAAGATGTTTTTTCTTTCTCATTCTCATATTTTTCACCTGTCAATAAATCAATTGAAGATATTATATACAATTTTATTATATAAAGCAATATCACCGCAGATAAAAATTCTGCGGTGATTACAATTTTATTCAGTTATTTCGCTCTGTGTTGCTTCCTGAACGTTTTCATTCATGATTGCAGCAAATTCTTCGCCGGTCATCTTTTCATTTTCAAAGAGTTTCTGAGCAATTATATGAAGCTTATCCATATGCTCGGTAAGAATCGATTCTGTTCTGCCGTAAGCATTTCTGACAATATCTTCAATTTCTTCGTCAATCTGAGATGCAACTGTTTCAGAATAGTTTCGTACCTGACCGTAATCCTTGCCGAGGAAAACCTCACGGTTTCCGCCGCCGAATGCGATAGGTCCGAGCTTTTCGCTCATGCCGTACTTCGTTACCATATTTCTTGCAATTTCGGTTGCTCTTTCAATATCATTTGAAGCACCGGTTGAAATATCACCGAGAACAAGAGCTTCCGCAACACGTCCGCCAAGGAGACCGACAAGACTGTCAAGCATTTCGTTCTTTGAGGTGTAATTCTTTTCTTCAGTGGGTCTGTATAGAGTATAACCGCCTGCCATACCTCTGGGGATAATAGAAATCTGATGAACGGGGTCTTCATGTTCGAGATAGAAGCTTGAAACTGCATGACCTGCTTCATGATAAGCAGTGAGCTTCTTTGCCTTTTCGTTCATTTTATGAGATTTCTTTTCTGAACCGACCTGAACTTTAAGTGTTGCCTCGTCGATTTCTTCCATTGTTATCGCTTTCTTATCAATTCTTGCCGCAAGAAGTGCAGCTTCATTGAGAAGGTTTTCGAGGTCTGCACCGGTAAATCCGATGGTTGCATGAGCAATGCTGTTAAGGTCAACATCGGGAGCGATGGGCTTACCCTTTGCATGAACCTTGAGGATTTCAAGTCTGCCCTTTGTATCGGGATAGTTAACAGTTACCTGGCGGTCAAATCTTCCAGGACGCAGAAGAGCGGGATCAAGGATATCGGGGCGGTTTGTTGCTGCGATAACGATAACGCCTTCATTTGCGCCGAAGCCGTCCATTTCAACGAGAAGCTGGTTAAGAGTCTGTTCTCTTTCATCGTGACCGCCACCCATACCTGCACCTCTGTGACGGCCTACGGCATCAATTTCGTCAATAAAGATGATAGAAGGTGAACTCTTCTTTGCCTGGTCAAAAAGGTCACGGACTCTCGATGCGCCGACGCCGACATACATCTCAACAAAATCCGAACCCGAAATTGAGAAGAACGGAGCATCAGCTTCGCCTGCAACAGCTCTTGCAAGAAGAGTTTTACCTGTTCCCGGAGGGCCTACAAGGAGAACACCCTTTGGAATTCTTGCACCGAGAGAATCAAATTTGTTGGGATTCTTGAGAAATTCAACAATTTCTTCAAGCTCTTCCTTTTCTTCGTCTGCGCCTGCAACATCCTTGAAGGTTGTTTTTCTCTTTTCATCCTTTGCCTGCTTGATTCTTGCCTTACCGAAGCTGAGAGTACGGTTGTTTTCGTTGGTCATGGTCTGGTTCATGCGTTTGAACATAAAGAAGGTCAGACCGCCCATTGCGACAAGAAGCAAAAGCGTAGGAACAATATTATAAAGCCACTGACCCGTTGAACCTGCAACATAGTCAGCCTTTATCATATTATCAGGGTTTTCGCTGTTGAACTTAATAACATCCTCATGAACGTCATCAACAAAAAGATTGACATTGGGAACGGTGAAGGTATAAACCTTTTTGTCATCGCCATGAAGCTTATAAGTCAAAGCACCGCTGCTGAGGTTAAGATTATATTCTGAAACTTTTCCTTCGTTAAAAAGGGAAACAATTTCATAATATCTTGTTTTTTCACTTTTTTGTGTCTGGGCATAAATCGTTATGCCGCCTATAATCATCAGAGGAATGAGGATATAGGATAATATTGTCGGCAGTTTCTTTTTGAAATTGCCCGGATTAGTATTCTTTGTATTCAATTGGA
>CALAQQ010000060.1 GCA_937888485.1 uncultured Clostridia bacterium
GCAAAAGAAAAGGATATAATGGAAATCTAAAGTTTTAACCATAAGGCGGGAGCATTCTCCCGCCTTCCACCCTGTGAAGGAGTATATTTTATGACAAAAGAAATGCTTGAGAATATTGTTCTGCCCGAACATATCGGCGTTATCATGGACGGTAACGGAAGATGGGCAAAGCAGAGAGGTCTTGAAAGAAGTGCAGGACATAAGGCAGGAGCAGATGTTTTTCGCAAAATCTGTGATTATGCCGCGGAAATCGGAATAAAATATATAACCTTCTATGCGTTTTCAACCGAAAATTGGAAAAGACCCGCAGGCGAAGTGTCTGCAATCATGGATTTATTCAGAGACTATCTTTTTGAAGCTCAGGAAAGAGAAGAAGAAAACCTGGCAAAGGGCATGAAAATCCGTTATATAGGCGACAGAACGGCTTTGCCCGAAGATATAGTAAAACTGATTGAACAGCTTGAAAAACAATCGGCTGATAAAACAACGATAACGGTTAATCTTGCCGTAAATTACGGCGGAAGAGATGAAATACTTAACGCTGTGAAGCGCCTTGCAAAAAAAGTTGAAGCAGGGGAGCTTAAAGCGGACGACATAACATTGAAAAATATCGACGGTAATCTTTATACAGCAGGTCAGCCCGACCCTGATCTTATAATAAGACCCAGCGGAGAATACCGTCTTTCAAATTTCCTTATCTGGCAGGCGGCATATTCGGAATTCTGGTTTTCCGATATTCTTTGGCCCGATTTTACGAGCGATGACCTGGATAAGGCAATTATAGAGTACAGCAAACGTAACAGACGCTTCGGCGGAGTATAAAAGTCACAAACGAAACGAGAGTGAGAATAATGAAGGTTAGAATAATAACGGGCAGTGTATGTGCCGCCATAGTAATAATGCTTCTTGTATTTACAGGACTCGGATATAAGGGCGTTATGAGTATTCCTATGGGCATTATCGCTGCGATTGCAGCATATGAAGTAATGCGGGTTTCGAAATGTCAGAATAAGATTCTGACAGGAATATCAATGGCAGTTGCTGCGGTTGTTCCGGCATATGTGGACTTCGGAATTCAGCAATTTCTTCCTGTTCCTCTGTCAGTAATCCTGATTGCATATGTTACGGTGTTGCTTCTTGTAATGCTTAAGTTTTATGACACAACAAAGTTCGAGAATGTTGCGATGGCTCTTTTTGCCTCTCTCGCCGTACCGGGTTCACTCGGCACTTTCTTCAAGGTCAGAGATCTCTGTGTTGACTATCCCCAGTATTTCCAGCGTTCTCATTGTGTGTTCCTTATTCTTTGTGCGATGTATTGTGCATGGATGAGCGATACATGGGCATATTTCGTCGGAAGAAAACTCGGAAAGCATAAGCTTGCACCGAAAATCAGTCCCAAGAAATCGGTTGAAGGTGCAATCGGCGGTGTTATCGGAACAATGCTTTTCTGCGTTGTGACATACTTTATTTGCGACGCAACCTGTTTCCGTAACGATACACTCAATGTATGGATGATTGTAGGCGGCGGTATTATCCTTGCCGTTCTCGGTATGTGCGGTGACCTTTCGGCATCGGTAATCAAGAGAAATTTTGGTGAAAAAGATTTCGGAAATCTTTTCCCCGGTCATGGCGGTGTTCTTGACAGAATAGACAGCTTTCTTGTAACAATGCCGGCTCTTTATGCGATGATAGAAATCGGTCTTGCAATTGCAGGAAGATAATTTGAAGGAATGATTTTATGACCAAAACTCTTGCTGTTCTCGGTTCAACAGGCTCAATCGGCGTTCAGGCTCTTGAGGTTGCACGTCTTTCGGGTTTTGAAATTGAGGCTCTTACAGCAAACAGCAGAACGGATATAATTGAGGAACAAATCCGAGAATTTAAGCCCCGTGTTGCGGCGGTAGCTGACGAAAAAGCGGCGGCGGATTTAAAAATAAAAGTTGCAGACACTCCGACAAAGGTGCTTTCGGGCGCTGAAGGTGTTGAAGAATGTGCACGTTGCGGTTCGGATACCGTTCTTAACAGTATTGTCGGCATTGCGGGTCTTGCACCTACTCTTGCGGCAATTGAAAACGGCAGCAATATTGCTCTTGCAAACAAAGAAACACTTGTTGCAGGCGGCAAAATCGTTATGGATTCGGCTTCGGAAAAGGGAGTCGCAATTCTTCCCGTTGACAGCGAGCACTCTGCGATTTTTCAGTCGCTTCAAGGCTGCCAAGGCAAAAATCAGATAAAAAGACTTATTCTCACTGCATCGGGCGGTCCGTTTTTCGGTAAATCCCGTGAAGAGCTTTCGAAAGTAACTCTTTCCCAGGCTTTGAAACATCCGAATTGGAGCATGGGAGCAAAAATAACCATCGACTCTGCTACAATGATGAACAAGGGACTTGAGCTTATCGAAGCCGCATGGCTTTTTGGTATGAAAGCGGCTGATATTGATATTCTTGTTCACAGACAGAGCATAATTCATTCACTTGTTGAATATGTTGACAACTCGGTGATCGCTCAGCTCGGTGTACCCGATATGAGGATACCCATTCAGTATGCACTTACTTATCCTGACAGATTTGAAAGTCCCGTTAAACAGCTTGACCTTGCCGAAGCGGCAATTCTGACTTTTGAGAAACCCGACTATGAAACTTTCACTTGCATCAATCTTTGCAGAAGAGCGATTGAGCAAGGCGGATTATTTCCTGCAGCAGTTAATGCGGCAAACGAAAAAGCAAATGAGCTTTTCAGAGAAGGAAAAATCGGTTTTCTTGATATTCCGAAAGCAGTTGAGGCGGCGTTTGACTGTGTGAAAGCTGTTTCTGATTACACTCTTGAAGATGTATTTGAAACCGATATTGCTGTCAGAAAAGCAACAGAAAGGTTATTTATATGAAATTTATTTCGCTTGTAACCGCAGGTGCGGTCTGGGGAAAGGTCTGGCCGATTCTTGTGGCAATTCTTTTCTTCGGTCTTATTATATTTTTCCATGAGCTCGGACATTTTACCTTTGCAAAGATTTTCAAAGTTAAGGTTCATGAGTTTGCAATGGGTATGGGCCCCACTCTTTTTAAATTCAAAAAGGGTGAAACCAAATATGCACTTCGTCTTTTACCTATCGGCGGATTTGTCAGCATGGAGGGTGAGGACGAAGACAGTGAAGTTGAAGGCGCGCTTTGCAACAAACCCGCATGGCAGAGATTTATCATTATTGCTGCAGGCGGTGTTGTTAACCTCATCATGGGTGTTATCATCGTAGCACTTATGCTTTCGCAGATGGACCTTATCGGACTTCCCGAAGTTCATTCTTTTCATGAAAATTCCGTCAGCAGTCAGTACGGCTTGCAGGAAAAGGACAAAATCAAAAAAATCAACGGTAAAAATGTTTATTCCGAATATGATTTAAGCTTCCTTATGACAAGAGATGATGACGGCGTTTTTGACTTCGTCGTTGAAAGAGATGGCGAAAAAGTAACTCTTGAAGGAGTGAAATTCGCAACAAAAGAAAACAACGGTAAGCTTACAATAATGTATGATTTCATAATCAAAGGTGTTGAACCGACATTTTTGAATGTTGTGAAAAACGCAGTTAAGGAATCGGTTTCAATCGGCAGAATAGTCTGGATAAGTCTGCTTGACCTTGTTACGGGTCAGTACGGTCTGAGTGACCTTTCGGGTCCTATCGGAACGGTGACTTATATTGCAGATGCCGCAGAAATCGCAAAGCAGGAGACGGATTACAGCTATCTTCTTGCAATGCTTGCCATGATAACCATCAACATCGGTCTTTTCAATCTTTTTCCTCTTCCCGCACTTGACGGCGGCAGACTTTTCTTCCTGGTTATCGAAATGATATTCAGAAAGCCTGTTCCGAGGAAATATGAAGGCTGGGTTCATGCAATCGGTCTTGTATTGCTTCTTATTCTTATGGCGGCTATTTCATTCAGTGATATATGGAGATTGATAAAGGGGTGACGGTATGTCAAGGCGTATAAGCAGAAAGGTTAAGGTTGGGAATATTTATGTCGGCGGTGATTCGGCGATAACAGTTCAGTCCATGCTTAACCGCCCCGCATCCGATATCGAAGGCAGCGTAAAGCAGGCTGTCGAGCTTGAAAAAGCAGGCTGTGAAATAATCAGAGCAGCAGTTCCTGACACGAACGCCGTGAAGCTTATTGAAAAACTCAAAGAAAATCTTACCGTTCCCGTTGTTGCGGATATTCATTTTGACTACCGCCTTGCTCTCGCAAGCCTTGATGCAGGTGTTGACAAAATCAGAATAAATCCCGGTAACATCGGTTCAATGGACAGGGTAAGAGCAGTTGCTTCTGCCTGTAAATCGAAGCAGGTTCCCATCAGAATAGGTGTGAATTCCGGCTCACTTGAAAAAGAACTCCTTGCAAAATACGGTTCACCCTGTGCGGAAGCTCTTGCACAGAGTGCGATGAATCATGTAGCGCTTCTTGAACAGTGCGATTTTAACGACATTATTATTTCAATCAAATCCTCAAATGTAAATATAATGACCGAAGCATACAGACTTGTTGCCGAAAGATGTGATTATCCGCTTCATCTCGGAGTTACCGAAGCGGGAACTCACAACATGGCTCTCATCAAGTCATCAATCGGCATCGGTTCACTTCTTCTTGACGGAATAGGTGATACAATCCGTGTTTCCATGACGGATGACCCCGTTAAGGAAGTATCTGCCGCAAACGGAATTCTCAAGGCAATCGGACTCAAGACCGACTGCGTTGATATTGTTTCGTGTCCGACCTGCGGCAGAACAAAAATCGACCTCATTTCTCTTGCTAACGAGGTTGAAGAAAAGCTTTCGGGATGCAAGAAAAACATAAAGGTTGCGGTTATGGGATGTGCCGTAAACGGACCGGGTGAAGCCCGCGAAGCTGACATAGGAATTGCAGGCG
The DNA here is from genome assembly GCA_937888485.1 of uncultured Clostridia bacterium. GTDB lineage: Bacteria > Bacillota > Clostridia > Oscillospirales > Acutalibacteraceae > CAG-177. The sequence goes on from CALAQQ010000060.1 coordinate 4,917, forward strand.
GTGACGGCTGTGCTCTTATTTTCAAAAAGGGTGAAATCATCTGCAAGGTTCCCGAAAACGAAGCTGTTGCAAAGCTTCTTGAAGAAATCGCAAAACTGTAAGAATAAGGGCAGAACAATTCTGCCCTTTATTTGGTGATAAAAATGAATGAAAACTCGATTTTGAATTTTATCGGTGAATATATAAATGCCGGACTGCGTGAAATTTTATCAGGCGGTACGGTTGAACGCATTTTTCTTGATGAAGACACAATGAAACTCGATATATCCGCAAGGTTTGACAGATATGTTGAGGATGTTTATATAATCAATGCACAGAACGAAATTAAAAATGCAATCGGAGTGAACAAGGTTACAATTAACCCTTATTTTTATCAGTCTGCATTTTCGGACAAGTGTATCCCTCAGCTTGTGAGAGCAACTAAAGAAAACATAGCTGCCGCAAACGGTTTTCTTGAAAATGCAAAGGTTGATTTCATTGAAAACAATATAACAATAACTGTTTTTAACGGTGCGGATATCCTTATTGATGCAGGAGCGAAGGATTTTCTTGTAAAGTATATAAAAGAGCATTTTGATGTTGTTTGTACAGTTGAAATAAAGGGTGAAAACACTGCAAAAATCGATTCGCCCGAATATATTCAGATGCAGGCAGAAACGGTTAAAATCGAAGTGCCTGTTGCAGTTGACGAAAAGAAACCGAAGAAACCCGAAAAGGAATTTGAAGATCTTCCGATATCGCTTACCAATGCAAAGGTCATTTACGGAAGCAAAATCAAGTCAAAACCTGTTCCCTTGAAGGGTATTTCAATCGAAGACGGCAATGTTACCGTATGGGGAAGGGTTTTTTCCCTTGATATGCGTGATACCCGTGACGGTAAAAGAAAGATAATTAATTTCAACATAACCGATAAGACAAGCTCATACACTGTCAAAATATTCGAAGCAGTTCAGAATTGCGAACAGCTTGTTGACAATATTTCCGACGGCAAGGTTGTTATGCTCCGGGGTCATGTTGAGTACGACGACTATATTAAGACCTATTGCATAAAGGCAAATTCGGTTATGATAATCGAAGAAATCGAAGAAGGCGATACAGCCGAAGAAAAGCGTGTTGAGCTTCATATGCACAGCAATATGTCTGCAATGGACGGTATGACTGCTGCATCAAAACTTGTTGCAAGGGCGGCAAAATGGGGACATAAGGCTGTGGCGATAACCGACCACGGTGTTGTTCAGGCGTATCCCGAAGCTGCTGCGGCGGCAAAGAAAAACGGCATAAAGGTTATCTACGGCATGGAGGGTTACTATGTTGATGACTCTGTGAAAATCGTTACGGGTAACGCAGATATGCCTCTGAGCGGAACATTTATTGTTTTCGACGTTGAAACAACCGGTCTTCGTACCGACAGAGTAAGACTTACTGAAATCGGTGCGGTAAAATATGTTGACGGTGCGGAAAGAGCAAGATTTCAGACCTTTGTTGACCCCGAATGTCCCATTCCGAGAAAGATTACCGAGCTTACGGGTATTGATAACCGTATGGTTTCGGGTGCACCGAAAGAAGCTGAGGCTGTTAAGAAATTCTTTGAATTCTGCGGTGACGGCGTACTTGTTGCTCATAATGCAACCTTCGATACCAATGTTCTCAGACACACCTGCAGAAGAAACGGCATTGAATATAACTATACACATATTGATACTCTCGTTATGGCGCAGAGCCTTATAGAGGGAATAAAGAATTATAAGCTTGACTCTCTTTCAAAGTTTTTCAAGCTTCCCGATTTTGACCATCACAGAGCAGATGAGGATGCAGGCGCACTTGCGGGGATTTTTGAAAAACTCCTTGAACTGTGCAAGAGCAAGGGTGTTGAAAATGTCAATGAAATCAACGAAAAAATTCCTCTTAACATCAAAAGACTGCCTACTTACCATATAATTCTTCTTGCGAAGAATAAAATCGGCTTAAAACACCTCTATCAGCTTATTTCAAAATCAAATCTTGAATATTACTACCGTCATCCGAGAATTCCGAAGAGTGAGCTTCTCGCTCATAAGGAAGGTCTCATTGTCGGCAGTGCCTGTGAAGCGGGTCAGCTTTATCAGGCTATCTTCACAGGCAGACCCATTGAAGATTTACTGGAACTTGCAAGTATCTATGATTATCTCGAAATTCAGCCCAACGGCAACAATGCTTTTATGCTCCGTGAAGGAATGGTTGATTCCGAGGAAGAACTTAATGAAATAAACAGAACGATAATCCATCTTGCCGATGAGCTTAACATCCCTGTTGTTGCAACGGGTGACGTTCATTTTCTTGAAGAAAC
>CALAQQ010000061.1 GCA_937888485.1 uncultured Clostridia bacterium
GAACTGAGCCGTCAGAAGCTTTAACCTCATATTCGTATTCATATCCGTTTGCTTCGAACTTAACATCATAATGAGGAACGATGTCATCTGAATCATAGTATGCTTTAAGGAAAACTGCATCTTCAGCTTTGACACCTGCATCGTCAAGAGCCTTCTGCTTTGCGGCTTCAACGCTGATATAACCGTTGTTGTTTTTATTGCTGTTTTTGTTTTCTTTGCTTACAGGAACTTCGGGCTTTGCGGGAACGCTTTCCTTTTCGGAAACTTTAACCCTTTCGGCTTCCTTTTCTGCTTTCAGGATTGAACCGTCAGGAACTGCAACCTCATAATCATATTCAAATCCGTTATATCCGAATTCAACGTCATAATGGACTTTTCCGTTATCTTCATCAAGTGAAGGAGCACCGAACATCACGGCGTTTTCTCTGGATACTCCTGCGTGTTTGAGTGCTGCATCAATTGCCTCATCAGGAGAAACGCTTAAGACTTCGCTGTTTTTAACCGACGGTGCGGATGCTTGTGCCTGATTGAGATCAACGTTTTCTTTTTCAGGTTGATTTTTGGCATATGCTGCAAGCAATACAACCGATAAAACCAGAACCACCGAAACTAAAACTGCAAATACCTTTTTCTTCATTTTAATTCACCTCTCAATATATTTTTTATCTCTGACCGGAGTTTATCCGAAAAGCTTTGCCAGAAGATTTCTGAGGAATCCGATAAACCAAAAAGCTTCGAATCTGTCGGGAGCATCGTAATCACGGTCAAATTCAACGATTTTTCCATTTACGGCATTGATTGAATAATCATATTCAAGATTACCGTCGGCTCTGAATTCGATTTCGTATTCATATCTGCCGTCATCACGGTCAAGCTTTGCTTTGACGAATCTTACTTCGGATTCTTCATATCCTGCGTGGTCAAGAGCGATTTCCTTTGCCTTCTCTTCTGAAATCAGATTTCCGGAAGGTGCGGCGAATGCCGACACGGAAAGAGAAAATACAACGAGGAGTGCAAGTAAAAGTGCGATAAGTTTTTTCATAATATCAATTCCTTTCAATTTGTTTGTTTTTATTTGTTCAGTCGTCCTTGACTGTGACTAAATAATAACGGGCAAACATTAAAGGAACATTAGAAAAAACTAATTTATCAGATTTTTTTGAAAATTATTTTAATTTCGGTGAATTTATCAATTTCGGATTCTGCAACGCATTCAGCTGAATGAATTTCAGCTATCTTTTTAACAAGTGCAAGTCCGAGACCGAAACCTTCTGTTTCTGACCTTGAAGCATCTGCCCTGTAAAATCTGTTCCAGATTTTCGGCAAATCTTCTTTGCTTATGCCGATTCCGTTATCTCTTACGGACAAAACTGTTTTATCTTTTTCGGAATGCAGTTTAACATTAATAACGCCGTTTTCTCTGCCGTATTTATCGGCATTTGTAAGAAGATTTTCAACAAGCTGTGTTATCAGAGAAGAATTCATATTGATTATAATATCATCTTCAATATCGGTTTTCAGCTTTATATTTTTTGTCGGCTTGAATTTGCCGCAGATTTCTCCAACAAGCTCACTGAGATTGGCTTCTTCAAGTGTAAATCTGCTGAGTCCCTGCTCCGCTCTTGTTACGGAAAGCAAAGATGAAACAAGCGAGGTCATTTTGTCTGCTTGCTCTTCAACGGATTCAAGTGCCTGCATTCTTTCTTCGTCATCTGCATTCTCAGAAAGAGCATATTCGCATTCCGCTTTTATGACTGCAAGAGGTGTGCGAAGCTCGTGGGATGCGTCGGAGGTAAATCTCTTTTCATTTTCAAATGAAATTTGTAATCTCTCAAACATTTCATTGAACGTTTCCGAAAGATTACTGATTTCACGGGGTGCTTTATCTGTTTCAAGACGCTTTGAGAGGTCATTGCCGGTTGAGATATCGTGTGCGGATTCCGTAATCTTCTCGATTGGAGAAACCGCTTTTTTTGAAATAAGATATGCGCCTACTGCAGCAATAATTATAAAAAACGGTAAAAGATATACGGCACTTTTTGCAACGGTATCAAATACCGTCACCGCATCGTCTGACGGACAGAGTGCACGGATATAAATTTTTCCGTAAGAAGAACTGTCCGCTGTGAACTCAATTTTAAAAACCTGCCTGTCCTGATATAACGGAATTTCTGCACCGATTATTGTTGCTTCATCTTTCTTTATGCCTGCATGAGTAAGAGCGATTTCTATTGCTTCACTTGTGCTTATTCCGTTCTGAAAATTTGTTTCGGAATAAGGTGTCGGTTTCAATTCGTTTACGGGAGTAACATCGGCTTCGTAGGAGATTATCTGACCGGACATAACATCAATCTCATATTCGAATTTAGTAAAATTAAGAAGCTTGGAATAAACATAATAGTTCTCGCCGCCAAGTTCTTTTTTTACAACATCCGTTTCACCCAATGAGTCCGATTCAATGAGAGCGTGAGGAGTTTCGCCGCTGATATAATCACCGTTTTCGGTGAACAAATCACAATAAACACCGCCCGAGTAATAAGCGAAATCGTTTTCTACCTCAAAAATGCCGTTGCTGTATTCCATTTCATCCGAATTGCTCTGAACGACGGAAATCAAATTCTGTTTCAGCTTATCATCTGCAGTTTTACGGCTTATAAGCATAAGTGCTGTTGTGCTGACACCGCAGACAACTGAAATGAGAACAGTTATCCAAAGCGTTGTTATTATTTTAAATGAAACCTTTTTCATTTTTCCTCCCTGAGAACATATCCCATTCCTCTGACTGTGTGAATAAGCTTTTTATCATAACCTTCGTCAATCTTTTTACGCAGATAGCGGATATAGACATCAACAACATTCGTTCCGCCTTCATAATCATAATTCCAGATATGGTCTTCAATTTTTTCTCTGCTGAGAACTATCCCGTTATTGACGGCAAGATATTGCAAAAGCTCATACTCCTTTGCAGAGAGAGAAATATCCTTTCCGCCTCTTGCAACCTTCCTGCTTGAAATATCAACTGTAAGGTCTGCAACGGAAATTATGTTTGACTTTGAAACGCTGTTTTTTCTGATAAGAACCCTTATTCTCGCAAGCAGTTCTTCAAACGCAAAGGGTTTAACGAGGTAATCGTCTGCGCCGATATCAAGACCCTCAACTCTGTCTTCGATACTGTCACGGGCGGTAAGGAAAAGAACGGGAAGATTGTTACCGTCTTTTCTTATCTTTCTGAGCAGAGAGAAGCCGTCAATTTTCGGCATCATAACGTCAAAAATCGCAGCATCGTAATCTGTCATACTTATAAGTTCATATGCCTCTTCACCGTTGAAGCAACAGTCAACGCTGTAGCCCGAAACTTTAAGCTGCTTTGCGACAATTCTGTTAAGACTCTTTTCGTCTTCTGCAATCAGAATTCTCATAAAAATCCTCCTTTCAGATGATTATGAATGTAATATATAAAAATCAAATCAAAATTAGAATAATATACATTTATTATCTCAAAAGAGCTTTTTTATGTCAATAAAAATGTTTTTTGTCAGGTCGTTTTGTTTCATAAGCAAATCGCATTTTCAAATTTTTAGCTCAGGTAAGAGAGATAGTTAATCACGAGTTGATTTTCACGGCATAAATACTTCTTGAAATTATAATCAGGTGCAACGGGATTCAACTCCTGCTGCACCTGATTTTCTTTTTCGTACTTCTATTTTTTCTTCGGGGTGTAAAGGGTAAAAACCCCTAAATTGTGGATTTGTACGTTCAAATCCATTGCTCGCTAAGACAAATTCCATATACTTTATTAAACATTAAATGCTTTAATATTAGACACAATCGCCAGCGGTAAATTAACAAAACAAGTGTAAAGGTTTTAACTTGACAAACCGAGAAAAAGAGTATATAATATCAAATAATTGAATATGAATTGATAAGATACGGTTTGAAAAGTTGTACGCTGAGTAAATCAAAAGGGAAATCAGGTTCGAATCCTGAACAACCGCCATTACTGTATTTGAAGCAGAGTTTATGCTTTATAAAGTCAGAACACCTGCCGTGTCTTTTTTAGGTTAAAACACAACTTTGGTGAGAAGAGTGCAACCGATTATTCAAAAGCTGATAAGGCATTTGAAATCGTGCATTCTTTTTTTGTTACCTAAAAAACACAGTATCCGCTGACTGTTTAATAGTAATAACAATGCCGTGTTGCCAACCTTTTGATATGTCTGTTGTACTCTTTCAACCTGTTTCCGGTTGAAAGAGTTTTGTTTTTTTGTGAGGTGAAAATGTGATAACTGAGGAAAAGAAGCAGTGGGCAATTGAACAGCTGCGAGAAAAAAACAAGGAGCTTGGCAGACTCCCCAAAAAGGATGATTTTGATGTGGTGACTTTATCACGCATCAAAGCCTTTTTGGGTCCGTGGCCGAGAGCTTTGGAAACTGCAGGGTTAAAAGAACCGAAGATAATACCCGAAAAAAAGAAAAAGAAGAAAAAACAACAGACAGCTTTCAAAAAGGAGACGAACGGTAATGGCTAAAAAAATTATCAGCATATTCATCATTCTTGCGATGATTTTAACCGCAATACCCTTAACAATATCGGCAACAGAACCCGATACAGTATATATTTCAATCAGCGATGACAGTCAGTTTGTAACCGACAGCAACGGCAATCAGATGGCATTTTATCCCGTAACATTGGATGAACTTGCAGAGGTCGACCTTAACGCATACGGTTACGGTGATTATGTTTATGATGCAGACGGTGACAGCGTTCCTGAGCTCACCGCACTTCATCTTTATATCTATGTTCACGAAACAGTTCTCGGACTTGACTGGTCGGAAGTTTATGTCACAGGCGGTGCAGGAAGCATTTATTTTGCAGGCGGACTTTTCGGATTTACGGATGAGAACCTCCGCTATGACCTTAATGGTGCATATCCCGCAGTTGACGGTTGGGGTCTGACCGCAGACCGAATCGTCCTTAATGACGGAGACTTTCTGAATATTGCGCACTACACAAGCTGGGCGTTCTGGGGTGACAGCGCAACAGGATTCCATTATTTCACGGATTCTGACGGTAATCTCAACCATATATATACCGCAACGGTAAACGAAGAAACAGAACTCGGATTTGTTCGCAGCTTTTCCGATTGGGCAAACGGCGGAGCTGCGGCATATGACCCTGAAACCGGTTATAACGTTTATTACGGAACAGCTTACGGTGTTCCCACAGGCAGCACAGCCACAGACGATAACGGACTTGTAAAAATTTCGTTCCCTTCAGGCGGAACATGGTATGTGTGGACTGACGGCGGTTACGGTATGGAAAATCCTGCAGATATTGTTTCCGCACCTGCGTTTGCAACCGTAAAGGTAAAAGGTGAGCCCGACCTTCTGTTCACAATTGACTTGACGGAACTTGATGACTCTATTTATGAGGGCGGTATCATCAATTATAATTTCAGCGATGAAAGCGAGTTCTGGGACGGTAATGCCACAGCAGGTAAAACAACATCATATTCATTTGTAGCCGATGAGTATGACAATTATATTGTATATATCGATTTTTATGTTGACAGCGACATAATGGGATGGAATGTCAACGGTGTCAATTATCTCATTGAAGATTCTTCCGCACATGAAGATTATTGGGATTTCGGTGACGATTCAGGTGTAGGCTACGGATTTGGCTACACGGATGATAACAACAAAGCTTATGACGAGTTTTATCTTGTTCTCGGTCTTGAGAATTCTTACAACAAACCGGGAAGCTGGGTTATCAAACCGATTCTTATGACCGAACAGATAATTGAAGTTATTATTGCTATTGATGATATCGGAGAGGTAACGGCAGAAAGCGGAGATTCTATCAACTTTGCCTGGGAGCTTTACAATGCACTTACCGATTCGGAAAAAGAACTTGTTTTCAATTTTGCAGACCTTGAAGAAGCACAGGCTGTTTATGATGATTTGATGGATGCTCAGGCAGCTGCCGATGAAGCGGCGGCGAATGCTGTTGAAGAACTGATTTCAGCTATCGGCTCGGTAACAATTTTTAACTATAAGAATGTTTATTCTGCCCGTGAAGCATACGATGCACTCACCGATTCACAGAAAAATCTTGTAGAAAATTATTCAGTTTTAACCGATGCGGAGATTGTTTTTGCAGCCTTGCTTGCAGAAACCGCAAAGGCTGACCACAAAGCTGTTTATGAAGAAACGGGTGCATATATCAGTGCTCTCGGCACGCCTTCTGTCGGTTCAACCGGTGGCGAATGGATGGTAATCGATCTTACCCGTTCAGGCTACGACTGCCACGAAGGATATTATGAAAACGTTGTTGATTATGTAAATGAAAATATCAATGATAAAGAGCAGCTCCACAGAGCAAAGTCAACAGATAATTCACGAGTTATTCTCGCTCTTACCTCGGCAGGCTATGATGTAACCGATGTTGACGGTCATAATCTTCTTATGGGTCTGACCGATATGACATATCTGAAAAAGCAGGGTATCAACGGTCCTATATGGGCATTGATTGCATTTGATAGCCACGGCTATGAAATTCCCGTTAATGCAGATGCAACCGAGCAAGCTACCCGTGAAAAGATTATTGCTTATATTCTTGAAAAACAGCTTGAGGACGGCGGCTGGGCACTTTCGGGCAAAGTTGCCGACCCCGATATGACGGGTATGGCAATTCAGTCACTTGCTCCGTATTATGAAACAAATACCGAAGTCAAAGCTGCGATTGACAAAGCAATTATCTGCCTTTCGGAAAAGCAGTATGATAACGGCGGATTCGGTTCAATCGACGGCATTTGCAGCGAATCCTGCGCGCAGGTTATCGTTGCGTTGACCGCGCTCGGCATCAATCCCGAAACCGATCCCCGATTTGCAAAGAACGGTGTTTCCGTTGTTGATGCAATGTGTCTGTTTGCTGTTGAAAGCGGTGGATTTGCACATATTCCCGATGCAGGCATAAACGGTATGGCAACAGAGCAGGCACAGTATGCTCTGGCATCATATTTCCGTTTCCTCGACGGCAAAACATCACTTTATGATATGAGCGATGTTGATATTTACACAAAAGATGAAAAAGCAGCCGATGCAGTTGAAGTAATGATTTTCGCTGTCGGTACAGTTACCGCAGAAAGCAAATCGGCTATCGAAGAAGCAAGAGCTGCTTACGATACTCTTACAGATGAACAGAAAGCACTTGTTGAAAACTATGAAACTCTCACAACTGCCGAAACAGCACTTGCGAAGATTGAAAATAACACCAAGGCTGCGGACGATGTTGAAGCAATGATTTCCGCTATCGGCACAGTTACCGCAGAAAGTAAGGGTGCTATCGAAGAAGCAAGAGCTGCTTATGATGCACTTACAGACGAACAGAAAGCTCTCGTTGAAAATTATGAAATTCTAACATCTGCAGAAACAGAGTTTAATGAGCTGTCAACCGAAAAGGAACTCAGTCTCTTTGAAAAGATTATCAATTGGTTTATAAAAATATTCAATCAGATAATCGCCTTTTTCAGAAGTATATTCTCATTCTGATTTTGACACAGTCGGCTGTTGTTTAAATGCAGCAGCCGACTCCCTTCCTTTGAAAATAATTCGGTTTTTAAAACTTTTATATACCGTCAGGAGGCAATTTTATGAAAAAGAAGAAAATAGCAAATATAGTGATGGTTGCTGTCATTATTGCTATCGCAGTATCGGGAATCCTGGGTGTCGGTCATATCAAAGGCTGGTTTGACAAATCCGATGAAAGCACCGCAGTTCTTACGGATTTCCGTGGCATCATAACTTTGCAGCGTGACGGAGTTGCCTATGCAACAACTGATGAAACTGTTCTTCGCAAAGGAGATAAAATCACCTGTGACCCCGGTGCAACTGTCAGAATTGCTTTGGGCGAAAACTATATTGCTCTCGGTCAGAATGCCGATGCAGAAATCATAAATCCCGTTTCCGACGAGTTTGCCCTTAAAGTTAATGTCGGCGAAGCTTTTGTTAACACAAACAATTCTGTTTCACTTGAATTTGCAGATAAGCAGACTGAAATCGGCAATTCAGTTGCAACCCTGAGTGTCCGCAAAGGTGCACAAAGTATCAGCGTTTATCAAGGCTCTGTCGGTGAAGCAACCGAAGGTCAGATGCTTGAATGGATTGGTGATAAGGAATCCGTAAGAAATTTCTCTGTTAAAAGCCTCAATGATTTCAACATTTCACAAATACGAAAAGCCAACGGAGCAAAAACTCTCGTTTTCTCAAATGATGATCTGGATAAACTCGAAAATGAACGATGGGAACAGATGCACGGTTCAACCGAAACAACAACAGTTGGCAACACAACAGAAACCGTAACATCAACTCATACCGAAAAAACGACTAAAAAAGAAACAACATCTTCAATCACGGAAAAGAAAGAGCCTACGGCAACAATTGCCGAAACAACCACAAAACCGACAACATCCAAAACACAGACAACAACAGAAAAAACAACAAAAAAGAGACCGACCACAACAAGGCGTGATTACTCTGTTTACATAACCGAATCAACAACTGTTACTGAAACAACGTCTGAGACAAATAATGAAAGAACAACAAGACCCAAAGCTACAACTACAACCAAACCCGTAACTATTACCAAACCTACAACCACGAAACCTACAACCACAACCACCAAACCCGTTGAAACAACAAAAGAAAAGCTTACCTGCACAATCACAATCAGATGCGATACGGTTCTTGACAATATGGATAATCTTGATCCCGCAAAAGCACCGTATGTTCCCGATGACGGAGTCATTCTCAGGGAAGTAACGGTTGAATTTGAAGAAGGCGAAACAGTATTTGATGTTCTGAACAGAGTTTGCAGACAGTATAACATTCCGATTGAGTACAGTTGGACACCTATGTATGACAGCTATTATATTGAAGGAATCAATAATCTTTATGAATTTGACTGCGGCAGCGAATCGGGATGGATGTATAAAGTGAACGGATGGTTCCCGAATTACGGCTGTTCAAGCTATTATTTAACGGGCGGTGAAAAAATCGTTTGGTGCTACACCTGTAACGGACTCGGTGAAGATGTTGGTGCAGAACGATGGGAGTAATATGAAACAAGATTCATTCTCAAAACTTCATCCTGCGGTGAATCTGTTGTTTTTCATCGGAGCAATCTGCTTCGGTGTTCTTCTGCAGCACCCTGTTTATCTGTTTGCAGGCATATTTGCAAGCGGAGTGTATTATTTTTTTCTGAATGGCAGAAAAGGGATGAAAAACATATTATTGATGATACCGCTTTTTATATTCATCACACTTTTCAACCCCATAGTGAACACCCGTGGTGTAACGGTTCTTTTTACATATTTCGACAGGCCCTACACCCTTGAAGCACTCATTTACGGTGTAGCGGTAGCGGCAACGTTTGTATTGATGATTCTGTGGTTTGGGTGCTACGGAAAGGTGCTGACGGGAGATAAGGTCACCTGCCTTTTCGGCAATCTCGCGCCGTCATTGTCGCTTCTTCTCGTTATGGTGTTCAGAATGATACCAAATCTTTTACAGAAAGCAAAGCAGATTATCGGCGCAAGAAGTTCAATCGGAAAAGGAACGACAGAAAAATCATCAATAAAAGATAAACTGGGTTCAGGAATGACGGTTATCGGCGTTCTCACCTCATGGGCGCTTGAAGGAAGCATCACAACAAGCGATTCAATGCGTTCAAGAGGTTACAGCACAGCAAAACGGACAAGCTTTATGGTTTACCGAATGACAAAAACCGATTGGGTATTAACATTTGTTATGCTTGTTTTGTTCGGCGTTGTAATCTTTTTTGCCGCAAACGGCAGTATGAATGCGGAATTTCTGCCCGAAAGAAACATCACGCCAATCAAAGGATTTAATATAATCGGATTTATCGCATATCTCGGATATCTTATGATTCCAACAATTTTGAACGTCAAGGAGGTTATACAATGGAACATTTCAAGATCGAAAATCTGAGTTTTTCGTATCCGACCTCAAAAGATAAAAAATCACTTGATAATGTGTCACTCAAAATAGAAAAAGGTGAATATATTGTTCTCTGCGGAAAATCGGGAAGCGGAAAAACAACCCTTCTCCGACATCTTAAAACCGTTCTCAGTCCTCACGGAAAAAGAAGCGGAGAAATATTTTTCAACGGCATCAATCTGAAAGATGTTGACAACCGAGAGCAATCATCAAAAATCGGCTATGTAATGCAGAATCCCGATGACCAGATTGTGACGGATAAAGTGTGGCACGAGCTTGCTTTCGGTCTTGAAAGTCTGGGATGTGACCAAAAAACAATGCGTTCAAGAGTTGCGGAAATGGCTTGTTACTTCAGCATTCAAGATTGGTTCCACAGAAATGTTGCCATTCTTTCGGGAGGTCAGAAACAGCTTCTCAACCTTGCTTCAATTATGGCAATGCAGCCCGAAGTTCTCATTCTCGATGAACCCACAAGTCAGCTTGACCCAATTGCCGCATCGGATTTTCTTAATACCGTTCGTAAAATCAACACCGAACTCGGCACAACCGTTATCATAACCGAACACCGTCTTGAGGATATTTTTCCTTATGCCGACAGAGCAATTGTTATGGATAACGGCAAAATTATCGCTGATAACACACCAAGAAATATCGGTAAGCTTCTCTACGAACAGAACAACCCCATGTTCACCGCAATGCCAACACCCGTTCGTGTTTTTTACAGTGCAAACGGTCACGGATATTGCCCTCTGACCGTCAGAGAAGGCAGAGCGTGGCTCAATAAAGAGTTTGAAACCGAACCCGAAATCAAAGAATTTCCTTGCAAAAATATCGATGATGATATCGAAAATCCTGCATTGTCGCTCAAAGAATTATGGTTCAGATATGAAAAAGACACCCCCGATATTCTCAGAGGTGTCAGCCTTGAAATTCCAAAGGGAAGTATTTCCGCAATAGTCGGCGGCAACGGAGCAGGTAAATCCACAACGCTCAAAGCAATTTGCGGAATCTGTAAACCTTACAGAGGCAAAATCAAGGTTTTCGGCAAACCCGTAAACAAATTCAGATCGGGTGAGCTTTTCAGAAACTGTGTATCAATGTTACCTCAAGACCCCAAAAGTCTATTTGTCAAAAAGACTGTCCGAGAAGATCTTGAAGAAATGACAAAGGACAAAAACAAGGTAATCGAAGTTGCAGAAATCTGCCAAATTACAGAACTTCTCGCAAATCATCCCTACGATTTGTCGGGTGGCGAACAGCAAAGAGTTGCGCTTGCAAAAGTGCTTCTCACCGAACCGAAAATACTTCTTCTTGATGAACCCACAAAGGGTATGGACAGCTTCTTCAAAGAAACGTTTGCAGGTATTCTGAACACTTTAAAGAGTCAAGGAATAACAATTCTCATGGTTTCACACGATGTTGAATTCTGCGCAAAATATGCCGACAGAGTGAGTATGTTTTTTGACGGTCAGGTGCTTACAACCGAAACTCCGCAGAACTTCTTCGGTAGCAACAGTTTCTACACAACAGCGGCAAACCGTATGAGCAAACACGTTTTCAAAAATGCCGTTACCGCAGAAAATGTTGTTGAGCTTTACCGCAAAAACAAGGGAGGAACAGTATGAAAAAATCAAACGTTGCAATGCTGATTGTGTTTCTTGCTTTAATTCCTTTAACTTTGTTTCTCGGAGATAAACTTCCCGGAAAAGGCTACTACATAACAGGTGTTCTTATCATAATTGAACTTTCGGTTCCGTTTTTTATGGCATTTGAAAAAAGAAAACCGCAGGCAAGAGAGCTTGTTATATTGGCTGTTATGATTGCTCTTGCCGTTATAGGGCGTGTCGCAATTCCCATTCCGCATTTTAAAGCGGCATTTGCGATAATTATGCTTACGGGCATTGCCTTCGGCCCCGAAGCGGGATTTATTGTCGGAGCAATAACAGCATTTGCAAGCAATTTCTTTTACGGTCAGGGAGCATATATGCCGTGGCAGATGATGGCTTACGGTGCGGGCGGTATGCTTTCGGGATTTGTGTTTATTAAAAACAAAATCCCGAAAAAGCCGTGGATTATGGCAATATTCGGATTCCTTGCAGTTGTTTTCTGGATAGGTCCCATTCTTGACACTTCACATATCTTCATTATGATGCCTGAAATCAACATTTCAACAATAACAGCAGCTCTCGCATCGGGATTCCCCGTGAATGTAAGTCAAGGGTTTTGCACCGCACTTATGATGCTTGTTTTCGGAAAACCGCTTCTTGAAAAACTCGACAGAGTGAAGCAGAAATACGGAATGCTGGAGGATGAAAATGGGATTTGAGTTTTGTCATCCTGCGGTTAACCTGATTTATTTTGTATCGGTAATATACGGTATGCTCTGTTTCAGGCATCCCATTTTTCTCGCCATCTCGTTTCTGAGTGCTGTTGCATACAGCATTAAACGAAACGGTATGAAAGCGGTTATTTTTGATACTGTGTTGTTGCCGTTAACAAGTGCGTTTGCTCTTTATTATAGTACGTACAATCACTTCGGAGTTACCGTTATTGAGCAGAATCTTATCGGCAACAGCATCACGCTTGAATCGCTGATTTACGGCGCGGTGATCGGTCTTACGGTTTCGGGCGCAATGATATGGTTTTCCTGCATTTATTCCGTATTCACATCGGATAAGGTAGTTTATCTTTTCGGTAAAGCAAGTCCCAAGCTTTCGCTTTTCCTTTCTATTCTTCTGAGAATGGTGCCGAGAATTAAAAACGAGGCAAAGAAAATAAACACCGCACAGCGAGGAATCGGCAGAGGTATAAATCAAGGGAATATTTTTTCACGTATTCGAAACTGCATTCGTATTTTTTCAATAATGATAACATGGATAATCGATTCTCTTTCTCTGCAATCCGAATCAATGCAGAGTCGTGGCAGTCTGCTTCGGGGCAGAAAAGCGTTTTCAATTTATCGTTTTGATAACCGTGACCGTGCTTATGTTATTGCCATGTTTGCAAATATAACGCTGACGGTAATGGGCGTTATGCTCAAACAAACCGAAATAGTCTATGACCCTAAAATAATCATCACTCCCATAACTTCTGTGTCTTATCTTTTCTACATAGGTTATGCTGTCCTTTGTCTTATGCCCCTTGGTCTGGAACTCTACACGGAATACAGATTTACGAAATCAAGAAAGAATTTATAAAAAATTACCGCTTGAACAATTATTGTTCAGGCGGTATTTACATACGAAAAGTAAAACAAAAGAAACTTCAAGTGTGAAAAGTAGACAAATAGCCGTTCTGAAACCTTTGATATATAAGGGATTTGAAGTGCGGTAATTGAAGGGTGCGTATAGTTTAACCTGTACCCCCGATTTTGCATTTTATGCGTTACAAAGGCGAGATTTTAAGTTGTAAATTCTATTTGAATTAGCAAAAAAAGATTGCCGACAACACCAATTCAAATGATGTTATCGGCTGAAATTTTATCTCATATCAGATAATGGCGTGTAATCTGTATTGTTTCGCAGGTATTCTTCCATCTTTCCGCTTAACAGTAATCTGACATAGCTCGTCGGTTCATTATAGATGAGATAATCAAGTTCTGATGTTTCGTACATATTGTTTGCATATTCGTTTTCAACGGCGATGCAGTCGATTGATACCATTGAGCCGTCGGTGAGTTTGACTTCAACACAAGCTGTATCGATGTTGAACTCACAAGATTTAATACAATTCATATAAATAATCTCCTTGGTTACTATTAAAATTATAATACCGCCTGTATTCCTGTTAGGAATCAGACGGTGTTTTCCGTTTGCACCGTGAAACCGTCAGCTAACATTGATAAGTTTTCTAATAGTTCCTTATCACTATTAACCCAACGATTTCAGACGCTACTTTTCCTACGTTTTTTAAACTAATAAAAGGCGTTTTTTACTTATGATTAATAACATTATTTTTTGTGA
>CALAQQ010000062.1 GCA_937888485.1 uncultured Clostridia bacterium
CATGTTATCAACGATGCAGGCGTAAATGTCAGCGTTCAGACCGAAGACGGCACAACCTATGAAGCGGAAATCGCAGGTTTCGACACAAGAACGGATATCGGTGTTCTCAGAATCAAGGCTAACGGTCTTCCCGCAGCTGAATTCGGCGATTCGAATTCGCTTCTTGTCGGCGACCCCGTTTATGCAATAGGAAATCCCGGCGGTATCGAATTTTTCGGAACACAGACAACAGGTTATATTTCCGCTATCGACAGACCCGTAAGCAGTGAAATCGGCTACACAATGAAGTGCATCCAGCATGATGCCGCTATCAATCCCGGTAACTCGGGCGGCATGCTTGTCAACGCTTACGGTCAGGTTATCGGCATCAATTCACAGAAAATTGCCGCAACGGAATATGAGGGCATGGGTTTTGCAATTCCCATTTCCTCCGCAAAGGAAATTATTGAAAGCCTCATTCAGTTCGGCTACGTTCCCGACAGACCCAAGCTCGGCATCACTTATTATCCCGTCAGCGCAAGTGCACAGTACAGCATGATTGCACAGATTAAGGGTCTTCCCGCAGGCACACTTATCATCAACGATATCGACCCCGACAGCTCACTCGCAAACACTCAGGTAAGACAGTACGACATGATTACGGCGGTCAACGGCAAACCTCTCACTACCGCAGACGTTCTTCTTGAACTCATAGACGGCGGTAAGGTCGGCGATAAGTTCACTCTTTCGATTTGCAGAGTCAACAGCAACTACACCTTCGAGGAATTTGAGGTTGACATCACGCTTATCGAAGATAAGAGCAGCTCCGAACCCATAACCACAACACAGCCTCAGTATATTGACCCGTTTGAATATTTCTACGATCAGTTCGGTTTCTGATTGATGAGGTGACAATATGAAATTTCTCATTGTTGTTGATATGCAGAATGATTTTATCGACGGTGCGCTCGGCACAAAGGAAGCGGTTGCGATTCTTCCTGCGGTAAAGTCAAAAATAGAAAATTTTGACGGGAAAGTGCTTTTCACCCGCGATACTCACGAATCGGACTATCTTTCAACTCAGGAAGGAAAAAATCTTCCCGTTGAGCATTGTATCAAAGACACCGACGGCTGGCAGATTCATCCCGAACTTGATGCACTGCGTAAGGAAGAGCCGATTGACAAGCCCTCTTTCGGAAGCGTTGCACTCGCTCAGCTGCTCAAGACCTGCGACACCTATGATGAAAAAATCGAGGAAATAACCCTTGTCGGTCTTTGCACCGATATCTGCGTTATCTCAAACGCCATGATTATCAAGGCATATCTCCCCGAAACCCCGATTGTCGTTGACTCTCAATGCTGTGCAGGTGTCACACCAGAAAGCCATAAACGTGCACTTGAAACAATGTCGGTTTGTCAGATAAAAATAATATAATTTATGCCCTGCAGTATAGTTTTACTGCAGGGCTTTTGCTGTAAGTTATAAACATTGCACAAAATCCGTAATTCTCTTTTGTAGAATTTGTCAAGTAATAAACCTTGACACAGAGGCTTTTCTTCTGTATAATGTTGAACTGTTGTGTGCCTCGTGAAATCAATAACACCGCATACAGGAGGAAAAAATGAAGATTACACAGAAGATTACCGCAATGTTGGTTATTACGGCGATTATCGTAAGTGCCTTCTCATTCGGCGCAATGGGCGCTACCCCCGTAAAAGGCAGTGAGGTTGCCGTATTTGCCCTTCAGTTTGAAGGACACCGCTATCAGTACGCTTGCAAAGGCCCCGAAAATTTTGACTGTTCGGGTCTTGTATATTATGTTCTCAAAAATTTCGGTATTACATTCGGAAACAGCACTTCCGAATATAACACCGCCGAAAAAGCAAAAAACTTCGGTAACGTTATTGAAAATGCCGAAGATGCAAAACCCGGCGATATTGTTGTCTGGGGAAGCCATGCCGGAATTTATCTCGGCGAGGGTAAATGTATTTCGTCCATGAATTCGAAAAAAGGCGTTGTTGTCACCGAGGTTGAAAAGTTTGTTGACAAACACGGTGTCAAGAATCCCAAGCATATTTTCATCAGACCTTTCGACTATGTTGACGAAACAGCAGAGGAAATCACAGAAGAAACTGCAGGCGAAAACACCGTCGGTGCAACAGAAACCGCACCCGAAGAAACAAAACTCACCTTCATTGAAAAAATCAGACTGATGTTTGACAGAATCGGAGAATTCTTTGAAGAATCGTTTGCACCCATTACAAATGCATTTAAAAAATAAGCGAAATCGGTTTGTACGCAGGTACAGACCGATTTTTTTCATTAAATTATAAATAGTACTTGTATTTTATTATTAAAATTATTATAATAGTAGAGTATAATAGGGTAATAGTGTATAGTTGTGTCTTTTTTTACACTTTTGTCACAGTTTATTAATCGATTTATGCTCCCGCTTTAATATAATCAAAATGATGCCATGCATCTTAATTCAGGAGGAAAAATGGGTAAGAAATATGTTATTTCCTACGACATAGGAACAACGGGCGTTAAGTCCTGTCTTTTTGAAATCGACAAAGAAATAACCCTTATCAGTGCAGCCATGGAGGGCTATAAGCTCTACATCATGCCCGACGGCGGTGCAGAACAGGACCCCGACGAATGGTGGGCAGCAATCTGTTCAACCACCAAAACCATTTTTGAAAACTGCGATATCAAGCCTGAGCTTGTTGAGGGCATTTCCTTCTGTTCACAGATGCAGGGACTTGTTCTCGTTGACAAAAACGGAAAACCCGTTCACAGAGCATTCAGCTATATGGACCAGCGTGCAAGAAAACAGATTAAAGAAGGCATGGCAAACGGCATTCAGATTGCAGGTGCAAATGTTGTTAAGCTCATTCCCTCGCTTATCATAACTGGCGCTGTTTCCGCAAGCGTAAAGGACCCCGTCTGGAAATATAACTGGGTCAAAGAAAACGAGCCCGAAAACTT
>CALAQQ010000063.1 GCA_937888485.1 uncultured Clostridia bacterium
AGGTAGCGAAATTCCTTGTCGGGTAAGTTCCGACCCGCACGAATGGTGTAACGATCTGGACACTGTCTCAATTACCCACCCGGCGAAATTGTAGTACCGGTGAAGATGCCGGTTACCCGCGGCAAGACGGAAAGACCCCATGGAGCTTTACTGTAGCCTGATATTGGGTTTCGGTACTTTATGTACAGGATAGGCGGGAGACTGAGAAGCATAGGCGTCAGCTTATGTGGAGTCGTCGTTGGGATACCGCTCTTAAGGTATTGGAATTCTAACCTGCGGCCATGAATCTGGTCGGGGGACATTGTCAGGTGGGCAGTTTGACTGGGGCGGTCGCCTCCAAAAGAGTAACGGAGGCGCTCAAAGGTTAGCTCAGCACGGACGGAAACCGTGCCTCTGAGTGCAAACGCAAAAGCTAGCCTAACTGCGAGGCTGACGGGCCGAGCAGTAACGAAAGTTGGAGTTAGTGATCCGGCGGTATGTGAATGGAAATGCCGTCGCTCAACGGATAAAAGCTACCCTGGGGATAACAGGCTGATCTCCCCCAAGAGTCCACATCGACGGGGAGGTTTGGCACCTCGATGTCGGCTCATCACATCCTGGGGCTGAATTCGGTCCCAAGGGTTCGGCTGTTCGCCGATTAAAGTGGTACGCGAGCTGGGTTCAGAACGTCGTGAGACAGTTCGGTCCCTATCTGTCGTGGGCGCAGGATATTTGAGGAGAGCTGTCCTTAGTACGAGAGGACCGGGATGGACGCACCGCTGGTGCACCGGTTGTTACGCCAGTAGCACAGCCGGGCAGCTAAGTGCGGAACGGATAAACGCTGAAAGCATCTAAGCGTGAAGCCGCCTCCAAGATAAGATATCCCATGGCGTAAGCCAGTAAGACCCCTCATGGACTATGAGGTTGATAGGTTGCATGTGTAAGCGTGGTGACACGTTCAGCTTGGCAATACTAATAGGTCGAGGGCTTGACCATATTAATCTAGTTCATTTTACTTTCTTTATCCAATCTTTGTTCAGTTTTCAGGGTGTATGAAACTGTATAATTTATTAACCGTCTCTATGAGGCGGTTTTATTTATATTTTCTGTTTCGGAGGATGTTATGAAAAGAATTATCTCTGCATTATTAATTTTTGTTTTCTTATACATTGTTGGATTTAATGCTTTTTCATTTGTAATCGACGGCAAGGATAACGGTGTTGAGTGGGACGGAGCATCTGTTTATAAACTTGTTGACGGAGAAAGCAACTGCGGAGTTAATTTCGGGCTTGTGAAGGTCAAGTTTGATTATGAAGAGAATGCGCTTTGTCTGTGTTTTCATTTCATTGATCCGGAATTGACTGTTGATAATGAGTTGGCAGGTATATTTTTAACAGTTGATGATTCTGCAGAATTTGAAATTGTTGCTTCGGATGGCACTCTTTCTGATGATACTGACCCCTATTGTTTTGATGGTGCGGTTTATGTTGATGAAAACAACGGTGCGACATGTGAAATCCGTATAGGGATTAAAACCGGTCTTCCCGAATCTATTGATTTTGAAGTCCGTTTTATAGATTCTCATGGTTTATATTCTGATTATAAAAATCTCACTGTTATAAATGAGCTGTATGAAACAACTGAAGTTTTGACTGTTAATCCAACAGCCGACAATAATGACCCTGCGTATAATCCGGATATTTTTGAGGAGAAATCCAAAAAGACCACCCGTGAAAAAACATCAAAAGAAACGACAAAAAGAAAAACTACAACTAAAAAGCATACGACTAAATCAAAAAAGTCAGAAACAGATACGACTTTTTATATTAAGACATCTCCGCCTTACATTTATACCGGTTATGCAGATACAACAAAAATGAAAACAACTAAGAAAAACACTACCGCAGTTAAAACAACCCAAGCAGTTAAAACATCTAAAGTCAAGAAATCTGATACTATTAAAGAAAAGATTTATTATTATGAGAAAGAAATATATATTTCGGAAGTTTATGTCACACAGTCAACAACTGTTGCTGAAATTGAAACTGTTACTTCAGCTGATTTGAGTCATACCGATAATATAATGACGGAATCCTCTGTTGAAACAACCGGTCAAATACCTTCTGTTACACTGTCAAAAGGGTCAAAATATAAAAAAGTTATTGCCGGAATAAGTATGGTAATATTTATAGCAATAGCCTGTTACGGTACATATTCTGCGAAGAAACACAAGTCTTCATCAGGCGAATAAATTGTTAAAAAATATTGATGCAGTACTAAAACCATGTTATACTCATAGATGAAAATTCTTTTCGGAGGAATATGTATGGGTAATGTTATTGATATTAACCGCAACTGGAAATTTCATTTCGGAGATACTACCGGTGCTGACTATATGGGGTACGATGACGGTGCATGGAGAGATATAAATCTTCCTCATGACTGGTCGGTTGAACATATTTTTGATAAGTCAAATGCAAGCGGTACGGGTTATCTTCCCGGAGGTACTGCATGGTACAGAAAACACTTCATTCTCCCTGATGATGTCAGCGAAAAACGTGTCAGAATAACCTTCGGCGGAATTTATAAGCATTCCCGCGTCTGGATAAACAGCAATTATCTCGGTGGCTGGGCATATGGATATTCAACATTTACATTTGATGTTTCGGATTTTGTGCGTTCGGGTGAAAATGTAATCAGTGTTCAGGTTGAACATAACGAGGTTGCTGATTCAAGATGGTTTACGGGAAGCGGAATTTACAGAGATGTTACTCTTGAGATTTCGGATAAGAATTGTTTTGAGAAAAACGGAGTTTTTGTTTCAACACAAGAAATTGTTAACGACAATGCAGTGATAAAGATCGAATATAAAACTCTCGGATGTGACGGTGCGGAGTTTACTGTTGAGGATAAACTCGGAAATCCGGTTGCAATGGGCAAGTGTAATGGCAGTTGCGGTGATATTCAGATCAGCGTACCTGATGCCGAACTCTGGTCACCTGATAATCCTGTTATGTATAACCTTGTTTGCCGTTCAATTAAGAGCAGCGTAATTTCTGACGAAATCACAATTCCATTTGGTGTAAGAACGGCTGTTTTTGATGCAAATAAGGGATTCTTCCTTAACGGAAAAAATATAAAACTCAAGGGCGTATGTGTTCACCACGATGCAGGTGCACTCGGTGCGGCTGTACCGACAAGTGTATGGGAACGCCGACTGAAAAAATTCAAGGAGGCAGGCTGTAACGCATTAAGAACTGCACACAATCCTCCCTCGTCGGATTTACTTGATTTATGCGATAAAATCGGTTTGCTTGTTATGGATGAAGCCTTTGACGAATGGGAAGGTGCAAAAAACAAGTGGTGGCAGGGTCATAATGTTTATCCGCCAAAGCGCTTCGGATATGCTGGGGATTTTCCGATGTGGCATAAGGCTGACCTTGAGGCAATGGTGCTTCGTGACAGAAATCATCCGAGCATAATTCTCTGGTCAATAGGAAACGAAATAGACTATCCCAATGATCCCTATGTAACTCCTCTTTTTGATGAGGTGCTTGGCAATAATGATGCAAACAAGCCTGCACAGGAAAGAAGATATGACGATAAGAAACCCGATGCAAGGCGTTTGACAACGGTTGCAAAGAAGCTTGTTGATATTGTTCATGCTGTGGACAGCACACGCCCTGTTCTTTCAGCACTTTCGTTCCCTGAATTATCGACAAAAACGGGATTTTTTGATGTGCTTGATGTTGCAGGTTACAATTACCGTGAACATTTTTATGAGCAGGACCATAAACTTTTCCCTGAAAAGGTAATATTAGGAAGTGAAAACAGCCATTCACCCGAGGCTTGGTATGCGGTCAGAGATAACGAATATATCTGCGGACAGTTTTTATGGACGGGAATTGATTTCCTCGGCGAATGCAGAGGTTGGCCCGTAAGAATTTCGCAGGCGGGTATGCTTGATTTATGCGGAAACGAAAAACCGCTTTATTATCAGAGGAAAGCCTTCTGGATAGATGAACCTTTTGTTAAAATAGCAGTGTCAAGAGGTACTAAGGATAAGACGAGCGTATGGTCGGATAGCTTTGTTTATATGGCGGATGAGGGTGAAACCGTTTCGGTCAGCTGTTATACGAATTCTGAAAGTGCAGAGCTTTTCATAAACGGAAAATCGCTCGGCAAAAAGACTCTTACCGATAAAGACGGTTGCCGTGTGACATGGGAATTTCCTTATGAATCGGGAGTTCTTACAGCGAAGGCAGGAAATGCGGTTGATACTATTTATACACCCGAAAATGCAAATAAAATCAGCTTCGATATTTACGAAAACATCGGTGATTGCATTCAGCTTGAGGTTGAACTTCGGGATGAAAATGGCAATGTATCATCAGCGGATGACAAGGTGATTTATTATCAGCTTATAGGTGACGGTGAAATACTCGGAATCGAAAACGGAAAACCCGATGATTTGACCTGCTATGCAGAAAACTACCGTTCAACCTATAATGGCAGAGCGATAGTTTATGTGAGAAAAAATGCAGAAAAAATCCGCCTTTATGCTTTCACAAAAGACGGTCTGAACGCTGAAATTGAATTATAAAATTAACGGTGCAGTTCAAAAACTGCACCGTTTATGATTATATTTTGATTTTGAAAACAGCTTTTTTAATTGTTTCGCTGTTCATTTTAATGCAGGGTTTGTGTGTGTCTTCAGGTGCAAGGAAAACGAAAGTGCCTTCGGAAAGAGCAATTCTTGCGGCTTCTTCAGTCTGACCTTTGAAGAACTCGATGTCGGGTTTGTAGCCTGTTGTATCCGTTGCGAATTCAATGGGTAAAACATCAATGTATTCGCCGCCGCTTATTGCATACTGCAAATCATGAAAATCTCTGTGTGCCTCATAATCGCTGCCGTTTTCGGGTGAATACTCGGAAATGCCGACTTTGATGCCTTCTGCAACGTCATAGCCGCCGCATTCAAGAGCCTTCATATCATTTTCTTCAACGAATTTTGCGATTGCATCAAAAGCGGGATTGAGAGTGGAATAATTCCTGAGATTTTTTATTGTGTCATAAATCATTGCTTATTCTCCTTTTTGTGGAAAAGATAGGACCCGATAACAGGGATTATAACCATTATAATCGTTATCGCCATAAAAATCCATACCGTTTTCAAAAAAGATAAAGCAATTATCAGAAGTCCGCCGATAACCCATGTTTTTCCTGCAAGGCGGTGTGTATAGTTCCAGTTTTCTTCGCTTTCAAGTGTCCACGGAACTTTTATACCGATGGTGTAGCTTTGTTTGCATTTTGGCATATAGTTTCCGATAACAATAAAAAATATACCAAAGAAAAACGGGAAGATTGTATTGATATTAAGTTCATAACCGAGAGCAAAAGAATAAATAATTCCGCCTACGAATATCGAGAGAACAGGTGTTATCCAGAGAACAAGGTTTATATTTTTCTCGGTTATATTTTTATTTTTCGGGTCAAGAGTTGTTACCAACATGCAAATCCAGTGAACAGCAAGCATGAAAAGGGGCATGGCAAAAACTGCAGTTACTTTTCCGCTCCATCCGTCAACAACACCCTGCGCATTGAAATGAATTGGAACTTCTTCGGGGAGCTTATTCCAAAGAATCAGCCCTGCAACAATGGGCAGAAGAATGACAACGGATGTGATTATCAGCATCTTTAAGTTTTTCTTAATCATTCTGAGCATCTCCTTTCAGGTCGGTTATCCAGAGCATGATTTCTTCAAGAACCGACGCATTGAGTTCATAATAAATATATTTTCCGTCGCGTTTATCCCGTATAAGGTCTGCATCCTTGAGAACGGAAAGATGTCTTGATATAGCGGCGAAGCTGACGGAAAATTTTTCTGAAATATCTCCTGCCGACATTGACCTTTTTTTCAAGAGATTGAGAATTTCTCGCCTTGTAGGGTCTGCAAGGGCTTTAAGTGTGTTTTGCATACCCATATAATCACCTCTGTTATTTAACATTTAACTTAACTGTTAAATGTATTGTATCACGTTGAAAATTTTTTGTCAAGTGTTCAGACAGAAAAAAATGCTTGAATATATTTCCGTTATACATTAAAATATAATGGAATGGAGTGATTTGATGATATTGAAATATCTCTGTATAGTTTTTGCCGCTTTGCAGGCATTTACATTTTCTGTTTTTACTAACGATAAAACGCAGACAATCGGCGTAAATCAATATGAAATGCATCAGACCTTTGAAACTTTCGGCACAAGCTCATGCTGGTGGTCGCAGACGATTAACAATGAAGAAACCGCCAAAGAAATTGCAAGGCTTCTTTATGATGACGAAACAGGTCTCGGTCTTGATGTTTACCGTTATAATGTTGGCGGCGGTGAGGCTGATAATCCCGATTGCCGTATATGGGACAGAACAAGACGTACAGAAAGCTTTTACGTGCTTAATCCCGAAACAGGGGAATATGAATATGATTTCACACGTGATTCAAATGCAAGAAGAATGCTTGA
Source organism: uncultured Clostridia bacterium (assembly GCA_937888485.1). Taxonomy (GTDB): domain Bacteria; phylum Bacillota; class Clostridia; order Oscillospirales; family Acutalibacteraceae; genus CAG-177. The sequence goes on from CALAQQ010000063.1 coordinate 6,498, forward strand.
TATGGCGGTTGAATACGGCGCGGAAGAAATCATTCTTTTCTGCAACAGTCCTCATTTTTCAATGACTGCGAGCGGTCATGCTTCGGGCGGTCTTGAACCCAATGTTTCAAATCTTCCCAAAGAAAACTATGACGAATTTGTTGATTATCTTCTGACAATTGCCGATTGGTTTGTTGACGAGGGATATCCCGTAACTGCGATATCCCCTATAAATGAGCCCCAATGGTCGTGGGGCGGTGAATGGGTCGGTCAGGAGGGATGTCATTATACTGCAGACGAAGCCGTTGAGCTTCTTGAACTTTTTGCGGTTACAATGAAAGAAAGAAATTCGCCGTATAAACTCAGCGGACCCGAAAGCGGTGAGCTTTCTCCCGGATATTATGAATATATAGACAAATTTTTTGCAAGTGATATTCTCAATGAATTCTGTGATACTTATTCAGGCCACAGCTATTGGCTTGACAATAAGCTTGACCTGAAAACAATGGCAGGCGAAAAGTTCAGAAATGAGTATCCCGCCAAAAAGCTTGAAATGAGCGAATGGTGCGAATTGCCCATGACGATTGACCCGACAACAATTGACAGCGGACTTTATATGGCAAACATCATTGTTCAGGACCTCAATCTTCTCGGTGCGGTTTCGTGGCAGAGCTGGACAGCGGTCAACGGTGACGGCGTTATGGATATCATAAACGGCGAACTTGTGATGTATAACAGATATTATGCGTACAAGCATTTTTCGCAGTTCATAAAAGAAGGCATGAACCTAGTTACCGTTATGGACAGTTTTGAGGGTTCAAGTCAGATTGCATCAACCGCATTTAAAGGCGACGGCGAAACAGTTCTGATTCTTATCAATAACTCTGAAAAAGCTGAAGATATCAAGCTTTACGGTTGCTATAAATCAATGGATGTTTATCGTACGGATACTGAAACAAACTGCGAGAAGATCTATTCCGGAAAATACAAAACAGGAATAAATCTTCCCGCAAAAAGCATAACCACAATTGTTCTGGAGGAGTTTATATGAACGAAGTAATCAGATTTTTGGCATATGTTCTTTCGGTTATAATCGCACTTCCCGGTATAATTTTTTCCGGCGGTGAGAGTATAAACGATTATAAATTTAAAATTGATGTGTCACAGCAAGGTGAGGTTTTACCCAATGCCGTGAGCAATATAAATATCTGGAATGCGTACGACTCAACCGAATTCTCTGACCCGAAAATAAATGAAAAATATGATGTTACCGATTTCGTTGAATATGTTCAGCTTATGCAATGTACGGGCGGTAACGCATCAAGAGATTTGTTTGTTGACCCGAACAACTTTGATGTTCTTGATGACTATGATTTTTCGAAGCTCATTGCAAACTGCAGAGGTATTGTTTCAATCGGAATGAAGCCTCATCTGAAGCTCGGAAGTGTTCCTCTCAAATATTCGGCAAAAGCAAATATCGGAACAGATTTCGGAACAAATATCTATCCTCCCGATGATTATAATGTTTATTATAATTATATGACAGCCATGGCGCAGGCTCTTGTTGATGAATTTGGTGCAGAGGAAGTTCTTTCGTGGCGATTCGGTGTCATGACTGAATACGAAAATACTCAATGGTTTATTTCGGCAGACGGTTCACCCGAAAAAACGGCAGAAGCCTATTGTAAGCTTTATGACTATACCGTTGATGCTTTGCAGAAAACAATCGGTGAAGAAGTTTTTGTCGGTGCACATTCGATGACCGTTACCGAAGGACTGTGGGATGAAAAAATATTTATAGAGCACTGTGCAAAAGGCATGAACTATAAAACCGGCAAAACAGGAACAAGAGTATGCTTCCTTTCAGCTTCTTTTTATGATATGAGACCCGGTGAATATACGGGCGGAAAAACTCTTCCCGAAACAATCGGATACCTCAGGGAATGCGCTGAAAATGCAGGTCTTAAAAATCTGATTTTCGGTATAGATGAGGGAAGAATTCTTTACGGAAATTCATATGGTGCAGATGATAATCAGCTCAATTCGAGAACTGTCGGATTTACCTATCAGGCAGCATATGATGCCAGACTTTATAAGCAGCTTTTTGATTCTGACGGTGATTATTTTTCATCGTGGTATTATCTTTCGGGAGGTCTTTTCAACGGATATCCGACAATAAGTTGGCATATTGCGAATAATATTGCACTCTTCAAAGGCTTGAGAAGAATACATACAGAAAACACAAGGAACGGTGTTCTTTATGGAACCGAGGTTGAAGCTGTTTCGGCATATGATGAAGCGAACAAAACCGTTCGTATAATGGCATATAACTTCAGAAACGATGTTGAATATGATAAAACGGCAGATCTTAAGTTTGATATAAATCTTTCTCAGTTTAACGGCAAAAAAGTTAAGGTTACAGCGAAATTGATTGATGACAGTTGTAACTATTTCGACGAATGGATCAATGACAGAAAAACCTACGGAATAGGCGACGACTGCTTCGGCTGGTCACCCGATGATCCGATTATCGAATCAGCAGTTACTCTCCGAAATGAAGAAGCCAGAAAGATTTATTTCGAAAAACTTCGTGATAAATATGAGGAATGCTCACGCCTTGTTCCGGAAGAAAAGATATATACCGTTGAAAACTCAACCCTTACTCTTGAAACAACGCTTGCACCAAACGGCGTTATCTTCTACGAAATAACTGTTTGCGAATAAGAAAAAGGACTGTTACACCGAATCCGGTGAAACAGTCCCTTGTTTTATTGAGGTATAATAATTGTTGCATCGTTTGTATAAAGAATATCAAGAGTTTTAAGAATCTGGTTATATGCGATAAAAACTCCGTAAATGCTGTTTTCGGTTTCTTTTATGAGGTCGTATGAAACAACGGTACAGCCGTCAGTGACACTTGTTGCACTCTGACCCGCAAACTCAGCATTGACGAGTTTTTCAACATAAGCTTCAACCTCAGTTTCGGAAACACCGACAAAAGCTCTTTCAAATCCGAAATCCCACGTCCATGATTTTGCATTAAGAGAACCTTCGAATTTGTTGTTCAGCCTGTTTTTTTCCTCGTCATATTCGTTGTAAAGACCCGAATTCTTTGAGAATCCCTCGAATTTCGGGAATATATTTGTGAGAACGGGAGGAAAATTATCTTTACATGCCGTTATGTCAATAACGACTGTTAATTCTCCTTTTTCATTGTACTGACTTGCCGAAACAGTGATAAGATTTTTTCCGTTCTGCCATGCACCGTTAAATCCCGCTTTGTAGTATTTTGCAGGCGCTTCGATTTTCTTTGCACCGCCGATATATCCTGCTTTCAGAAGGTCGTTCGTGAATCTGTAAATTTCGTTTTCGGGGCAGGTGAACTGCATGATGACCCATTCGGACTCGTATTTTTCATTTGGTTGATTTTTTTCAATTATAACATCGTGTGTGCCGTTGGGCGGTGAGGGAAAATCTTCGGGCAGAAGGTCAGATCCCCATTCGTTTACAGTATTCTGAATACTGTCTGCAAGGGTTGTTGCGGCTGTGTTATCTGTTAACAGTTGTTCGGCAGTTGTTGTTTCTGTGTCTGTATTTTTATTTTCGGAACACGCACAGAGAAAAAGCATTAAAAAAGCAAGCATAAGTGCAATAAGTTTTTTCATATAAACACTCCATTAATGTTGTCGGAGATATTTTAACATGATAATTCATCTTTGTAAAGAAAAAAGTGTCCGATTCAATGTCGGACACTTTTTAAGTTCAAATTAAAAATAGTAGTTCATAAATTGCTGGATAAGTGCGAAACAGTACTTGAAGCAGTTGATTGAACGCTTGAAATAACGGCTTACATCGTATAAGGTATCTTCAATATCGTCTACATCATATATTCTCAGTATTTCGCTTAAAGCAACTCTTGAATAATAAAATGAATCTTTGAGGTTTTGACCGATACCTGAAATCAGGTTTTTGCCACCTTCGGCAAGAGTTGATTTAATAACATCGCATTCAAACGTTCCGATGGTTTCTCCGCCTATAGAAACTCTGATTTCAGCACTTTCTGCATCGATGTAATTGTAATATGCATAAACATAATAATCACGACCGTTGATTTCAATGGGGTCTTCATAATCTGTGACGGTAGTAATCTTTTCACCGTTTGCAAGTGTTAAAACAAGCTCTGCACCGTAGATTTCTTCTGAATAGATATCTTCAAATGTAGAAACAATGTTTTTAAACTTGTCTAAGTTAACGAATTCAACATCGGTAACAAGTTCTGTCATTTCGCAGGCTGTGATAACAACACTTTTCTTGAAATCCATAAAATAAGCCGTTGCTTTATTTTCGCCCTTGACCCAATCATAATTATCGGAATTAATCAGAATCCATTGTTCAGGGAATGTTATTGTTTTACCGTCTGAGAAAAGAGCATCAACATCGGTCAGCACATATGAACCGTCTGTATCATAAAGGTCAACATCAAGAACAAGATTCTCAAGAACACCCTCTTCGAAAGTGATGTCCGTAATAGCGTTTCCGAGATATTCTATTTTAATATTGTAGGTATCTGTCGGTTTTGCATTACCTGTAAAATCAATTCCCAGAACGGTTTCGCCCGCATCGAGACTGAAAACTGTTTTGGCTTCATTATCGGCAGACTCGGCGCTACAGTTTTTAGCTATAAGTTGTGCCTTACCGTCTATGATTTCTTCAGGGAATCCCAACCAGTCGATGGGGTAGTCATTGTTAGAATATTCTACATAGTAGTAACCTGCGTTTTCGGCATTGAATGTGTAGTAATCGCAGTAACTGTCTTCAGTGAATGTTATTTCATTTTCGCCGAGAGTCATATCGCCTTTGTAACTGTAAGTCCAGTAGTCACAGTAATCGTCATCGTCGCAGAAATTCCATTCGAGAGTTTGTTTAGCAACATCTGTTGCAAAGCATGAGATAGGGCATACGAGGATAAGTGCCGCAAGAATAACGGACAAAAATTTTTTCATTTAAAACACTCCAATCAAAAAAGTTTGTCAGGTTTGTCCCCCCCTGCAAGTTGATAATATCACGAAGAATGGTGCTTGTAAAGAAAAATTAATGAACTGAAATTAATTTGTAAATTTTTCGTAAGGGAAATTACAAATTGTAATTTTTAAGGTGGAAATGATTACAAAACTATGATATAATACCGAAGAAAAGGAGGGAGAGAATGCCCAGAAACATTAACTATACCGTGACTGCGGAATATGACGGAAGAAAAGTTATCCACTTTCTTCGGGGATACTGCGGATTTTCTTCCCGACTGATGAGAAAAGTCAAATACGCTTTAATGTTAAACGGTGAAACAACTCGCACGATTGACAGAATAAAATACGGCGATATCATCAGTGTTTGTATTCCTGATGATGATGCCTTGCCCGAAATAACCGAAGCGGAGATTGATATTGTCTATGAGGATGAGGATATCCTTGTTATAAATAAATCTCCGTTCATGGCGATGCATCCTACACATAATCATCAGGGAGATACTCTCGCAAATGCCGTCACTGCTTATCTTGCTCAAAAGGGGAAATCGGTTGCTTTCCGAGCTGTCGGAAGGCTTGATAAAGGTACTTCGGGTCTTGTGGTTTGTGCAATAAATCCGCTTTCTGCCTGTAAGCTGTCGGGTAAAATCGAAAAAGAGTATGCAGCACTTGTTGAGGGTGAACTGAACGGCGAGGGGAGAGTTGATGTTCCGATTTACAGACCCGACCCGATGAAAACCTTGCGCGCATGTTCATATGAGCTCGGAGTGGAAGCTGCGGCAACAAACTGGTATGTTGAAAAGAACTTTGACGGCGCAACTCTTCTTCGGTTAAAACTTGAAACGGGAAGAACGCATCAGATAAGAGTGCATATGGCGTTTGGCGGTCACCCTCTTGCGGGTGATACGATGTACGGAAATTTCATGCCCGAAATCGGTCACCAGCTTCTGCATTGCCGAAGATGTTTTTTTGAGCATCCCGTAACGGGTGAAAAAATGGCTTTTGAGGCAGATTATCCCGATGATTTCGGCAGAGTACTGAAAAAACTTGAGAACGCTGAATAATTATTCGGATGACATAATGTTTTTTATTATAAAAATACAAAATTACTTTACTTTTTATATTTTTAATGATATAATAGTACCATCCTAAAACTATGGAGGTAAAATTATGAAAAAGCTCATTAAAGTTCTCGCAATTGTAATGGTTGTAGTTCTTACTGCAACTTTATTCTATGCTTGCGGTGGCAAAGAAGATGACAATGTTCTCACAATGGGAACAAACGCACAGTTCCCTCCCTATGAATATTACGAAGGCGAAACAATTGTTGGTATCGATGCAGAAGTAGGCGCTCTTATCGCTGAAAAGCTCGGTATGGAAT
>CALAQQ010000064.1 GCA_937888485.1 uncultured Clostridia bacterium
TAAAAGCGGTTTCAGATTTTTCCGACATCGGAATTGAAATCGACCTTAAAAATTCCTTCACTGTCGGCAACAAAGTCTCCGATATTATTGCAGGCATTAATGCAGGTACAGGTCGGAATATACTTGTCGGCAACGATGATCCCGATGCAGTCGGTCTTGCCTGGGCACATTACGACAGCATTTATGACTTTTTAAAGCAGGTGTTATAGTTTGAAAAACATTTATTTTGTTCAGGCAGGCTTTGCATTTGATAAATCCGTTTATCTTCCTTATGCAACCGGTACAATCGTTGCATACTGCAAAAGCCTTCCCGACATCGCAGCAGAATATGATTTCAAGGAGATTATCTTCCGCAGAGACGATATAACCAAAATCGTTGACGGAATGGAATCCCCTTATATCGCTGCGTTTTCAACCTATGTCTGGAATGTTGAATTCAACAAGGCACTTGCAAAAGCAGTCAAAGAAAGATATCCCGACTGCATTATCATCTTCGGCGGTCACAGCGTTTCCGAAAGAATGGAATTCCTCGCAAAGGATTACATTGATATCCTTACTCTAGGTGAAGGCGAAGAAGTTACAGCAAATCTTCTCCGTGCTCTTAAAAACGGCGAAGATTTAAGCTCTTGCAACGGCATTGCATACAGAGATGAAAACGGAAACAATATCCTTACTTCACCGCATTGCCCCGAAACCGTTGAGAATTATCCCTCACCTTATCTTACGGGAGTTTTTGATTCAATAATTGAAAAGAATCCCGACACAATGTTTGACACGATAATCGAAACCAATCGCGGATGCCCCTATAACTGTGCATACTGCGACTGGAGCAACCATAAAAAGCTCCGACTTTTCCCCATGGAAAAAGTCAAGGGTGAAATCAAATGGCTTTCCGAGCATAAAATCGAATACTGTTTCTGCGCAGACTCAAATTTCGGCATGTTTGACCGTGATATCGAAATTGCGGAATATATCGTTGAGCTGAACAAGAAAACGGGATTCCCCAAGGTTTTCAGACCTTGCTATGAAAAAAACAGCGCGGAAAGAGTATTCAGAATTTCAAAAACGCTCAATTCCAGAGGTCTTGACAAAGGTGCGACCATGGCATATCAGACACTCTGCGACGATGCACTTAAGAATATCAACAGAAAAAATCTGACCATGGAGCATTTTTCCGGTCTCATGGCAGACTACACAAGGGCAAATATTCCGACATATTCCGAGCTTATTCTCGGTTTGCCGGGCGAAACTCCCGAAAGCTTCTGCCAGGGTCTTTGCAAGCTTCTCAGGGCAGGTCAGCATAATTCAATCAGCGTTTATTACTGCGAATTGCTCCCGAATGCTCCGATGTGCAGACCCGAATACATGGAGAAATATCAGATTGAACCAATGAAGGTTCAGTTTAACCATATCCACTCAGCAAGCGGAAAGAAAGACGGCATCCCCGAATATTCCTATCTTGTCCGCTCAACAAGCACCATGCCCCGTGACGGCTGGGTATACGCAAATCTTTTCTCGATTTGTCTTCAGTGTTTCCACAGTTTGGGTCTCCTGAGATACTTTGCGATTTATTCATATTATGAACTCGGCATTGACTACTACGATTTCTATAAAGGGCTTCTCGATTACTGTCTTAATGATGACGGTCTTACAGGCAGACTTTTCCGTGAAATAAAAGAAAAGCTTGACGGTTCTCTTGAGGGCGACTGGAACCACAGCAACCCTGTTTTCGGCAATATCACATGGTTCTTTGAAGAAGGTCTTTATCTTGAGCTTCTCTATAATTTCGACGAGCTGAAAAAGATTCTCGAAAACTATGTGAAACCTCTCGGAATAAGCGATGAAGTTTATTGTGAACTCGGTAAATTCCAGATTAATGCAATCAAGCTTCCATTTGAAAACGAAAAGAATTTCGATTGCGGTTATGATTTTGACGAATATTTCCGCACGGTCGGTTCAAATGACGAGATTACACTTGAAAAACAGCCCGTAAAATATACTTTTATCGCATCAAAAGAATATGATAACTGGGTTGATTTCGCAAAAGAAACCGTCTGGTACGGTCGACGTAAAGGTGCAACACTTTATACAAACAGCTTATCCAACATAAAGAAAGGTTCGGCGTGATTTCGGTCACGCCGATTTCTTTTTTTCTTTACTGCATAACAAAAAGCAGGCAACGCCGAAACGTCACCTGCAGGTTAACGATATGCACTTTGATTATATTTCTTAAACGTATGTTTCAGGGTCAAACACCATAAGAGCATAAATCAACGTATAAATAACAACTACAAATTGAGGAATCTTTGACAGCAGTCTCGAAAGATGGTCTGTAAAGGTTTCACGTTCGTAATACATAATGTAAAAAAACGATGCCAATAAAAGAGTGTATGCATGTCCTATAAAACGAGTAATATCAGCCGAAAATGCAACACATGCAACGATTGACAAGAAAAACATCAAAGACATGCAGATAATCACTGCTTTTTTCATCTTGTTATCATTTCCCTGTTTTATAAATGCTTTAAAACACAAAAGCACAAGAGAAACCACAGGTAAACAGATCAGCATCGGAGCAATTCCGTTTTTAAAACTTATTGCTCTCAATGTAAACAGCAATCTTTGATAAAGGAAATACAAAGCCCTTGGCAAAGGCGATTCTATGCTGTTTATGCCCGCATAATCGACGTTTTCATAATAAGGCTCCGGGTACAGCGCCGTAGCGTAATATTTGGAAACGCCTTCATATCCTCTTTCGTTAAGAATTGCTGAAAATTCTTCAAAAGTATAAACCAGATTATCTTTTTCACAGAGAACAAAATATCCGGTCAGAAGCACCGTTGAAACAAACGAGAGAGAAATAACAATCCAGAGCAAAGCTTTTTCTTTTTTATCCTGTATGACCGTCGTTTTGTAAATCATCAGCAGAAGGATAAACGGAATATAGACAAACAAACTGCCGAAATTGACCATGATAACCATCAGCGATGACGGAACAATCAAAAGATACAGCCTTTTATCCGAAAGGAAAAGAATCGACAAAACAGTAAAATACATCCAGAACGAATCCAACGAACCCATTTTATAAACATACATGGGAAACGTTGATATTCCTGTCAGAAAGAACACGGTTAAAAGTATAATATTTGTCCTGTTTTTTCCTTCGTGGTGCATCAGAAGCTTTTCCAGCAACACCAGAATAATAAAAACAAACACAAGAAAAATAACCGTGTTGAACGCAAAAACTGCTTCTTTGCTTGTGTTATTAAAAAAGAAATTATATATCGCACCCGGGAGCAATTTTGAGCAAAATCCCATGGAGAAATCAACGAGAAAATAAGGATAGCATACGTCGGACAAACCCATGGGATTCATGGAAGCAGTCACAAAAAAGTTGTAAGCTATAAAAGCCAGAAAATAAAAAGGAAGATAAGGGTGTTTCTTATCCCTCACAATTCCGTCCATATGATTTCTCCCTTGATGTATCAATAAAAATTATGCTTTTTATATTTTAATCTGTAATCACGAACCCACTGTGCACCGTATTTTGATGTATACAACAAAATATGATCGGTATCCGTAAATTCAATAGACCAAAGACGGTCTGCGTTTTTCTTTAAGAAATCAAGCTGGAAATCCATTCGTTCCTTTTTGATGTTACGGGTTTCTTTTCCGTTCATAACATAATTGCAGGAAATATGGAAATCTCCGTTATCTTTTATATTTTCGAGACCTGCTTCTTCGGTTTCGTTCATCATAATCGCATTCTTTTTCAATGCAAAATTAGAAGGAGTACAGCTGTCAACAAGATTTATGTTTCGTATAACATTTTTGGTTGACTCTGTTTCTTCTTTCGTTTCTCCCGGATATCCGAGAAGGAATGTGCAGTGATTCCATAAGCCTACGCTCTTTGCATCTTCAAGAAGCTTTTTGCGATTGGAACAATCTATGCCTTTATTGAGGATTTTCATTATTCTTTCAGACTCCGCCTCATATCCCCAGCAGAAGAAACGTCCGCCTGCATTATACAGATTCTGAAGAATATCCTTCGTAAACGCCTTTTCCATGCGGGCAAAAGAGTAGAAATAAATCTCTATTCCCCTGTCAATTATTTCGGTTGCAAGCTGATTATAGTATTTGGGCGGTACAGCCTCATCAACAAAAATAAAATGCTTGAAGCCATATGTGTTAACCAGACTCTGAATTTCATCCGCAGCTGTTTTTACGGACTTGATATCAAAACACTGCTGTCCTGTATAGAAATCACAGAACGTGCATTTTGCCCAATAGCAGCTCTTGGAAAGCTGCATGGGAATTACCGTATCAGCCGAGAAATACAAATCAAAATCATATCCGTCAAAACACGGAGGTGCAAGCGCATCCATATCAAGAAGCGGAGCAGACTCTGTTTCTCTGATTATTCCGTTTTCATCTTTATAAATGAGAGAATATGCATTCGACAGAGATTCACCACTCTGCAAAACTTCCACAAGTTTTACTGCGGCAATTTCTCCGTCACCGAGCTGAACCGAATCGCAGAATATATCAAAAAATTCCGGCATTGTTTTTATGGCTTCGCGGATTTTATAAATGTAGTTACCGCCAAGTGTAATATGCGCCTTGGTTCTCTCTTTAAGATATTTGGCGAGAGTTAATCCGGGAACTATCTGACTGAGGTCAAAAATGCTTATTCCTATAACGTCATATTTTTCAAAGTCTTCTGCCTTTATTTTCTTATCAAAATATTCAACAAACATATTCAGACCGGGGTCGTTTGCCTGAAGCTTTATATCGTCATAGTTATATGTATACACAGGATTTGCAATAAAGTTTTCAAGCATTATTTTGCTCGGCATAAAGGGCAGCGAGATTATTCTCAATGCATCTTTCAGAATATCCTTCGCTTCAAAAAGCTGCTCGGGGTCATAGAAGCGTGCCTTATCCTTTGTTACAGAAACGGCATCCTCCACCTTTTCCGCAACGTATTCTGCACTTATTCCGCTTTCAACAAACTCCTGATACGCAATGAAACGAAGAATTTTTGTTTGCAATTCTCTTGAATAGCTGCCGAATTCTTCCTCACAATATCCCTCTGCGTTGAATTCCGCAAGAAAGGAATTGTAAAACATTTCAGCTTTATGAGCCGCTTCAATTACATTTTCCTTTTTCAGAACATCGTTAAAAAATTCTATATTCAAATCTCTTGTTTCAGCCTTGAAACCCTTTGCTTTGAGCTGACCCACAAGCTGAGCGCCCGAAAGATATGGGTTCATGGGATACCATTGCGGCGGAATAACAAAAAGTGTATTCATACTTCAGTTCCTTTCTGCCAATAACATATCTTTTTTCGACATAAATCTGATATGTATTGCTGTTTTCAGATACGAAAAAGTTTGTTTTGCCGAGTTACTTGATTTGCCGTCTTTTCTCGAATAACAGTTTGTCGGTGTTTCGGTAAATTTATAACCGAGTCTGATGGGCTTTAAAACCATTTCTATTAAAAACGGGAAACCCATTTCTTCAAATCTGATGGATTTATAAAGCTCTGCCGGAGCAATCTGAACAGGTATTGTAAAATCCGTAAGATTTCTCATATACAGCACCGCCAGAAATTTTTGCGCACAGAAATTCAGAATTCTCTTTGCCGTACCGTAGCCGTAAAACTTGCAGCCCTTCATCCAGCGTGAAAGCGAATGAATTGTTTCGGGCTCCTGTTTTGTTTTTTCTATAAGGCAAGGAATTACATTCAGGTCCAGCGCTCCGTCTGACGCTACCAATAAGCAGTGAGAACCTTTGGAGATATCAATTGCATCGTTTATGCAACCCATAAACGGTCTTTTTTGCTGTATGGCAACCAAGGGAACCTTACCCTCTTTGTTCTTGAGTTCTTCAATAACACTCAGTGTTTCCGGGGTTGCTCTTTCGGAATAGCATATTATTATTTCCTTCAGATCTTCCGGGGCACAAACGTCAAGAATGGTGTTTACGGTATTCCTTAACGAGTCTGTTTCGGTTACCGCGCCCATCATTATACTCAAACTTTCAAACTTCAGCATTAACAAACTACTTCTTTTCTTTGTATACTATGCTTTCCCTGGGATTAACCATCAGCGTGGCGCTGTAACGTTTTCCGAACCACACAAATTCTTTTGCGTATTCCGCCCAGGAAAAAACAACTTTATTGGACTTTATGTCAAGCGAATTTCCGACTTGAATAAGGTCAATATGTTCACCCTCTTCAACAGCTTTAAAGAAGGGATAAAAATTATAATCAAGTTCAAGATGTACTTCGTCTGTTCCCAACCTTCTGATAAGTCCCATCTGATATTTATAAAGATTATCAAAGATTTTCTCCTCAATATCAAACTTTTTCAGGAACGGTTTTATCTCGCTCCGGAAATCTTCGAAGCGCAAAGCCAACTCAAGGAAAGCTCCCTCTTCAAAATACCAGCCCGTTGTTCCGAAAACATCTTTCTGATAAGTCCAGTCTGCCGTTTCCGTATCGGTTTTGCGATTATACAACTCAACAAACAGTTCATGAATATAACCGCTGCATTCGTTATAGATATAGTCAAAAAGCATACTGTAAAAATCATAGTACGATATGCCTTTTTCCTTGTTGAGATAGATTGCAAAATATCTGGTGAGTCCCAAATGGTGGAATGTTTGCAGAACAACCGAAAACATATACGCTTTAACCCATTCGTTTTTGGGCATTGTTGACGTTTCGGTAATAATATCCATATATTCCTGAACTCCGTTATAATCAGGATTATAG
>CALAQQ010000065.1 GCA_937888485.1 uncultured Clostridia bacterium
CAGGTGAAGATGTAAACATCATGGTATTCGATACAGAAGTTTACTCCAACACAGGCGGCCAGGCTTCCAAGGCTTCCAACATCGGCCAGGTTGCACAGTTCGCAGCAGCAGGTAAGGGCATCGCTAAGAAGTCACTTGCTGAAATCGCAATGAGCTACGGCTACGTTTACGTTGCACAGATTGCTATGGGCGCTGACCAGAACCAGACCATCAAGGCTATTGCAGAAGCAGAAGCTTACAACGGTCCTTCAATCATCATCGCTTACGCACCCTGCGAAATGCACTCAATCAAGGGCGGCATGATCAACTGCCAGAACGAAATGAAGAAGGCTGTTGACTGCGGTTACTGGAACATGTTCCGTTATAATCCCGCTCTCAAGGCTGAAGGCAAGAATCCCTTCACCATCGACAGCAAGCCCGCAACAGGCAGCTACAGAGAATTCCTTCTCAACGAAGCTCGTTATTCATCACTCACTCGCTCATTCCCCGAAAGAGCTGAAGAACTCTTCACTCTTGCAGAGAAGACAGCTAACGAGAGATATGACCATCTTCTTCGTCTTAAGGATCTCTATGCTCCCAAGGCTGACTAATTAAAAGAGTCATCTCACGAAGCGAAGAACAAAAGAAACTGAATAAATAAAATAATGGCTTGCATGGGAACTAACCTGTGCAAGCCATTTTAATATCAAACTATATTTATGTTTTTTATGTTTCTTTTTAGCTCTTTTCCCGAACTCGACGTATAACATATACGCCTGTCGTTCGGTGAAAAGAACTTCTTCATCTCCGTGAGAAAACTCTTTTTTATTGCAATAAAAAAGCTGTGCCTAAGCACAGCTTTTAATTATGCCTTGTATTCAAATGTGAAGCAATGCGAACGGATTTTGAAATCAAGAAGATAGCATCTGAATGCATTGCCCTTGAGCTTGTAATCCCCGACTCTTATATCGGTAACATAACCCGTTTTTGAGTTATATGCACTGTCGTGCGAAAGGATTTCAAGCCATTCGGCAGGATTGTTTGAAAGAGTAATGGAAATATCGTTGTCTTTTGCATATGACATAATATATTTCTTCATGTCCGCCACGCTGATTTCAACTGTTGTTGCATCAACCTTTTCGGGGCTTGAAACACCGCCTTTGAGATAAGCATATTTATCGGTTTTCCATACGCTTGCCGCAGATGCGGTTTTGCCGGCTGAAGAAGCGAAATAAACAGTGTTTGCAGCATTTCCGTTGTAGTCAACATATTTTGCAACGGGAGTATCCGTATCGGAAGCCATTCCGAGATATTCAAGAGCTGCCTTATGGATTTCAGTACCTGCATAGTTAAACTTATCGTCATATGCGTGCTGGCTCTTTCTGACATTGAAATCATTATGCTTTGCGTATGTATAAATCGTTGCCATCTGAGCCTTGAGAGCTTCTCTGGTTGCACTGCTGTAACCCATTTCTTTCTTCGTTGTTTTGCAAAGGTATTCAACGATGGGGATATCCTTATCCGCATACTTTATCGTTGCAGGGGTGGAAGAATCTGTTTTTACAGTAGTGCCTGTATAATAATGGGTCAGGATTTCTTCGTAACTGCTTCCGCTTTTTGCCATAGCCATTGCGCCGTGCTGACTCATTCCGACGCCGTGACCGTAACCGTAAACCTTGAAAATGAATGTACCTCTGATTTCAGATGAGGTTGCAGAGGTTGTTACGCCTTCGGTTGAAGGTACGGTTGTTGTTGTGGTAACTGTCGTTGACGGAAGTGTTGTCGTGGTTGTGGTGGTCGTAGTGGTAGTAGTTGTGGTGGGTTTGGTCGTTGTTGTGGTTGTTGTGGGTTTAGTGGTGGTCGTCTTGGTCGTTGTAAGCGTTGTCAGGGCTTTTGTTGTTGATGTGACAGCCGCTTTTGTTGTTTTCTTTATGGTGGTTGTTATTTTATTCACCGTCTGTCTGACGGTTGTTCTCATTGCGGTTGTATAAACTCTCTGAGTGGTCGGTGCATCGGTTATGTAAAAATATGTGCTTTCCGGAACAAAATAATCCGCACCGTAATCCATATCTTCAAGATAGCTTCCGCCGTTGTTCTCATATATATAATCATTATATATATATGACTCATCCTGCTGAATGTAGTCGCCTGCGGCATAGGTCGGAGCATCCTTATCCGATTTTGAAGATGAAACAAACGCAAGAATAACACAGATAACTATCGCAAGCGCAATACCTATAACGGCAATAACAAGCGGAGTTTTTGAATTCTTCGCCCATTTTTTCTGACCCTTGGGTGCATCGGGATTGACCAACGCCGGCATTGCTGCAAGCTCATCAAGCATCTGACAGAGTTTGATAATCGCGGCAACAACGAGCTGTTTTTTATCCTCACCGGGATTTGCATAAACCTTTGCCGCCTTTGCTCTTTCGGAGTCCGCAACGCAGACTGTAACGAAATTCGCCGAGCCGTCGTTTTCAATGTGCGAAATCGAAATGCCGAGGTCGGTATCCGATTTTTCCTTGGAAAGCTTTGCACACTGTGCAATATATCTCGACCCGGTCTCATTTTCCGCCTTATCCCTCATGGATGAATCGACCACAAATGCTTCTTCGCATCCGGGAACGGCAGAAATTGCCGAAACAAGCATTTTTCCGCTTCCGCAGGGTGAAATCGCAACGGTTTTTCCGCTTGAGATAACGCCCTTTACACGGTCATGAAGCTCCTCCATTTTTGTTTTCTTCGGAGCAGGAATTGTTAAAATGAGGAAGTCAAGACCCGATTCGAAAACAGTTTCGAGTCTTGGTTTGTCGAGCGGTACATAAACGAGTGTGCCTTCACCGTAATCGACTGAAAATGCAGAATACAAGCCGTCAGAAGTGAGGAAAACTTTCGATCTTTCCGCAACGGCACACTGAATGTCACGTTCTTTGGCGTTTTCGGGTACGTTTTCACCCAGAGCCGCCGATATCTTATTGCTTCTGACAATTTTTAAGGAAAGAGATTTGAGTAAACGGAATTTTACATTAAGGAAAACATAAACGGGAGCCGCAACAATGGCAAATCCGCCCTTAGCAGCATAATCGACAGCCTCAGCCACAAAGGCGGAAGCATCACCGTAGTTTTTCGATTCGCAGTTTAACCGTTGTTTCAAATAGTCTGCCGCACCCTGCGCCCTGTCGGCACAAAGTGTAAAGCAGCACACCTTTCTTTCCATAATAATCACCTTACCTTAAATTTTACCATCTGGGGTCATAAGCATGGGAATTGTCTTTTCCGTATGCATCATACCATGCCTGAGGATATTTGGGGTCATCGTTTTTATAAGCTTTTGAGGTATCAACCGCAACACTTTCGCCTTCTCTTCTCTGTCTTGCAACAACAACAAGTCTTGCATCGTCAAAGTCATAAGCGCAGGTTGAAAGTGTGAGAATCTTATCGGTCAGATTAATATCAACACCTGTTGTATAGAGCTTTCTTGCATCGATTTCTTCGAGATACTTAAGGAAGTTGCCGTCGTCAAGGTCGATGAAGTTATAGGGTAAAACATAACCGTTATCGTCTTCCTTAAAAGCATTTGAGATGAATACGGCATAAACAAACCATGAGTGGTCGCCGTAAATTGTGTTACATTCAATAACAGGTGCCTGACGGAAGCCTTCGATAGTGCGGTAATTTTCAAGCATACCGAAAATCAGGTCATCATGGCGCATATTGTGACCGTAAACAACCGTATTTCTGTGAAGATTTTCGAAATCGGTAATTCTGTAGTCAAAATAGGGAACACCGTAACGGGTATATTTGCCGTAGATATCTTTCTTAAGATAATGGCTGTTGTTCGGACCCTGTGCAATGGGGAGATTGATTTCGAATCCGGGAATTGAAATCCAGCCTCTGAGGTCATCGTTGACTGCATAAAGACTTGCGTATTTTGCAAGCATTCCTTCGGGATAATCAATTTCGGAAGCTGTGTTCTCGGTATCAACAACAGCTGTATCACTGTGGGTATTGATGTTTACGTTCATTTCGCTTGCGATTTTTTCGGCTTCGGTCTTGAAACGGTAGGGCTCAATAACGTAAACATTTGCAAGCATACCGGAGCAGACAACAATCGTAACAGCGGAAACTGCAAGAATTATCTTTCTTACAATTTCACCTGCACCGCCCTTCTTTTCCTGTCCGTCAGCCTTTTCTTTTTTGGCTTTTTTCTTCTTTTTATTCTTTTTTTCGTCTTCTTCGATAAGCTCGGGGTCATCCTGAAGGGTTGCGGTGCTCATAGGTGACGCCTGATAAAGCTTTTCGGGTACGGCGGCAGCTCTTTCATAGTCATTTCCGTCATCGGGAACGGTAATGACAAACTCTTTCTTTGTTTCGGGTTCTTCGTCTGCATCGCCGAGAAGTACAGCAAGCTCTTTTTCAAAATCATCGGACTCTGTATCTTCTGCTCCGATATTTTCTTCAATGACGAGCGTATCCTGAGCTTCGGAAGGAACGGTTGCTTCTTCAACAACGAAATCAAGCTCCGCATCAATCTTCGCATCAGCATCTTTATCGGTTTCCGCTTTAATCTCTGCATCAATCTCTGTAATTTCTTCATCAATCTCCGCATCAATCGCTACATTTATTTCAGATTCAATTTTTTCCTCGTTATCCGCTTCAATCTTTACGTTAATCTCTGATTCAGTCTCTTCAGTAACATCTTCTGAGGGAAGTTCTTCCCATTCAAAATCTTCTTCGTTAAGCTCAAGCTCTTCTTCATCTTCATACTGAGCTTCATCAGACATTGAAACGAGTCGTGATGCTTCAGAGAGGTCTGTATCAACAGGCGCAATCTCGGGGTTTAATTCTATCTCGGAAATAATGTCGTCAAAACCTGTTTCGTCATCAGCATCTTTTTTGAGCATATCAATCATGCTGAAAATACCTGCTTTGGCATCGTCGGAAGTGATTTCGCCAGCTTCCTGTTCCGCAGGCTCAGAAGCTTCCGCTTCCTGAGGTGCACCTTCATCGTCAAGCGAAACCACGGGAATATCCGCATCAAAATAATCTTCGGGGTCCATCCAGATATTCTCAAGAGAGCTGTTTTCGCTTTCGGGAAGGGGTTCGGGGTCTGAAAGTACAACCTTTTTCGGCTCTGCTTCGCTTTCCGTAAGCATCGAAAGGGGTTTCGGAACTATTGTTTCCGGACCGCTTCCCATGATATCGTCATAAAGACTCTGCAAATCCGATTCAAGGCTTTTTTCTGTTCTTTCGATATCCTCACGGAAACCTTCGAACAGCGTATCTGATTTTGAGTTTTCAATAAGAAAATCACCAAGGTCGATTTCTGTTATTGCTTCATCATCTGCAATTGAGCTTAATCCGTCGGGAAGCGATGAATACTTCTTGTTTTCGTTCATATTATCTTTTGACATCTTTTTGTCCTCCGAAAATCAGTTTGGGCTGGGTTGCCACTTTGCCGTATTTTTATACGGATTTGTTTTTCCTTTGCTGTTATACCATACCTGCGGTCTGCGGTAATCGGGGTTGTCTTTTACGAGCGAAGCATCTATTTCCTCGCTCTCACCCTCATGGAGAAGTCTGCCGACCACGACAAGTCTTGTGTCAACATTCCTTCCGTAATCATAAATACAGGTTGAAAGGGTAATGATTTTATCGGTAGGTTCAAGCGAAACGCCTGTTTCATAGAGCGCTCTCTGCTTGACCTGCTCTATATATCCGACCATATTGTTATCGCTCATGTCGGGATAAATATAGTTGAAGGAATAGCCGTTATCCTGGGAAGGTTGAGTTGTTGAAAGAAAAACGGCGCAGATTTTATAAGTATACTCCTCATAGAGCGTTGAGTATTTGATTATCGGACTGTCAATGAAATTCTGCTTGTCCTTATAGTCATAGAGCGAACGGAACACCTGTTTGGGAACATCCGCACCCATCCGGCTTGTTGTATGACCGTGGAGAACCATGTTTTTGTTGATACCCTTGTTAATGCAACGGTAATCAAGATAAAGGTTTCCGTAGTTGGTGGAGGTTGTTGAGGTTGTATTTCTTTCGTAGAAATCCTTTTTGAGGTATTTGCTGTTGTCACCGCTTTGCAAAACCGCGGTGTCAATCTCCGTACCGGGAATTGAAAGCCAGCCTACAAGACTGTTGTTAACTGAATATGCCTGTTTGAATTTTTCGAGCATTCCCTCGGGAAAGCTTGTCTGTTTTTTTATGTTGTTTGAAACAACACCCGTAAGAGTTTCGGCGAGTGCATTGATTTTTTCGCCGCCGCTTAAAACGTAGTCTGCGGCATTGGTTTCAAGCTCGGTCTGAACATCGGGTTTCTTTGTGAGGTTCATCACCGAAAGAGCAACAAAAACCGCCGTCAGTGCCGCAAAAACAGCACACAGAATTGAGCAGATCTTTTTGGAATCCATTATCATCTTCTCCTTTCCTCTATATAAACTCTTGCAAGATTGAGCGCACGGGACGCCGTCACATAACGGTTATATTCCCTGTCATTCTTGCCTGTTTCTATTTTTTCGCAAATATTATATCCTTCCGCATCGAGCGCAATGAAGCAAAGACCGACGGGTTTATCCGTTCCGTCGCTTCCCGGGTGCATGGCCGGAGATCCCGCCGCCCGTGACGCCCTCGCGAAGATGAACGCCTGGAAAATCTCTCTGGCGCTTAAGGAGACCCGGGGCATATATCTTCTGATGAGCGCGTACGAGGCCGCGTATGCGTCGAAGGTGAGAGCGAGAGGGCTCGTCACTTTCGACGATCTGCCGCGTCTTCTCAATTCGCTTCCGCGCGGCGTCAAGCTTCCGCTCGAATACCGTATGGACGCCCGCTTCGACCATTGGGCGCTCGACGAGTTTCAGGATACGAGCCGCGGGCAGTGGAAGGCGCTCGAAAATCTTCTTTCAGAAGCGGGCGGACCCGATTCCTCCAAAAGCGTGTTCATCGTAGGCGACCGCAAGCAGTCCATTTACGAGTGGCGCGGAGGCGACGTCGAGATTCTCGGCAGGCAGGTAGTCGAGGCCTCGAAGGACGGTAATCTTCTTCAGTCTCTCGACGAATCGTACAGATACGCTCCCGTCATTTCCGAAGCGGTAAACAGGGTCTTCGGCGAAGACACGGTGCGCGGCGCGATAGACATGGACGATGCGCGGGAGAGCGCCAGATGGAAATGCCGCGAACATGTGAGCCACGACAGGAGCGCTTCAGGTTACGTTCAGGTGATACAGGCCGTAAAGTCCGGAAAGCAGGCGTCCGTTTCGGATTTCTTCGAACCAGTCGAGAACGCGCTTAAAGCCGTCGAGCCGTGGGCGCGCGGAATTTCGACCGCGATTCTCGTCCGCAGGAACGAGGTCGGAGAGACTCTGCTCGGATATCTGAAGTCGAAGGGGATTTCCAGAGTCGTTTTCGAAGGTGAGAGCGAGGTCGCCGACAACCCCGTCATTTCCGCGATGACCGATCTTGTGCAGCTTGCGGAACATTCGACCGACGCTCTGGCGTACGCGCACATCGCGCATTCGCCGGTCGCGCGGGCGGCGTATCCCGGAGGAGTGCCTTCGCCCGCCGTTCTTTCGGCATCGCTGCTGAAGGATTTCACGAGGATGGGGATGGTGCGCAAGTTCCGCGAAGTCCGCGAGGCTCTTAAAAGGATTCCGGGAACGTGGAACGATTTTACCGAGTCGAGATTCGAGGATTTCATAAAGTGCGCGGCGGAGTTTGAGGAAATACGCGACGCGGGAACGAGGCTCTCCGATTTCGTCGATTTTGTCGGGCATAAGACGCATCGCGATTTCGCGCAGAGCGGTATGGTGCGGATAATGTCGATGCATCAGTCTAAGGGTCTCGGATTCGACTGGGTGATACTTCCGTTCTACGAGTCCGAGAAGATGACGGGCGAACGTCATGTCGGACCTCTCGTGCATTCCGATCCCGATTGGGTCATGGTGAATCCCGGGACTTCGGTCGATATGACGGACGCGGCTCTTGCGAAAGCCGAACGGGACAGGCAGCAGATGCAGGTGTACAATTCGCTCTGCCTCAACTATGTCGCCATGACGCGTGCGAAACGCGCCTTGACGGTGATTCTCCATCCGGAAAATAAAACTGCGCCCTCAAGCCCAGAGAGGTTCAGCGATCTCGTACGTCTTGTCGGACTTAAGACGTCGGGCGATCCCGCATGGTACGAAAAAACGGAATTCAGGGAGAGTGCGACGCTGTCCGCCGAGAGGACGCATTTCGCGAGATCCCGGCGGAAGAAAGTGTTAAAATCGCGGCCGAGCGAATCTTTTTACGCCGGCCTTCGCGGAGATGTTCTTTTCGGGGACGATTTCGGAAAGGCGGCCAGGCGCGGGCAGGAAACGCACGAGCGCTTTGAAAAGATAGAGTGGGCAGACGCTGTCTTTGCGGAGGGACTGAGCGCGGCGTTCCGTCAGGCGTTTATCAAGCCGACGGACGATGCGACGGTGTGGCGTGAAAAACCGTATGAACTTTTTATCGACGGCAGGTGGGAATCCGGCCAGTTTGACCGCGTCGTATTCACGGGCGAAGGCAAAGAACGAAGGGCGGTAATTTACGATTTCAAGACAAATTCGATTCATTCCGGCGAAAGTACCGCCGCATTCGAAAAGAGAATCGGCGAAATGTATTCCCGTCAGATGCAGTCATATCGCGATGCGCTCGCGGTTTTAACGGGAATTGCGAAAGAAAACATAAAAACCGTTTTACTTTTAGATTCAACCAAAACCTCCCTAACTCTTTAGTAGGTCGAGGGGTCTCCTATGAGAACAATTGTCAATAGGCTATCGCAAAGCGATTCCGCAGAGGCGTG
>CALAQQ010000066.1 GCA_937888485.1 uncultured Clostridia bacterium
TTCATTCTTTTTATTACCAAACATCTTTCATCCTCCTATCTTTTGTTATCCTAAATAATTATCTAACGGATTACTTGTTAAAGTATCATTAATAGAACATAGGAAACATAAGATGCGCAGTAATTCGTATTCACATCGGACGCCTACGGCAATGAAGTTCTCAACAGCGTGGCTCATGATGAAGGCAGGATAGTAGTCTCCTCGTCAGGAAGCACCTTGTCGTACAAGGACCACTGGTTCGTAAGAGACCATCTTGGCAGTGTAAGGACTGTAGTCGACATCACCTCTGCCGGGGCTTCATTGCAGAATGCCGTCATTGAACAGAACGATTACCTCCCATTCGGAACAAGAGTGCCGATAAAAACATCATCTTCAAACCTCTACCGCTACAACGGAAAGGAAGAGCAGCAGATAGCAGGAACGGAACTTGCAGTGCTTGACTACGGTGCCCGCACCTACGACCCATGGCTCAGCCGCTGGACCAGCATAGACCCGCTTGCAGCAAAGTACTGCAGCACCTCGCCGTATGTCTTCTGCAACAATTCGCCGGTAGATTATGTGGATCCTTTTGGAATGGATATTTGGGAAATCAACCGGAACGGAGAAATTAAATGGAGTGAAAGAAGTGAGGAACATCGTTTATATGCGGTCGATTCCGAAAACAATAGAAGCATGGATTATATTGTAGTAAAGAACTCTGATATTTTAAGTAATCTTGAAGGAAATGGCATACAATACTACACTTCCGCCGGTAACATTGATGATTTCTTCAAGATTATCAAACTTGAAACGGTTTGCGCCGAAGGTACACGAGGTGATAATGTCAGCACCTGCTTCAAGATAAAGGCGGTGCATTTCTATAATCTTTTCAGGCTTTGAGATGTTCCAGCTTTCGGGATATTCGCCTGCTTCAAGACCCCATGACTGCAGAAGTGTGCCTGCACCGCCGTCAAAATAAGTTATTCCGTTTCTGATTTTTTTGAGAATGTTCATTTTAATCACCTATAAGGGCAGTTTTCGGATTTGCATGTCATGCAGCCGTTGCCCTTGCATTTATTCTTTTCTTTTCCGATGCCTATTATTGCCGTAACCGATTTTTTCGGCACCATCATCAGACTTTCCGTAAGGCTCAGACCGATGTTTTTGTTTGTGCACAGAAAATCAATGATTTTTTTCTGGCAGTCAATGCACAAATCGCCGTAACCGGGGCTGAATCTCGGGCGGAGAAAATCGGGGTTGCCCGAAAGCGACAGATTGATTTTATCGCAGAACGCTTCAATTGCGGCAGAGCCTGTGCAATCTGTAACGATTCCTTTTATCGGCGAAATAACCGTGTTTCTTTCAATCAGTCTTTGCGAGCTTATGCCTGTTGTTGCCGCGAGAATATATGCTTCGTCGCATCCGTCGAGATTTTTTTGCAGAGATTTGCTTTCAACATTCATGAATCCGAGGTCAACACCGTTTTCCGTTATTTTAACCGGAACTTTAACACAGCAGGCTCTGAAATCGGAATTCTTCTTAAACTCCGAAATGCTATCGGTTATGGTTTTTTCATTTATACCGTTTGCGGAATAATAGCCGAGATAAACGGCGACCTCCTTCGGGTCAATTGTTATCTCGGCTGCCGCAGATTTTATAATTTCAATCATCCGATTATATCCTTGAGATTTGACTGTATTTTTTCGGCAACATCGGGCTTATTCATCGAATAAACGTGAACAGCCTTAATGCCGTTTGCGTAAAGGTCAACAATTTGTTCTGTTGCGTATGCAATGCCTGCCTGTTTCATCGCAGCGGGTTTATCACCGAAACGGTCAACCATTCTTATGAATTTACGGGGAAGAATTGTTCCGGAAAGGGAGCATATTCTTTTAATCTGAACCGCATTGGTAACAGGCATGATTCCCGGGATAACGGGTACGGTTATTCCGGCTTCTCTGATTTTGTAAAGATAGTTAAAAAGGATGTGGTTATCAAAAAACATCTGGGTTGTGAGAAATTCACAGCCTGCATCAACTTTTTTCTTAAGGTTGATTATGTCTTGCTTTGAGTGTTCGCTTTCGGGATGTGTTTCGGGATAACAAGCTCCGCCTATACAAAAACCGCCAAAACTTTTGATTTCCTCAACAAGGTCGCTTGCATGAGTGAAATCAAGGCTCTTTTCGGTCATGCCCTGAGGCATATCGCCTCTGAGAGCAAGAATGTTTTCAACGCTCTTTTCTTTAAATGATGCAAGCGTTTCTCTTATTTTGTTTCTGTCGGAACAAACGCAGGTGAGGTGAGCGATGGGGGTAACACCTGTTTTGACAATGCTTTCGCAAACGTCAAGAGTGTATGAACCTGTTGTACCGCCTGCACCGTATGTAACACTCATGAAATCGGGATTCAGCTTTGCGATTTCAAGTGCAGATTCTTTTATGCTTTCATAGGTTTCGCTTGTTTTGGGAGGGAAAACCTCAAACGAGAGATAATTCTTTTCGTTTTTGAGAATATCTGAAATTTTCATTTTCTCACCTTATTTCTTTTTGAATATCAGCAACTTACTGAAAATATAATTCATAATAATAACGATAACGCCGACTATCAGTTTTGCAACAAGTTCGTTCCATGTGAGAAGAGTTACCATAACGAACATTCCGAGCATTTCAACAACGAGCGAGAATACTCTTGCACCCACAAAACCCGTGAATTCCTTGCCTGCAACAGAAGGCTTCCAGCTTTTTGACTCGAAAACAAACAGCTTGTTGGTAACAAACGCAAAGATAACGCCTGCTATCCATGCGATAAGATTTGCATCGAGATATTCGCTTCCTCCGCTGAAAAGCTCAACGATTTTTGAATCCTCGGGAACGATTGTGTTGAAAACTCCGTTCCAGCCTATCGCTGTAAAAAGCTTTTTCGTCAGATAAAAGACAGCAAGATTGACAAGAGTTGTCATCACTCCGAAAAAGATATATGAAATAAATTCTTTCGTGAAGAATTTATCAATCATCTTTCCGATAAAACCTTCTTTTTTGAAAATTCTGAATAATAATTCTCTGATTTTTTCTATCATTTCAAGCTCCAAATAATAACTATTACCGCAAGTTTTTTTCTACGATAAATATATTTTAAAACAAAAAAATAATAAAGTCAATAAATGCTTGCATTTTTGGCGTGTTATGTTAAAATATAATGAGGTGAATTTATGAAAAACATCTCAAAGGCAAAAAGCAGAATACATCTTCTTGATGAAATAAGGGGCCTTGCGGTATTCTGCATGATATTTTACCATGCATTTTATATTCTCGATACCTCTTTCGGAATAAACGGTGCAAAGGAGCTTTTTAATTTCTTTTTGCCCGTGCAACCGTTGTTTGCGGGAATATTCATTTTTATCTGCGGAATTTCCTGCACGCTTTCAAGAAGCAATCTGAAAAGGGGACTTGTTCTTCTCGGAATTGCCCTTGGCATGACATTTGTGACGGCGTTCATCATGCCGAAACTGGGTTTTGTTGAATGCGAAATATTTTTCGGAATTCTGCATTTCCTTTCACTGAGTATCCTGATTTATACCGCTTTGTCAAAGAAAATCGGAAAAACCACGTTGTTTACGGGGTCTTTTATTTGTGCGGTACTTTATGCATTCACAAGCAGAATCGGCGAAGGTGTTCTCGCATACGGCAATCTTATTTCTTTCAGATTGCCCGAAAAGCTTTACGAAACCAATCTTCTTGTGCCGTTGGGAATATATAATCACGATTTCTTTTCGGCGGATTATTTTCCTTTGTTACCGGACATTTTTATTTTCTTTGCAGGTGTTTTTGCAGGAAAACATTTTATTGCAAAGGGATATCCTGATTGGTGTTATGAAAACAAACTGCCGTTTTTCTCGTTTCTCGGGAGAAATGCACTTGTTATATATATTGCCCATATGCCGCTGATTTTCGGCGTTGCATATGGAATTGATTTGATTTTAAATTTATAGGAGAGATAAAAAATGAGCGGATGCAGCGGAAATTGCTCAAGTTGTTCGAGCAATTGCGATTCAAGAAAAGAAGCACAGGATATGAGAATACCCTGCGGACCTTTCAGCAATATCGGAAAGGTTATCGGTGTTGTAAGCGGTAAAGGCGGTGTAGGAAAGTCGCTTGTTACCTCGCTTCTTGCAACAGCCATGCAAAAAAGAGGAAATTCCTGTGCGGTTCTCGATGCGGATATTACAGGACCTTCAATCCCCAAGTCGTTCGGTATCAGCGCAAGAGCAAAGGCTGACGAAAGCGGACTTCTTCCCGAAGAAAGCAAAAACGGAACAAAAATCATGTCCGTAAACCTTCTTCTCGAAAACGAAGAATCACCCGTAGTATGGAGAGGTCCCGTCATTTCTGGCGTTATCCAGCAATTCTGGAAGGATGTTGCATGGGGCGATGTTGACTATATGTTTGTTGATATGCCTCCCGGAACAGGCGACGTATCACTCACCGTTTTCCAGAATCTTCCTGTTGACGGAATTGTTATCGTTACCACTCCTCAGGACCTTGTAACAATGATTGTCAAAAAAGCTTTCAACATGGCAAAGCTTATGAACATTCCCGTTATCGGTCTTGTTGAAAATATGAGCGGTTTTGTATGCCCCGACTGCGGCAAGGAATATAAGATTTTCGGTGAAAGCAAGATTGACGAAATTGCAAAGGAACTCGGTGTTCCTGTTCTTGCAAGAATCCCCATCGACCCCAAAACAGCGGCACTTGTCGATAAGGGTGCAATCGAACTTGCAGATGACAAATGCGTAGCAGGCGCAGTTGAAATCATTTCAAAGATGTAAAAAATTTTTAGGAGTTGAAAATATGCTTGATATCAGATTTCTCAGAGAAAACCCCGATATCGTTAAGGAAAATATCAAAAAGAAGTTTCAGGATAACAAACTCGCTCTCGTTGACGAAGTAATAGAACTTGATGCGCAGTCAAGAGCAATCAAGTCCGAGGCTGACAGCCTTCGTGCAAACCGCAATAAGGTTTCAAAGGAAATCGGTGCACTCATGGCACAGGGCAAAAAAGAAGAAGCCATGGCTGCAAAATCAAAGGTAACCGAATTTTCCGAAAGACTTGCAGAATGCGAAAAGCTTGAAGCTGAATATGCCGAAAAGGTAACAAAGATAATGATGGTTATTCCCAATATCATCGACCCCAGTGTGCCTATCGGTAAGGATGACAGCGAAAACGTAGAGGTTACAAAATACGGTGAACCCGTTGTTCCTGAGTTTGATATTCCCTATCATACAGAAATCATGGAACGCTTCAACGGCATTGACCTCGACGCTGCAAGAAACGTTGCAGGTAACGGCTTTTATTATCTTCAGGGTGATATTGCAAGACTTCACTCTGCATGCATCTCATATGCGAGAGATTTCATGATTGACAGGGGCTTTACCTACTGTGTTCCTCCCTTCATGATCAGAAGCAACGTTGTAACAGGTGTTATGAGCTTTGCTGAAATGGATGCAATGATGTACAAAATTGAAGGCGAGGATCTCTATCTTATCGGTACAAGCGAACATTCAATGATCGGTAAATATATTGATACTATTGTAAACGAAGATACTCTTCCCCATACCCTCACCAGCTATTCACCCTGCTTCCGTAAGGAAAAGGGTGCTCACGGTATCGAAGAAAGAGGCGTTTACAGAATCCACCAGTTCGAAAAGCAGGAAATGATTGTTGTTTGTAAGCCCGAAGACAGCATGATGTGGTTTGAAAAACTCTGGCAGAATACAGTTGATCTTTTCCGTTCACTTGATATTCCCGTCAGAACACTTGAATGCTGTTCAGGCGACCTTGCAGACCTTAAGGTTAAATCGTTCGACGTTGAAGCATGGTCACCCAGACAGAAGAAATATTTCGAAGTCGGTTCATGCTCGAATCTCGGCGATGCACAGGCACGCAGACTCAAAATCAGAGTCAACGGCAAAGACGGCAAGTATTTCGCACATACTCTCAACAACACTGTTGTTGCACCTCCCAGAATGCTCATCGCATTCCTTGAGAACAACCTCAACGAAGACGGCAGCGTAAACATTCCCGTTGCACTCCGTCCCTACATGGGCGGCAAGGAAAAGCTTGTTCCTGTTAAATAATAACAACCCCGCTGTTCATCACAGCGGGGTTGTCTCATATCAACTTTTCTTTATCCAACTTAAACATTTTACCGACTGCCAACAGTCCGATAACCGTCAGTACAAGTTCAATTGCCATATACGAGCCGTTATAGAAAAATGAATATGTTGCAACCGCCATGTCTTCCGGACAGTAGCCTCTCCAAATCGTAACGCCGCTGATGAAATGGCAGATAAATCTGATAATGCAAACGGTAATTCCTCCGACAACAAGCTCTGTTGACTGCTTACCGAATTTACCTTTGAACATTCCGCCAAGTCCGAGACATCCGAATGCAACGATATAATCTGAAAATGCAACGATGAAATATGCGATGATTCCCGTAACATGAGTGAAATTGCGGTATCCGATAATCATTTCAAAAATTGCAAGGGTTATGCTTGCCGAAAGACCGTTCTTGATTCCGTGACGGTATGATACAATTATAATTGGCACTTGACCGAAAAGGCTGAAGCTGCCGCCATAAATAAAAGGCCACGGTAGCAAATCGGAAACGGTGAAAATTGCGATTGAAAGTGCAACCAGTATTGCACTTTCGGTTAATACACGGGTTCTGGCTGTTCTTTCTTTCATTTTGACAAAATTCCTTTCTTTTGAAAGGGGATGCAAAAATTAAAATGCCCGACACGAATATGTGCCGGGCGTAAAAATTTGCAATGAGCTCTTTTCCTACGCCCGCATTATCGGGATCAGGTTTGAGGGTATAATCTCAGCCACCTTAAGGCAGCACCCCTTTGTCAAAGAGATTATACAGCATTGAGATAGATGCAAGGGGTAAACGGATTGCCCCGAACTAATCCCATAACTTAAAATATGAAGGAACTATGAAACTTTCTATTTCAAAGCAGTCAAGCGTTAAGTTCTCTCCAGGTTGTCCCAAGTTGAACGAGGCAGTTTGTGGTATTATGTATCGTGGTCACTAATGGCTAGTTAATAATCATTAGATGAGTTAATTGTTTTTCCAAATAAGATTACCACCACAAGTTGCGTGTTTAACCCGTATGAAGTATAGTAGTACGGGTTTTATTTATGTTTAACCTTAATATATAATTAGATATGGGAGAAATTGTTAGACCTTCAAAAGATAGAGACTTGGTTGATAAGCCCAAAGGTCAAAAGTTAGACGAGAACGGGAAACCTATATTAAATGATTAGCACGAATGAAACCAAAACCTATAACCCGACAAGTGATAAGCGAGTTTTCGACTCGCAGTTCGGCAGCCTCTTTATACACGAAAGGTAGCGCAGAGTATGAACGTCATATATCTTCTATGTTTAATGATGTTTGGAATTATGAGTCTATGCTTTTCTCTGATGAGATATTTGAGCAGAATGGTAGATATGGGGTAAAACATAATGCCTTAGGCGTATTAGTACCTCCTATATATGATGAAATCTGCGACTACATTGCATTCCACGAATACGGTAATAGTATATATCTAGCAAAACTCAATAACAAATATGGTTTAGTTAAGGGTGATGGTAAAGGAAGTATTGCGTACCCTTTCGAGTTAGAGGGTTATTTATATACAGACGCCTTCAATTATCGCCTCATCATCGGTAAATGTGACCGACACTTCG
>CALAQQ010000067.1 GCA_937888485.1 uncultured Clostridia bacterium
CTTCTTTCTGGACTCGATTACCTTAGGAGAAGCTGTAAGGATCTCCATGTTGTCTGTACAGGGATATACACATCCTGCAACAAGACGGAAACCTCTGCCTTCGTTTACTTCTGTTACACAGATACGGCAGGCACCGATTTCGTTGATTTCCTTGAGGTAGCAGAGTGTGGGGATTTCGATACCCGCATAACGTGCTGCTTCGAGGATTGTTATACCGTTAGGCACACTTAAGGGCATGCCGTTGATTTTGATATTTACCATTTCCATTGTGTGGCACACTCCTTTCGTTATTTCTTATAGATTGCCTGAATTTTCTTACAAGAATCCATACATGCACCGCACTTGACACACTTCTCGGGATTGATTGCGAAGGAAGCAAGCTTGTGACCGGGTGCAATATAATCTGTTCTTGCGATTGCGTCTGCAGGACAAGCTCTTGCGCACATACCGCAGCCGATACACTTCTCAGCGTCGATATAGTACTGAACAAGACCCTTACATACGCCTGCGGGGCACTTCTTGTCAACAACGTGAGCGATGTATTCCTCACGGAAGAACTTAAGTGTTGCAAGAACGGGGTTCGGAGCAGTCTGACCAAGACCGCAGAGTGAATTTTCCTTGATATAATATGCGAGCTCTTCGAGCTTGTCGATATCTTCGAGAGTACCGTTACCTTCGGTAATCTTTTCAAGGATTTCCATCATTCTCTTTGTACCGATACGGCAGGGTGCGCACTTACCGCAGGATTCGTCAACTGTGAAATCAAGGAAGAACTTAGCGATGTCAACCATGCAGTTGTCTTCGTCCATAACGATGAGACCGCCCGAACCCATCATGCAGCCGATAGCTGTGAGGTTATCGTAGTCAATCTTTGTATCAATAAGGCTTGCAGGGATACATCCGCCGGAGGGACCGCCTGTCTGTGCAGCCTTGAACTTTTTGCCGTTGGGGATACCGCCGCCGATGTCATAGATAACTTCGCGGAGTGTTGTACCCATGGGGATTTCAACAAGACCTGTGTTTTCAATCTTGCCGCCGAGTGCGAATACCTTTGTGCCCTTTGATTTTTCAGTACCCATTGATGCGAACCAGTCAGCACCCTTGAGGATAATCTGGGGAATGTTAGCAAAGGTTTCAACGTTGTTTTCTGTTGTGGGTTTGCCGAAGAGACCCTTAACTGCGGGATAGGGAGGTCTGGGTCTGGGTTCACCTCTGTTGCCTTCGATTGAGGTCATGAGAGCTGTTTCTTCACCGCATACGAATGCGCCTGCACCGAGACGGATGAAGAGGTCGAAATCAAAGCCTGAATCAAAGATGTTCTTGCCGAGGAGACCGTATTCTCTTGCCTGATCGATAGCCTTCTGAAGACGTGCAACAGCGATGGGATATTCAGCACGAACATAAACATAACCTTCGGTTGCGCCTGTTGCGTAGCCGCAGATTGTCATAGCTTCGATAAGGCAGTGGGGATCGCCTTCAAGAACGGAACGGTCCATGAATGCGCCGGGGTCGCCTTCGTCAGCGTTACATACAACATATTTCTGGTCAGCGCTGTTAGCTGCGGTGAAGCTCCACTTAAGACCTGTGGGGAAACCGCCGCCGCCTCTGCCGCGGAGACCTGAATCCTTAATAACCTGAACAACCTCTTCGGGTTTCATTTCTGTGAGAACCTTACCGAGAGCTGCATAACCGTCCATAGCGATGTATTCATCGATATTTTCGGGGTCGATAAGACCGCAGTTGCGAAGAGCAACTCTCTTCTGGGTCTTATAGAAGTTTGTGTCGTTAAGAGAAAGAGTTTTGCCTGCTTCCTCGATAACGCTTTCGTCTGCATCTTTATAAACGAGTCTGTCAACAAGACGGCCCTTGAGAAGATGCTCTGAAACAATTTCGGCAACGTCCTTTTCTTCAACGCGGCTGTAGAAAGTGCCTTCGGGATAAATGATAACAACGGGGCCGAGGGCGCAAAGACCGAAGCAACCCGTCTGAACAACCTTGACTTCATCAGCAAGACCGTTCTTTTCGATTTCCTTTTCGAATGTGGAAATAAGTACCTTACTGCCCGATGAAGTACATCCGGTACCGCCACAAATCAATACATGTGAACGAATCATATTTTTTTAACCTCCATTATGAGATAACGTTACTGATTGTGTATTCCGAAACAATGTTGCCGCCCTTGAGGTGCTTTTCAACAACCTCGGCTGCCTTTTCGGCTGTCATCTTAACGTAAGTAACCTTTTCTTTGTCTGCTTCAAAGATTTCAACAACGGGTTCGAACTGGCAAACGCCGATGCATCCTGTCTGTGAAACGGTAACCTTGTCGCCAAGACCTGCCTTTGTAACTTCCTCAACGAAAGCGTTGAGAACGGGTCTTGCGCCTGCAGCGATGCCGCAGGTTGCCATGCCGACAACTACTCTGATTTCGCCTGTGCCTTCACGAAGAACAACCTTATCCTTCATTTTTTCTCTGATTGCAGCAAGCTCAGCCAATGATTTCATAACATCTATCCTCTCTTTTATAATATACATTATATTAAATGGCAGAATATCCTTCTTTAAGATATTCTTCAATCCATTTTATGACCTCGTAATTATCAAGCGGAACGTCTCCGAGAACCTCGCGAAGCTCTCTTGTATCCAGCTCAACCGCTCCGCCGTTTTTCTTATGGACAAATTTCCATTCGATATCGGGCGAGCCCTGAATCAGCACCGTGACGGTGGAGATTACGTCGCCGAGGGGTGTGCAGTCGATATGGTCGGTAAAAAATTCCGCCGTTACGGTTGTTCCGTGACAATCGGGGTTATCGTTTTCGCTGACGGAACTGATTTTTATTCCGCCGCCCGTCTGCTCTGCCGCCAGTTTTAAAAGCGGTATGCCCAGACCGACGTTCCTCGTTGTTCTCGTTGTGTAGAACGGGTTCATCACGTTTTCAACCGTTTCTTTGCTCATTCCGCAGCCGTCATCCTTAATCGTAAGGGTGAGCTTTCCGTCTGCTTCGATAAGCTCAATCAGAATATTCTCCGCTCTTGCTTTTACGGAATTCTGAGCTATATCAAGAATATTTAATGATAATTCTTTCATAAGCCTTTCAGCCTTTCAAAAAGCTTTTTGCGGATATTTTCGGGCGTTTCTTCCGCAACGTCAAGCTCAAAGCAATTGAGCCTTCCGCTGATATCCCAGAGATAATGCGCATCCGACGAAACGACGCAGGGCTTGTCCGAAAGAATCGGGAACCTGCCGAGAAACTCGTCTTTTTTATCGCCGTCATGCAGCTCATAACACGGGAAATACGGCATATCGGGAAAAACACCGAGAGTTGCAACGATTCCGTTTGCCTCCCTGTCTATATGAGCGGGATAGCAGATTCCGCCGAATTCATTAACGAGCTTCGGGGCACCGTCAACTGTTATCATCGTTGCGTTTGAAAGCAGGTTTTCCTCAACGGCGATAACCTCGTCGTTTTCGTTCATTATCATCTGCTCGCCGAAAATATCAACACGGTTCCTGAACGGTATTCTTTGTTTATCCACGGATTCACCGAATCTCAGCGCATCTTCGAGATTTTCGAAAAGACATACGAGATGGATATCCTCCGCCGTGGTCAGCTCCATGCCTGCAACGGGTACGATTCCGTTAGCCTCTGCCGTTTTGAAAAATGCAGGGCAGTTGCGGCAGGAGTTGTGGTCGGTCAGCGCCATAATATCGAGCTTTGCGACAACCCCCATGCCTGCAATGTTGTTCGGAGTCATATCGTCGTCACCGCAGGGTGAAAGACATGAATGCATGTGTAAATCGTAATAATATTTTTTCATATATTGATTGCCTTTGCGGTTTCGTAGGCAGGCATTTCCGACGAGATGATGTTGACTCCTTTTGCATTTGCAGTTTCAATAACCGAAGCATCGGGATTGACTCCCTCGGCAAGAACAATGCAAGCCGTATCGGCAAGCGAAGCAACGGCAACAACGTTTATATTCGTCATTATCGTTATCCATGCGTCGTCCGCCTTTGCTCTGCCCATTACCCAACTGAGCAGGTCGCCGATGTAAATTCCGCTTATTTCTCTTTCACCGTCGGGGATTGCCACGGGTTTGAAGCCCTGCATCGCCGAAAGCTCATTCACCGTCAACCTTCTCACCTCCGTCGTAGGTTTCAATATATTTCTTAATAAAGTCTTTATAAGCGATTATACACTCGTTTCTGTCCGCATTGCCCATAACGATATCCTCTGCAAAAGCTCTGCAATTCGGTGCGCCGCATGAACCGCAGTCGATGCCCGGCAATTCCTTGCGGAGCGCCTGGATTTTTGACATGAGTCTCATGGATTCTCCGATGCTGTCGCTGAGTCTGTTGAGGGGTCTGTATTCGGGCAAATCTCCGAAAAAGCTGTTCTCGGGGATATATGCGTCCTCCTCGGAATGAGGAACAAGCGAAACAGGCATATATCTTCTTAAAGTGTGAAGTCTGTTTTTAGCCACATAGGGGTTTTCGATTGTCAGCACTCCGCCGACACATCCGCTCGGACAAGCGTTCAGCTCAACGAAATCAACGGGCGGTATGTTGCCGTCCTCAATCTGGTCGAGCACCGAAATGACGTTGTTGATACCGTCGGCAGCGATAATCTTATCGTTGAGAAGCGCAGAGCCTTCGCCTCCGCAGATTGCCCAGCTCAGACCGATTCTGCCTGCCTGGGAAGGAATATCGGCAGCGTTCTCACGCTTCATGACGTTGATGAGCTGGAAATAAATCTCGCTCATCGAAACAACAAGGTCAACCTCGCTTTTGTAGCTTCCGAAGCCGTTTCTCACATAGCTTACCTTTGCGGGGCAGGGAGAAATAAAGCAGGTGCATATATCTTCTCTCTTAAGCTCGGGATTCTTTTTCATCGCTTCTTCAACCGCCATATGTGCGGCAACCTCAACGGGAGGCAGAAGCGGAATGAGATTATCCTTGAGGAACGGGAAACGGATAAGAATAAGTCTTGTGACAACGGGGCAAGCCGTACTGATAACGGGTTTTCTTATTCCCTCGGTCTGAAGATAAAGCCTTGTGTGCTCGGAAACGATTTCCGCACCCTTCGCAACCTCAAAAACTTCATCGAAGCCGATATCGAGAAGACCTTTCAGCACATAGCCGATGTTGTCAAGATTATCGAACTGCGCAAGCAAGCTCGGCGCAGGAAGCGCTATCTTGTACTTGTAGTTCTTTATTTCGTCAAAAGAGTTGCATATGCTCTTTTTGGCGTTGTTTGGACAGTTCCGTATGCACTCTCCGCAGTCAATGCAGCGCTCCGCATCAATAACGGCACAGCCGCGGCGCACTCTGATTGCCTCGGTGGGACAATGCTTCATGCAGGTTGTGCAGCCCGTGCATTTGCTCGCATCGAGCGATACCGAATGGATATATGTATTCATAGAAATACACTCCTTATCAGAAGTTCACCCTCATTGTTATCGTGGTGCCTTCTCCGACAACGGAATCTATCTGCATATAGTCGGTATATCTTTTCATATTGGGGAGACCCATGCCTGCACCGAAACCGAGCGAACGGATATTGTCGGGAGCTGTTGAGAAGCCCTCCTGCATAGCCTGCTCAATGTTTGCGATACCGGGTCCCGTATCTTTGAGAATTATCTCAATACTGTCGTCGCTGACGATAACATCCGCTTCTCCGCCCTTTGCGTGGATGACCATGTTGATTTCACCTTCATACATCGCAATGGAAACTCTGCGGATTGTTTCGGGGTCGATTCCGAGCTGACGAAGATTCTTCTTCACCTGCACCGAAGCCTGACCCGCCGATGTGAAATTATCGCCGTCGACATCAAAGTGGAAAATCAGGGGTTCAGCCATTTCAGTCACCATTTCCTTTGAGTCCGTTTGAATAGAGAATGCCGCAGGCATCATACATACGCTTCGCAGTTGTCATAACGGCAATTCCGTGCTCCTTTGCGAGTTCAAGCATATCCGCCGACGGACGCTTTGAACGGACAAAAACGATACACTTCATATCCATCATTTCCGCTGTGCGTATAACCTGAGCATTGACAAGTCCCGTAAGCATAACCGCCTGGTCTTTAACATATGCGAGCACGTCGCTCATCATGTCGCTTCCGCAGGCAGAATGGACTTCTTCTCCGAGGTTTTCGCTTCCGCTGAGAACTTCAGCTTCAAGCAAATCTTTAACAGTGTTGATTGTCATACCAAATCCCTCATTTTCACCTGTGCGGATTTAAGATTAGTTATATTTTGCAAGAATATCGGGAATCTCGTCGGGAGTTACTCTGCCGTAAACATCATCGTTGATTGTGAAAACGGGAGCAAGACCGCAAGCGCCGATGCAGCGGCATGCTTCAACGGAGAACTTGAGGTCCTCTGTGCATTCGCCTGCTGAGATTCCGAGAACTTCGCAGATTTTATCAAGGATTTCCTGTGAGCCCTTAACGTAGCAAGCAGTACCGAGGCATACGGAAACGTTGTATTTTCCCTTGGGAGTGAGTGAGAAGAGAGCGTAGAATGTTGCAACGCCGTAAACCTTCTCAAGGGGAACGTTCATTCCTTCTGCTATCATGGTCTGAACTTCGATGGGCAGGTAGCCGTAGATGTTCTGAGCTTCCTGCATAACGTGCATGAGCATGCTCTTGTCGCCTGTGCATTCTGCGATGATTGCCTTAAGCTGAGCCTCCTGCTCGGGAGTGCCTGTGAAAGGCAGATTGCTGATCTTTTTAAGCATTAAGTCATTCCTCCTGAATGAAAATTTAAACATAACAGTTTACTCATGCAAAACTGCATCTTATATCCGCAATTCCGCATTCTACATAATTATAACATACATTTATAGAAAATGCTACTTTTTTGAAAAAATTTTTTGCCCGATTTACTCCCTTTTTTGTATAAATTTTGTATATTTTGACTATCGGAATGCAGTTTTTATGCTTTGTTGACATTTATCCCGTCATTATGCTATTATTAATAGCAGTCTACTACTTAAAGGCGGTGCAATTATGTTCCTCAAAAACTGGATGTCCTATATTTCCGACGATGCAAAAATAACAAGAATCGCAATGCCAGGCACACACAATTCCGCAACCATGGGCATGTCAAAACTTGCTAAATGCCAGAACGGTTCTCTCTATGAGCAGTATGCTCACGGCGTGCGTGCTTTCGATATCAGACTCAAGGCGAACAAAAAAGGCGAGCTTTTTATTGCTCACGGAATCATGACGGGTATGCCTGCCGAATTTGCGTTTGAAAGTCTGAAGATGATTCTGAATGAGAGCAACGAATTTTTCATCATTCCGATTATTACGTACATGAATCAGAAAATCGGTCCGATAAAGCTCAGCTACAACGGTAATTCCGAAGAAACGAGCAGACTCATCCGCAAATATCTTTCGCCCGAAAAATACGCTCTCACCGACTTTGGCGACATCAGCAACCTGACTCTCGGAGACATCCGTAAATCGGGTAAAAAATACATAATTATAAACGAAAACAGAGAGTATGATTTCAGCGTTGACTGCCCCTATGACGACCCCTGGAGCGCAACCGTTTACGGCTATAAACCCGAAAAATTCATAAAGGAAATTCAAAAATATCTGACCGAAAAGGATCACGAAGGCTTCATGCGTTACCAAACCCAGATGACTCCGAATCTCGGTACGGAAATCGGATGGTCAAAGTGGCCCGACGACCTCGACGAAATCATAAGAGGCTTGTTTGATAGAATTATCAATGACGTTGCCTCAGACCCTGTTATGCTCGACAGAGTGAATATCATTGGCGGCGATTTCATGAGCCGTGACAACATGAAGGCAAACAAAATACTCTCCCTCAACCTGCTCAAAGGCATTGTCAAGGAAGAGCTTAAAAGCGAATATAAAAATGCAATTTCAAGTACTTATTAATAAATTATATGACAAACGTTAAAATTGAATTCATACGGAATTAACATTTGAGGGTTATTATACAGATGTACCGAGCAGGAGCCGCAACCTGCAAGGTGCTGCTCATTTTGAGTACGCAATACCCCTCCTCAATTCAACCCCATGCAGAAAAAGATGCTTAACCGCATCTTTTTCTTGCTTTATAAGGTTATTTCATCGGCATAGGTCTGTATTTTGCGGTGAATTCCGAAACGGTGATTTTTATTATGCTCACAAAAGCCACCATTTTATCTTCAAATTCAAAATCTTTTCCCGTCTGCGTTTTCATGAGAAGTGAAAGCGCTTTTTTCTTTTCTTCAACGTCTTCGTCGATGATTTCGGCAATGCCTTTGCCCATGACGGATGAATATGCAATACCGTAACGGCATGCAATATCGCCCTCAAACGGTACAAGGTCACATTCAGCCTCGAAGAAAACCTTGGGATTTGCTCTGATAACATCGAGCTTTCTGCCTCTTCTTGCTCCGTGGAGATAGATGATGAGCTTACCGTTTTCAAAGGTGTAGCCGTAATTCATCGGCACAACATACGGCTCGTCACCGTCAACCATGCCGATGTGGGCAATCTTTGATTTGTCAAGAATTTCAATGATTTTGTTGATATCCGTTATCTCACGCTCTCTGCGTGTCATTCCGTTGCTCATTTTGTTGCTCCTTTTTATAATCTCGTTTCCGTAAGGAAACATATCGAGTGCATCGCACATATCGAATCTGTCAGGATATATCGAAAATCTCACAGAGATTTATATCGATGAATGCTTTGTAATAACAAACTTTATTTGCCGTTCTTTTTAGCGGTGGTTACCGAAGCGATAAGCATTCTTCTTATTGTTCCGCATCTGTTTATCAGTTTTTTATATGTAATCTCATCAATCTTATTCTTTCGGGACAGCAGTTCCAACCAGTATTCGGTTTCAAAGCTTTCTTTCAGGGCAATTTCCAATTTGTTAATGAAATCGGCTCTGCTCTGAGCATATTTTGCTTCATGGATGTTTGCGCCGACAGATGAAGAACATCTTATTAACTGATTTACATATACAGAGCACCCTTTGATATTATCGCATATATCCGATATTTCTATAGCCAAATTAATTGCATCTTCTCTTAATGCGTTTTTGTTTTGTTCCATCTGTTATTTTCTCCTTTATCGATATACACGCTTTGCGTGTTCGATATATTTTGCTTTGCAAAATTCGATATAAACTCACACAGTTCGTTTTCGATATGATATAAATCTCGTTTCCGCAAGGAAACATATCGAGTGCATCGCACATATCGAATCTGTCAGGATATATCGAAAATCTCACAGAGATTTATATCGATGAATGCGTGAGCAGGGTCACGCATTCACAATGTCCCGTTCTCGGGAACATATCGACGGGAGTTGCGGTTGTGACTGTATATCCCAGTTCGGCGAAAATTCCGCAGTCACGGGCAAGGGTTGCGGGGTCGCAGGAAACATAAACTATTCTGTCGGGGTTCATTCGGGCGGCGGTGCTGACCATTTCGGGGCTGCAGCCTTTTCTCGGAGGATCGAGGATAATGACATCGGGCTTTATCCCTTCGTTTTTCAGCATTTCAGCTGCCCTTGCCGCATCTGAACAGATAAATCTTGCGTTGGTTATTCCGTTGATTTCCGCATTGATTTTTGCGTCTTCAACAGCTTCGGGAACAATTTCGACACCGATTATTTCCTTTGCATTTTCCGCCATGGAAAGTCCTATCGTACCTGCTCCGCAGTAGAGGTCAAGTACGGTTTCTTTTCCTGTCAGCGATGCATATTCCTTTGCTTTGTTATAAAGCTTTTCTGCCTGATTTCTGTTCACCTGGTAGAAAGAAAGCGGAGAAATACGGAATTTCAGTCCGCAGAGGATATCCGTTATGCAGTCCTCACCCCAGAGGGTGCGGCACTTATCGCCGAGGATAACATTCGTATCTTTCGTGTTGGAATTTATGATGATGCTCTTTATTGATTTTTCTTTTTCTGTCAGCATGGTTACAAGCTCATCTTCGGCGGGAAGCTTTTTGCCGTTGATGACGGCGCAGACCATTATCTCGCCGCTTGCAGTACCTTTTCTTATGTAGATATGGCGGATAAGACCTTTATTCTTCGTTTCGTCATAAACGCTGACGTTATATTTTCTGATGTAATCGGAGAAAACTCCGAGAATTCCCTCGAATTCTTCGGGCTGTAAAAGACAGTCGGGGCAATGCACAACTCTGTGGCTGTGGGGCGAATAAAATCCCGTTTTTATTTCGCCGCTGTCAGTTGCAACGGGATACTGAGCCTTATTACGGTAGCGTGTATCGGAATCGGCGCCGATAATCGGCTCAAATTCGGGAGAAACTCCGCCGATTCTTTTGAAGCATTCGGCAACATGGTCAGCCTTGATTTTCTTTTCCGCTTCATAATTCATATGCGAAAAAACACAACCACCGCACTTGAGATAAACGGGGCAGTCGGGCGTGATTCTGTCGGAGGAGGGCGTGATAACACTCTCAATCTTCGCGAAGGCATAGCTCTTTTTGACTTTGAGAATATGCGCCGTTATTTCGTCACCCGGTGCGGTTGCGGGAACAAAAATTGCCATTCCGTTATGTCTTCCCACACCGCTTCCGTTAACGGAGCAGGAATCTATTTTAAGGTTTATTCTGTCATTCTTTTTTATATCCACGATTTTCCTCCGAATGTAAACTTATAATATTATATCATAAACAAGTCTTACTGACAACTGTAAAAAATCTGCTTTTTCTATTCATTATCAACAAACAACTCGCAAGAAAATATTGTCGGGTTTGGAATAATTTTCATTGATTCGGCATATAATATTTGATATAATACTATGGATAATATTTTGGAGGGTATACTATGAAAAAGCGTGCAATCAAACTGACAGCAATATTTTTTGTACTTATCTTCGCATTTTCAAATCTTGCAACCATACCTGCTTTTGCAAAAGAAGATGCTCCTTCAACTCCGGTTCTTGTTCTTACTGCAGAGAAAATCACAATTGCCAGATTTGAAAAAACAAAGATTACAGCAAGTGTTTCAGGCGTTGAAACTTTGCCCGAAATTTTATGGACATCATCCGACAGTTCCATTGCGGCAGTCAACAAAGAAGGCGTTGTGTACGGTACCGGTAAGGGTACGGCAACCATTTATGCTATGGTTAACGTTGACGGAACAGAATTAAGAGGCGAATTCGATATCACGGTTACCGCTTCAAAGAACCTGATAAGAGATTTGCTTGAGGATCAGCAGATTCTCAGCTATCAGTACAGCTACGAGGACGACTATTACTATACAAACGACAAAGAAGCATGGCAGTATGATTTCGGTTTCGGAAAGATATATGATGTTGTTTCTCCCTATATCCTTCTTGAATACGACTATGTACGAGTTTTCTTTGTTTACGAAGAAAAAGACTGGATGCTCCAGATGTGGAAGGGTCAGTACGGACTTATTTTCTACGGCGGAGAAATCGGAATTTATAACAGACCCCATTCCGAAGATGGCATTCATGAATGGACAATGTTTTCATGCCCCGCAGAAGAAGACTGGCTCGGCATGGAAATGACTCTCTGGCACGAACAGCTTGACGGCACATGGGTTCGTGAATTCACAAGAAAATACGATAAATACTGGTGGTGCACCGGCTTTAAAAACGGTCACCTCAGACAGCAGGAACCCGCAGATGAGCTCCGTCTTACCGGCAGAATAACATTCAAAGATGAACAAATGACAAGCCTTGTTGCGAACGGTCTTGTTAGCTGCGGTTTCGCAAAAGCAAACTCAAAGGATTCTATCAGCACCGACGGAATTTATGTTAACGGCAACGATATCCATTTCAGCTGGCAGAGTATTTCCGCAGCAGAAAGCACCATGGCAATAAAAGTTATAGGCGGCACAATGTCTGCATTGACATTCATAACGTTCCTTCCCCTTATCGCTCCTTATGTAGGAGCTTTCTGGGTGATATTTGGATTAGGCGCAATGCTTGTTTCGGTAGTTCTTTAAAATTATTTTTAAAAAGGGGTTTACAATTTTAAAACATTGTGATATAATCCCTTTTGCTATGCCCGTCGCTCGGGTTGCGGAGTAAACCTCAACGAGGTAATCACCTGCCGCATTCTGGGGGCTGAGGCAAATATTAAAATGAGGTGAAAAAAATGACACAGGCAGAAAAGACCGCAATCATGCAGGAATATGCTCTTCACGAGGGCGACACAGGTTCACCCGAAGTACAGATCGCTGTTCTTACAAAGAGAATCAACGAC
Source organism: uncultured Clostridia bacterium (assembly GCA_937888485.1). Classification (GTDB taxonomy): domain Bacteria; phylum Bacillota; class Clostridia; order Oscillospirales; family Acutalibacteraceae; genus CAG-177. The sequence goes on from CALAQQ010000067.1 coordinate 12,228, forward strand.
CTTACAGAGCATCTTAAGGAACACAAGAAGGACCACCACTCAAGAAGAGGTCTTCTTATGATGGTTGGTCACAGAAGAAACCTTCTTGCATACCTTCAGAAGGTTGACATTGAACGTTACCGTTCAATCATCGCAAGACTCGGCATCCGTAAATAATTTGTCTATAAAGCGGGCAGGAACCTATCTTCTTGCCTGCTTTGTTGCGTTATTACAGCAAATTAATCTGTTAAAACGCTAATTTGCTGCAGTTTTAAAGTGCATCTTTCAGGCGGCACATTATAAGGTTTTAGCGGTAAATCGAGGGTCTGTCGACAGTGAAAAGTTAATAGTTAATAGTGAAAAGTTTCGGATAGGCTTTGCCTATGACCGATTAGAATGGGTACGGGTGAAACCCGTCCTTAACTCTTCACTCTTCACTTTTCACTTTTCACTCTTCACTAAAACAGATTTTGGATTTATTGCTAAACCCGATCCCGCCGCCTGTGGAAATATATTATACAGAGAGGTAAAAGAAAATGTTTTTTGAAGCTTTTAAAAAGTACGAAACAGAAATCGCAGGCAGACCTTTTGTCGTTGAAGTCGGTAAGATGGCTCAGCTTGCAGGCGGCTCATGCCTTGTTCGCTACGGCGAAACCAACGTTCTTTGCACAGCTACCATGGCTGCAAAACCCAGAGAGGGTGTTGACTTCTTCCCCCTTTCGGTTGACTATGAAGAGAAGCTCTATTCAGTAGGCAGAATTCCCGGCTCATTCCAGCGCCGTGAAGGCAAGGCAAGCGAAAAGGCAACCCTTGCTTCCCGTGTTATCGACAGACCCATCAGACCTCTTTTCCCCAAGGATATGAGAAACGATGTAGGCGTTGTTGCAACAGTTATGTCAGTTGACCCCGACTGCCAGCCCGAAATCGCTGCTATGCTCGGTGTTTCAATTGCTATTTCAATTTCCGAAATTCCCTGGGACGGTCCCGTTTCAAGCGTTGTTGTAGGTCTTGTTGACGGCAAGTACGTTATCAACCCCACTCTTGAAGAAAGAGAAAAGAGCGAAATGTATGTTACCGTTGCTTCAACAAGCGAGCTTGTTGCAATGATTGAAGCAGGTGCAAACGAAGTTTCCAACGATGATATGTATGACGGTATCATGTTTGCTCACAAGGAAAACCAGAAAATCGTTGAATTCATCAACAAGATCAAGGCTGAATGCGGTAAGGAAAAGGTTGACTTCCCCTCAAACGATCCCGATCCCGAAATGTACGAAGCAATCAAGGATTTCGCAATCGAAGATATCCGTTTTGCTCTTGATACAGACGACAAGAGAATCCGTGACGACAGACTCAAGCCCGTTTATGACAAGGTTCATGAGAAGTTCGACGAAATTTACCCCGACATGGAAGTAAAGATTGAAGAATGCCTCTACAAGGTTCAGAAGTACGTTGTACGCCGCTGGCTTCTTGATGACGGCAAGCGTGTTGACGGCAGAGGAATTGACGAAATCCGTCCCCTCAATGCACAGGTTGACCTCCTTGACAGAGTTCACGGTTCAGGTATGTTCACAAGAGGACAGACTCAGGTTCTTTCAATCACAACCCTCGGACCCATGAGCGATGCTCAGCTTCTTGACGGTCTTGATGAAGAAGAATCAAAGAGATATATGCACCACTACAATTTCCCCTCATATTCTGTCGGCGAAACAAAGCCCTCAAGAGGTCCCGGCAGACGTGAAATCGGTCACGGTGCACTTGCAGAACGTTCACTCATTCCCGTTCTTCCCTCAGTTGAAGAATTCCCCTATACAATCCGTGTTGTTTCCGAAGTTCTTTCATCAAACGGCTCAACATCACAGGGCTCAGTCTGCGGTTCAACACTTTCACTTATGGCAGCAGGTGTTCCCATCAAGGCTCCCGTTGCAGGTATCTCCTGCGGTCTTATCACAGAAGGCGACCGCTTCATGACAATGGTTGATATCCAGGGTCTTGAAGACTTCTTCGGCGATATGGACTTCAAGGTTGCAGGTACAAAGAAGGGTATCACATCAATCCAGATGGACCTCAAGGTTCACGGTCTTACTCCCGCTATTATCAGAGAAGCTCTTGATAAGACATACAAGGCAAGATGCTATATCCTTGACGAAATCATGCTTCCCGTTATCCCCGAACCCAGAGCAGAGCTTTCAAAGTGGGCTCCCAAGATGCTTACAACAAAGATTGACCCTGAAAAGATCGGTGACGTTATCGGTAAGCAGGGTAAGGTTATCCAGAAGATCTGCGCAGAATGCAACTGCAAGATTGATGTTCAGGAAGACGGTAACATCTTCGTTTCATCAACAGATATCGACGATGCAAGAAGAGCAATCTCAATCGTTGAAACAATTGCAAACGACCCCGAAGTCGGCGCAATTTATAAGGGCATCGTAACCCGTCTTATGAGCTTCGGCGCATTCGTTGAAATCGCTCCCGGTAAGGAAGGTATGGTTCACATCAGCCAGCTCGACGTTAAGAGAACAGAGAAGGTTGAAGATGCAGTTAACGTTGGCGACGAAGTTATCGTTAAGGTTCTTCCCAAGGATGATCAGGGCAGACTCAACTTCTCACGCAGAGAAGCTCTTATCGAAGTTGAAGGACTTGTTCCCGAAAACACTGTTTCGGATGCTCCCAGAAAGCCCAGAAGAGAATTCAAGGGCGAAAGAGGCGGCAGAGCTCCCAGAAAAGAAAATAACTAATCGATAAAATTATCACCGTGGATTGATTTCCACGGTGATTTTTGTTTTATAACCCGAGAATATAATCGCAGGTTGTATTATAAAATTTCGCAAACTTAATCAAAATATCGCACGGAATATTGCGAATCCCTGTTTCATATTTGGCATATGTGCTTCGGGTTATGTAGCAACCAACCGTTTTTAACTCCTCGCAAAGTTGCTTTTGAGTCAAATCTTTATCTTCTCTTAAAGATTTCAAATTCGTTTCCATGCCACCACCTGATTTATGGGGATTATATCCCCTTAATATTTAAGATTATAACCCCCATAATAAACAGTGTCAAGAACATAGGGGGATAAATAATGATAGTATTTGATAAACTTTGGAAAGTCATGGAAGAAAAAGGTGTTTCAACATATATGCTCAGAGAAAAATGCGGTATTGACAGCAAAACCGTGCGTCGGCTCCGTTCAAACGAAAATATTGAAACCAAAACTCTCAATAAGCTCTGTGCCGTTCTTGAATGCAGGCTCGAAGATATTGCGGAATATATCAAAGATTAATGCGATGTGTTTATAAAAATACATCGCATTTTATTTTTTAAAATCCATGCAACAATTTTCTCTTTTTCCGACACTATATTAACAGAAACACGAAAAGGGGACAAAAGATGGTATTCTTTGCAGCTATTATTCTCGTACTTACGGTTGCAATGAGTGTTTCTTGCGCGAAAGGCTGCAATTTTAAGTACGACGGGGACAATGAATGAAAAGAAGGCTTGTGCTTAATTGCACAAGCCTTCTTTCTTATATCTGATTATTTGTAAAGGGGACCGTAGTTTTCGCAAGCTCTGAAGTCTGCGCCTTCGAGGTCCTTTGTTCCGAATGCGCCCCAGCATGCAGGACGGAAAATCTTTTCGTCGGGAACGTTGTGAAGAGCTACGGGGATACGGAGCATTGATGCCATTGTGATGATATCAGCACCGATGTGGCCGTAGGAGATAGCGCCGTGGTTTGCGCCCCAGTTGTTCATGAGGTCGTAAGCCGATTTGAATGCGCCTTCGCCTGTGCATCTGGGTGCGAACCATGTGCAGGGCCATGTGTAGTCTGTTCTCTTCCAGATAGTGTCTGAAACTTCGTCGGGAAGGTTAACTGTCCAGCCTTCAACAATCTGAAGAACGGGGCCGAGACCCTTAACGAGGTTAAGTCGAATCATTGTTGCGGGCATTTCAGCTCTTGTGAGGAAACGTGATGAATATCCGCCGCCTCTGAAGTAGCCGTTGTCAGCTGCGTTCCATGTTGTTGCTTCAAGAATCTTGTCAGCATCTTCTTCGGTAACGTTATACCATTCTTTCATGATGCCGTTGCCGTTTTCGTCCTTGACTTCGCCGCAAGCGTCAAGGCAGCAAGCACCGGAGTTGATAAGGTGGATAAATCCGCCTGCATCCTTTGCCTTGCCTTCGATGTCATAGCCTGTAACTCTCTTAACTGCGTCTGCGCTCCAGTGAGTACGAACGTCAGCAAACATCTGAGGTCTGTTTGTAAGTAATTTCATGAAGAGCATGCCGATGCCGTTGAGAACGTTCGACGATACGCCGGCGGTCGATTCGTCGGCCACGGCGTTAAAGAGGTAGCCGCGCCCGGAATTCTCGATTGAAAAATCAAGATATGGCCGCCCGTTAAACCCGTTCTCGACCAGCTGCGCTCCGTAGGGATGACTGTTGAACACCAGGCTGTCGCCGTCTTCGGGATAATTCTTGATATACCGCAATCCGGCTTTGGAAGGAATCTTCGAAGGGATTCGGGCATTGGCGGCAAACTCCCATCCGTTGGTGTCGGCGGCATCGATCCAGAATATCGGCGCCGCGCCGACGTCCGGCAGCGTTTCGCCGACCTCGACCGTTGCCGGCACAAGCACATCACCGTCGGCAACGAGGATCGAATTGGTGGAGGATACCGGAAACTCCGCCGCAAACAGTCCCGAAATCGACAGCATCAAAAGGGACGCCAGCAGTTTTCTTCCCGCCTGATTCCACCTGATCTTCATTTCATTCCTCCATGCTGTTTTGACGATCGGCGGCGACGATCGTGGATCAGTCAAATCCGAGAACGTCGCGCATGTTGTAAATCCCGGGAGCTTTACCGGCCGCCCATTCGAGCGCCTTGAGCGCTCCGGCCGCCTCGACCATCGGACGGAGCACATCATCAAGCTGCAGCGTCACGTCCGCATCTTCAGCGGCATAATCGAGAATCTCCTCGCCTCTGAGCGCCCCCATGCTGAGCTGCTCGCGGCCGCGTTCCTTCTCGCCGATCAATTTCTCGATGGGAATCGGGTGATAGCCGAGATATTTCTCCGCGAGCGAGTCCATCGAATGGCGTGCTGCCGCG
>CALAQQ010000068.1 GCA_937888485.1 uncultured Clostridia bacterium
CCGTAATACTGCCGACAATTATGAGACGGAGCTTATTATCCTTTACGGTCTCAATTATTTCGCAAAGTTGCTTTGTGCTTCGGGCAAGTCTCGAAACTTCAAGGGTGTATATTGTGTCTCCTGCCTGAGCCTGTTCCAAGAGGGTTGAAAGCTCCTGCTTCACAGCACTGTCGCCGTGTTCGTATTCGAGAAATATTTCCTCTGCTCCCGCCTTTTTCAGTTCATTAACCTGACGAAAAATGTCTTGACGATTCTCATTAGTCGAGCAACGTGCATATCCGTAATTCATGATTTATCTCCTTATCAATCAACAAAGGTGTTGTATGTGAATTTAGCTCCGAGCTTAAAGCCTGCAATAAAACTGTCTGCGTTGCTCACGCAAAGGAACTCACCCGACTGTTTCAGATATGTGTCAAACAGTTCGTTTTCAGCATCCGTCAGTTTTGCGGCAAGTTGTTCCTCGGTCTTTGACAATGCGGCGAGCTTATTTCTGACCTTCACCCTCAGCTCCGTTGTGATTTCCTGCGGCTCGATGTTGCCGTAATAAAATTCTTCAATAAAGTTCGGCATCTTATTGTCCTTTCTCCGCCCCACTGTTGCGTGGGGCGGATTGCGTATTCTTAGCAGATTGAGAAGCGGCGGCTTGAAACCTGCTTTGTGAACTCCTTATACATATCGGCGTGCATCTTCTTGAAAGATGTTGTATCGAATCTCTGTGAAAGAACCGATGTCCAACGGATGATATAAGCTCCTGCTTCAAGTTCCTCGGTGTTCTGTTCAAGCATTTCAGCTTTGAGCATATCTCTGATTGCTTCAGCCTCAGCCTTTGCATCCTCGATGATTGTTTCCCACTCTGCGAGAGCCTCGATTTTCTTGATGATTTCGTTGTTTGACATGATTGATTTCTCCTTTGTTGTGTTGTTTTGATGTGTGGTTGTTTATCAACTGTACTCATTATACTACGAAATTCGTAGTTTGTCAATACGTTTTTCGTAATTTCTTTACGATTTTCGAAATATTTTTTCGTTTTGCGTATTGAAATGCTACGAAATCCGTGTTATACTATCCAAAAGTAAGGAGTGATTATCAATGATTAAGTTTAAAGTTAAAGTCAGACTTGCAGAATGCAATATGACACAAAAAGAATTAGCAGAAAAAACAGGCATCAGACCGCCGACAGTGTCCGCAATTTGCGTGGGAACAGTAAAGCATTTGCCGATTGATGCACTTGACAAAATCTGCGAAGCTCTTGACTGTCAGCCTGCTGACCTCATGGAGTATGTAAACGAACCCGATGTTCAGTAAAGGGGTACATTGATTTCTTGAACAAATATCGGTGTTTTTTGAGCGGATTACATCCGATTTTTACCGAGCTTAAAGTGTGCATGAAAGCATTTGTTTTTCTGAACAGGGGTCGGGGGTGTATTTCGGGAGAAAGAAAAATTTCTTCACCCTTTGCGAAAATGCGTGGCTCACTCTCCGTCTGAATGTGATTTTTAATCCGAAACACGATTGTGCTGACCGCAAACGATAGAATTATATTTTCACCGTCAGGCGAACCAAAAGGAACATAAACGAAAAAATACGGCAAACCGTGAGATTGTCTCTCTTGGTTTGCCGTATTATCATTTCCACTCCTTGAACAACTCATCAAGAGCCATGTCAAGTGCGGTTTTCATACTCTTTTGCATGAAGGCAAGAATTTCTGCTTCAAGCACGTTCTTCTTCTTTTTTTTCTTATCTTTCTTGTTCGCCAATTATTTCACCTTGCTTTCAAAAACAAAAGTTATTTCATCGGCTTCGTCAGGTTCGTTCAGCGAATCAAAGATATTCTATATCTGTTCTGAATAATTCTCCATTGCGGACTTACCGTTTAACTGATAGTAAAATATATCAGGCACTTTGCCTTGTTTTCTCCAAAACTCTAAATTCATATAATTTCTCCTTCCATAATCTAATCAAGGGATATATTCAATGCATCCCTGTTCATTTTGAATTTTCGCCAATCCTCCGCAGTCGGTATCTGACAGTTCAGCGGCGGCTGATACAAGCGGATAAAATATCCTTCTCTTTCTCCGATTTCTTCTTCGATTTCCGCTTTTGTTTTGCTCTTGGCGGTGTAAAGAACATGGAATCTGACGGAATAGTTCCGTCTGTTAGCTTCGGCAAGAACTTTATATTTATTCTCTTTTGGATTTCCCATTGAACACCAATGCTCCGCCATGCGATAAAGGATGTTATTGCTTTTACCGATATAAACGATTTTATTATTGACGGTGATTGAATACACCCCCGAACACTAAAACTTTTTGCTCCATTCCTGTTGGATGTTTTTATTATAAATATTTTGAACACTATTCATGTTAATTCTCCTTTCTTAAAACACAAAGTCTCCGAGCTTATCTGAACACTCACTGACTTTTGGATTCTTTATATTATTGGGATTTATATTTTTCCCTATATTATTATGCGTATTATCAATAACCCCTGCAGAGGTACATTCAAAATTCAAAGGGGTATTATCAATGTCGGCTGAGGGGGTATTTTCAATATCCGCCGCACTTTTGTAAATTGCATCATAATCAACTATGATTTCACCTTGCTGACCGTTCTGACTTGGCTTGTGGATTATCCAACCCTTTTCAATCAATGCTTTTCTTGCGTTTTTATATGTAGATTCTGACATTCCGCATCTGCTCAGAACGGTTGCCTCTGCAACAGCGAAACTGCCATTATCGGCGTTGCCTGTCAAAAACCACATAAGTTTGAGCTAAGCTCCTTCTTTGCCTGACAGACCGTTCATTATGATTGATTCAAGGTGATGTGTCCTGATTGCTTTTCCCCATTTATTATCCATATCTTTTTCCCCTTTAGACTTCAATATCGGTGCCTGATTGAATACGCCCATTGCCGCAAATCCTCCACTATTCACAAATAAATCTGATGTATTGACTTATGTTCATGTTATATTTTTCTGCCTGCTATTGGATTGATTCTTTTTCCCTTTCGGTCAGGCGAAGGTCAATCTTTTTATTCTTTATAGCTTTCATTTTTTCTCTCCTTTATCTTGTAAATTTTCTTTTTAATGATTTATCAGACTTTGTCCGACCTTCTATTATATTATATCAAAAATTTTTCTTAAAATCAAAAAAGAGCGGTCGCCGCAAACAAAAACGCCGCTGAATCAATTAAGTTCAGCGGCGGACTTGCTTTATTAAAATACATGGTTTTGTTCCTTTCAGGAAACTTTATCTTTCTTATCATATTTACTTTCGTCAGGGGGAGAAACAACCGTGAGAGTGGGTTTGAAATCAACCTCAAATTTAGGTGTTTCTTTATAATTTGGAAACTGTGAAATAAACCAATCAGAAACATACTTGTAGGGACTTTTCATCGGAGCGGACATTTTCTGAACCTTCTCAAACATAGCAATGAGTTCATCAGAATTGTTATAACATTCGATATGCTTTCTCATGTTTTTATATTTGAATCTCTTGTTCTCTCTTGGCTTTTTCTGTTCTCTGCCTGATTTGATGCTGACCTTAATGTTGGGGAAATCGTGCTTTATTGCCTGAACCATTGTGTATTCGGGAGAACCGTAAACTTCTGCGGCATCCCTGAACTTATAGTTCATAACAAGAGTGTTTGTTGTGTAGTCAATTCTATATCCGTTATTCTTTGCCATTTTTATCAATTCCTTTCTTTAATTACATGTTTGATGCCTTGTCAAGTTCGGTTATTTCTGCAGTTTTCTTTTTTTCAGCTCTCTGTTTTTCAACATTTTTGATAAATGTTTCGAACGATTCATAACCTTCAAATTTCTTTTCAAACCAATCAAGAACATATTTATATGGGTTTTTCTGAACCTTAGACATTCTTTTTACCTTTTCGAATTCTGCTTTAAGAATATCCTTGTTTTCCTGCTCATCAATGAATGTTTCCATATTCTCATATTTGAGGTTTAAGGTTGTTTTCTTATTGGGATTCTTCTTGATTGTCTTAGTGGTCATTGTAAAATTAGGGTTTTCTGCTATAAACTCACGCCACTGTCTGTATTCGGGTGTTCCGTAGATTCTTGCCTTCTTTTCAAATGCCTTTGATACCTGAGCCATGTTGTTGTCCATAATTTTGATTGTATTTTTTGTCATTTTTAATTACCAACTTTCTTAAATTATTTTTTTAGTTTGAATTTTATTTGTTTTAGTTTTTGTGGGATTGATGATGTGTTGCTCTTGGCTTCGCTAAGTGAATGGTTGCCTGAACTGCTTCATGTTTGTTCGTTCCTTTCGTGTTGGTGTTGTTCATCTGTTGTGTCTACATTATAGCACCCACCAACACCCTACCCAAGCACATAACTATTCCTCTGCTTTTGCAAAAAAAGAAAAAGAACAACTTTTTTTAGTTGTTCTTTTATCTCAAAGTTGTCAAAAGTTGATAGTTTAAAGCTAATTGAATCGATTTAAACTCTTTTGAGCGGATTTGCAGTTATTTATTAAGTTTTATTCTTTCACTATTGGATTTAAAATTATTTAAAGGGGAGAATGCATCGTAGTTCTTTGTTATATCCTTATCAAATATAGCACAATAATGTTTTGTCATATCGAGAGTTGAATGTCCCAATAACCTCTGCAAAGTAAAAGCGTTGCCGCCGCAGTCAACCAAATACTTCTTAGCAAAAGTGTGTCTGAACAAGTGAATGCTTGTCTTTTGGACACCTCTGCGTTTGTTATACTTTGCAATAGTGCATCGTAAACCGTTTTCTGATAGCTGACCGCCTGTTTCATTCGGGAAAAGGAAATCATCGTCTGAACCGCCTCTTATTCTCATATATTCATTTAATATACCGCAAAGCAAAGAACAGAGGGGTATCACCTGAGATTTCTTGTTTTTGGTGTGCCTGAGGTAAATCACCTGATTGTTCAGGTCAACATCTTTGTTGGTAATATTGCGGACTGAGGCGGCACGGCAACCGTTATTCAAGAGTAAATTTATTATCACCCAATTACGGTATTCTGAAAAACTGCACTTCCTCATATTGGGCTTGTTCAATAGCAATTTAAGCTCTAAATCGGTATAGGTGTCCTTGATTGTTTCCTCAGCTCTATACCTTGACAGGCTCAAATTCGCAATTCCTTCTTCTTTGCACCAAGAGAAAAAAGATTTCAGAGTTCGGGTATAACTCTGTATCGAATTTGCGGATAAGCCGACATCACGCATACTTGAAATCATTTTTTCAAGGTCAGCCTTTTCAATGGAATCCATAGGATTATCAATGGGTAAATGTTTTCCGATTGATGATAAATGCTCTTTATATGTCCTCAATGTCTTTTCGCTAAGACCCAAAGACTTTTTTGCGAGCAGGAAATCATCAAAGGTTTCCGCCATTGAAACTGAAACTTTCATCTTGATTTTTGCCATTTTTGCAACACTCCTGATTCGTATATTTTTCGTCAAAAATCAAGCGTGTCAACAAAACAAAGAAAAAACCGTTCAAACCTTTAAGTTTGAACGGTTTTCTTTGTTATGGTCCGAGTGGCGAGACTTGAACTCACGGCCTCTTGACCCCCAGTCAAGCGCGCTACCAACTGCGCCACACCCGGATATTCTGTTTTGGGTTGAGATTTATCAACTCAACGAATGCTATTATAACACAGAAACTTGAAATGTCAAGCAATTTTTCAAAAAAACCAAAAGTTTTTTTATTTTATCAATTTTTTTCATTTTCCTATTGACAAACAGAAATTTTCGATGTATGATGTATTCACTTTAGCAGTTAAAAGCTTTAAAGCTGTAATGGTTAAAAGGAGTGAAGCAAATGGATAGAATTGCAATATGGTTAACCATAGGTATTTACATTGTTATTATGGTTATAATCGGAATTACTCAGGGTAAAAAAGCAAAAAGCATTGCCGACCTCACAGTTGGCGGCAGAAACGCAGGCGCATGGCTCTCTGCCCTCTCTTACGGTACTGCTTATTTTTCGGCAGTTATGTTCGTAGGTTATGCAGGCGGTACCGGAAAAGGCTTCGGTCTCTGGGGTATTCTTGCGGGTCTTGGAAATGCTGTTTTCGGTTCATGGCTTGCATGGAAAGTTCTTGCAAGAAGAACAAGAGACACATCTTATCGTCTCAAGATTAAAACAATGCCGCAATTCCTTGAAAAGCGTTATTCAAGCGAAAGCATGCGACTTTTTGCATGCATAATCATATTTGTATTCCTTATCCCTTATTCAGCATCGGTTTACAAGGGACTTGCTTCTGTTGCAGATGTTCTTCTTGGTATAAATGTTGAAATCTGTATGATTATCATCGCTGTTGTCGCAGCACTTCTTCTTGTCTTCGGCGGTTATCTTGTTCAGGCAAGAGCCGACTTTATGCAGGGAATTGTTATGATGTTCGGCATTGCACTTCTTATCGTATGTGTTATTCGCTGTGATGCCGTCGGAGGATTCGAAGGAATAATGGAATACGCACATACCCTCGGTACACAGCCTTCAGCAACAAACGGATTACCCAAGCTCAACTCTTCACAGTGGATTTCACTCTGGGCAACCGTTCTCATGACAAGCTTCGGCACATGGGGTCTTCCTCAGATGGTTACAAAGTATTTCGGAATCAAGAACGATACACAGGCAAAGAAAGGCATTACAATCTCTACATTCTTTGCATTTCTCGTTGCAGGTGGCGGATATTTCATCGGCTCGCTTTGCTACAGATACTTTACATATGCACAGCTTAACGATCCTGCAGACCCCAACTACATTGCGCAGGACTTCATCGTTCCGAATATGCTCAAGGAATCAAATCTTCCCTCTGTTCTTCTCGGAATAGTTCTTGTTCTTCTCATTGCGGCTTCGGTTTCGACACTTTGCTCGGTAACACTTACCGCAAGCTCAACTCTTACAATTGACTTTATCAAACATTTCAAAAAAGACCTGAGCGATAAAAAATCATCATTGATTATTAAGGTATTATGTGTTATATTTGTAATATGTTCGTATATTATAGCTAACACGGACACCGCAATTCTTGACATGATGAGCTACTCATGGGGCATCATTTCAGGCTCTTTCCTTGCTCCTTACGTTATTTCTCTCTATTGGAAAAAGATGAACACCAAAGGTGCATGGGCAGGTATCATCGGCGGATTTGTTATTGCAGCAATTCCCGCAGCAGCAAAACTTGCAACAAACTTCACTGCCGATGAAACAGTTATTATGCTTGCAGGAAAAGGTCCCGTGTTTGCATGCATAGCAATGATCGCTTCACTTGCA
>CALAQQ010000069.1 GCA_937888485.1 uncultured Clostridia bacterium
GCTGACCGACAGCAACGTCAATGGTAAGGGTGGTACCATTAGCAGGAGCCAGCTTGGTATTGGTCAAACCGCGGACCATATCGGAAGTGACGGTGGGGACAGCGCCTACACCAGTACCGTAGAACGCGTTTCTCTTACCGGTAATGGTATATGCACTGGAGCTGGTGGTAGAACCTGCAAACCAGTTCTCGGTAGAGTCCTGCCCCAGATTGTTCTGCTTAACGGGAGCGTCGCTATACGTTGCGGTAGCGGAGTAACTAACAGACTCATCACCGATGACGAATGCTTCGCCAGTATAGGTCAGAGGGGAAGTGGTACCATTAGCGACTTCGGTAGAGCCCTTCTTGATAACAAGTTTCGTGAGGCCGCCTGCGTCATTCTTGGTAAAGGTAGCCTTCAGCTTGACGGTGATGGAAGAGCCTGCTTCCACGTTACCACTAGCCTGACCGCTATTATTCGCCAGAGACACAGTGGGCTTGGTATAACTAGCGGGAATTGCCTTCTGCACTACCATTTTGACGAATTCATCGAAAGAGATGCCTGATAAAGGCGGTCAAAATGTTCCTCGGTCATGTCTGCATATCCAAGGTCGTTTATGAGATGGTCATAGCTTTCACGCCATTTACCTTCTTCACCCGTAATCTTCATTGTTACAAGATGATACATAAGAAGCTCTGCCGAGTTAAGAGCGCCGTCAACCCAGCCGAATTCCGAATTGAAATAAGGAACGCTCCATTTTGCCCACGTTGTGGGTTTACCCGTATAATCAATGAGTTCATATCCGTTGTCTATGATATGATTCATAAGTCCCTTTGCAGATGAAATAATAAGCTCATCAAGTTCGGGATCATCACAAGCAAGGTATTCATGCGCAAAATACATGTTAAGGAAATGATGAGTAATTTCATCACTGCTTGTGTCAGCCTTATAGACAATACCGTCAATTGTAAAACCGAGATCGGTATAAAGCTTTGCAAGTCTTTCGGGAACAGGTGCGCTTGCGTCGATTTCATAGCCTACGATATTTTTCTCTTTTGAGCTTGTTGTTTCAACTACATAAGCCTTACCGTTATTGATTCTGAAAAACAATCCGTCATCGGGCACAGGCTCATCAGGGGTGTGATAACTTCTTGCAACAAATCCGTCACCTCTGCAGGATATATGCAGAAGAAGAAGGCAGGCTTCAACAGCCTTTGTTGCGATAAATCTTGCCTTCAGAGTGTCGGCATGGAAAGCGCCTTTTTCTCTTTTATAAGTTGCATAACGGAGAATTTCACCGATTGAAAATCCGCTGGTGAAACTGCCGTCATTATCGGAAGATCCGTAAGGAAGAATCGAATCAAGATTTCTGCCTTCGGTAAGATATTTCTGGCTGAACATCCATCTGCGGTTAACGTATTTTACGGATTCATCGAGAAGAACGTCCGCTTTCTCTTCCATGCTCATCATACGCATTTCAATATGAGCGGCACCCGTTGCAGTCAGCACCCAGATGTTTTCACCGTCGGGCATAATTGCTTTTATTTCGTTATCAAGCAAATCTCTCGGTGCGCTGAAATACATAACGATATCTTCTTCGCGCTCTGCGTTTTTATCAAATCTTGTAAGACCGTTTGATGCACCGTACCATTCAATATCGCCTGTTTTTGCATAGCAGGTGTAGTCGCTCTTCTTTGAAGGAAGAGGATACGGAAAATCTGTAAGGTCGGGTTTTTCATTGACGAAACTCATAAGCTCTGCAGGTATATTCTCATCCCCAAGCTTATAGAAACTGCTGAATCTGCAAAGATGGTTTCTGAGTTTATAGGGCAATGACATATCTTCACCTCTTTTTAAAATATACATCTTTAATATAACAGAACAACAAAATATATGCAACTATAATTTTAATTTCTTTAATATTTACTTTTTTATTTTCAAATGATATAATAATAAAATAAAAATTACCAAAAGGTGCAGTATGCTGAAATTCAAAAAAATCGAAAGAGAAGATTATCCCGTTTTAAAAGCATATTTCAATGCTTATCCCTCAAGACAATGCGACAGAACCGTCGGAACGATTATCATGTGGCATGAATACTACGGGAATTATTATGCCGTAACCGACGGCACGCTTATACTCTTATCAAAGTTCAAGAATAAAAACTGCTTTTCATTTCCTATCGGAAAAAACCTTGAGGGCGGTCTTGACGCAATTGATGAATACTGCGAAAAGAACGATATCCCCTGCGTTATGTGTTCAGTCAACAAAAATGAGCTCCCCGTTCTTCTTAAAAGGTATTGCTACTGTGTTGTTGAACCCGACAGAGATATGTTTGACTATATCTATGATAAAGATGCTCTTATGAATCTTTCGGGAAAGAAATACAGCACACCGAGAAATCATATAAACAAATTTCTCAAGCTTTATAAAAATTATGAATTCGTTCCGATAACAAATGAAATTATCGCTGAACTTATCGAGTTCACAAGGAATTTTTCTTTCAATTCCGAAAAGAACGAAATTGCAAACTATGAACTTGAAAAATGCATTGACGTTCTTGAAAACTATGAGGAATACGGTCTGCTTGGCGGTGCATTGAAGGTTGACGGAAAGATTATCGGCTATTCCGTCGGCGAAATAATCGGCGATACGCTCATTTGTCACATCGAAAAAGCCGATATTTCATATCACGGTGCATATCAGATGGTCACAAATCAATTCCTGAGAATGTATGCACAGGGCGATGAAATCAAATTTGTAAACCGTGAGGATGACAGCGGTGATGAAGGTCTGAGAAAAGCTAAGCTTTCATACAGACCGATAGAATTGCTTGAAAAAAATACAGTTTATCTTAAGAAAGGATGTTAAAATGAAACTCGGTATTATCAACGGATGGGATGAAGGCTGTTTTAAATATGTAAAAGAAAAGGGTCTTGATGCCGTCGAATTCTGTGTTAATCACAACTACGATTCAGAAGAATTCCTTGCAAAAGCAAATGAAATAAAGGGTTACAGCGATAAATACGGCATTCCTGTCGGTTCAATGGGAAGATGGGGAATGACAAGAATTGACGATAACGGAGAGATTATCCCCGAAGCGTTGCAGGCGGATAAAAACGTTATCACCGCAGCTTCAATCATCGGCTGTCCCGTTTATAACTGCGGTGTTAACTATGTTGACGGCAAAAGCTTTTATGATAACTGCAACATAGCAATCGATTATCTCGGAAAACTCATTGAATTCGGTAAAGAAAAGGGCGTTAAGATTGCTGTTTATAACTGCCGTTGGGAAAACTTTGTTGTCGAACCCAAAGTCTGGGAAGTTGTTCTTTCCGCACTCCCCGATCTCGGCATCAAATACGATATTTCACATTGCATTTATCATGACGGCAATTACCTTGCGGAAATGCGTGACTGGGGTGACAGATTCTATCATTTCCACCTTAAAGGCTGCGTGTATTTCGACGGCGATGTTTATGACGATGCGCCTGCAGGTCTTGACTGCATAAATTGGGGCGCTGCCATGGACATTCTTTACACAAAGGATTATGACGGCATGCTTTCAATTGAGCCTCATTCAAGTTATTGGCACGGAAAGAAGGGTCAGTGGGGAATTGACTACACAATCAACTATTTCCGCCCGATGATTATGCCTGAGGATTACGAATACGAAGACAATCCTTATATGCCTTAACTGAACAAAAATTAATGGCTTGAACGGGAAACAAAACCTGTTCAAGCCAATTTTTATATTATTTTTCCGTTTTCACAGTGAACCCTTATTATTCGTGGCATGAATGTGCAGATAATTTCATAATTGAAGCTGTCGCTCATTTCACCGAGCATTTCCGCGGTTATTAATTCATCACCGCTTCTGCCCATGATAACGGCATAGTCGCCAACCTCAACATTTTCAATGCCCGTAATATCAACCATAATCTGGTCCATGCAAACCTTACCGATAATCGGAGCTTTTTTTCCGTTTACAAGGACATAACCTCTGTTTGAAAAAGCTCTGTTAAAACCGTCGGCATAGCCTATACAAACAGTTGCAACCGTTCTTCTTTCGGGTGCGGTATAGGTATGACCGTAACCTACGGAAACTCCTTTTTCGATATCTTTGATGTGGATTATATGGCTGAAAACTTCCATCGCAGGAGTGAGCTTAACCTTTGTTTTATCCACCTCTTCAGAGGGATAAAGACCGTAAAGCGCAATTCCTATTCTGACAATATCGTATGAGAAATCAAAATCAATTGTTCCAGCACTGTTATTCAAATGCTTGAGAGGAATATCGATTCCAGCATTTTCAACCATTTCAACGAAATCATCGAAACGCTTTTTCTGACCGAGAGCACAGGTTTTGTCTTCACAATCTGCGCATGCAAAGTGACTGAAAATCCCTTCAATTTCGACCATGGGAAGCTCGGAAATACGCTTGATAACTTCAACGCTTTCCTTTGTATCTGCAAGACCGATACGGCTCATTCCGGTGTCTACGGCTATATGAATAACAACTTTTTTACCGAGTTTAACAGCGGTATCCGAAAGTCTTTTTGCATCGCTGAAGCTGTAAACCGTCGGAATAAAGCCGTTATGAATAAGCGTTTCAAACTGATAGGGACTCGTATAAGTTAAAATCAGAATGGGGTTGTTTATACCGTTTTCACGAAGTTCAAGAGCTTCATCGATAACAGCAACCGCAAAATAATCAGCTCTGTCCGCAAGCGCTTTTGAAACCTTGACAGCTCCGTGACCGTAAGCATCAGCTTTAACGACTGCCATGGTTTTTGTTGTTTCGGGCAGACATTTCCTGAGCTCATCAAAATTGTTTTTGATAGCGCCGATGTCGACGCAGGCGAAGCTTCTTCGGTAACCGAAAGCTTCGTTAATTGTAATCATATAAGTTCACCTGATTTGTTTCGTTCTGAAATTATTTCGAACTGCCTTTGGAATTTATCACGGCAGTTAACTGTGTTCAACATTGTTTCGCGCATTAAGTCAACGATAAGAGCCGTTATTTTAACACCGAAACCGTCAATTGCAGGGATGTGCTCCCCTGTCATATCAACAATACCGTTTTCGGATGCAATAACCATCAGCTTTTCCTGTAAAACCGAATCGTGCATAATTTCGGGATTATCCGTTATATATGCAAGCATGCAAATCAGCGCATAACAGCCCCAGTCGGAAACGGTTGCGGTTATTATATTTTCCGCCTTGGTTTTTGCTGTTATACCGCCTTTTCCGCAACATCCGCAATCTGACGGAATACGGTTTTCGATGCAGTCGGATAATGTTCCCATACCGATTTCGTTACCGAGGTCACCGATTGCAATGTTCGGCACACCTTTTTTGACAGTCAGATCAAACAGAATATCCGTTTTTGCTTCAAGATCTGTTACATCAAAACCGCCCGCATTATGGTATATTCCTCTTTTATTGGCAGAAGGACATTCAATGCTGACAACGGCATCGGGATTATAATAATCAATAAGTGATTTTGCCTGTTCCTCAGCTTTTGAAGTATCTTTCGTAAAAATAACCGTTTCGGAATTTACCCCGATAAGCTCCGACATTTTACCGACTGCTTTTTCAGCTTCTTCGGGACATATAATAACAGTTTTTACATCAAAAATCTTTTCAAGTGCCGATGCGAGTAAAACTGAAGAAATAACGCCGTCGGTTTCAGCTTTATTACAGGGTGTTAATACAAATCCGGTTAAAATGAATACCGTACCGTCTTTTTCCAAAGATCTGCAAAGCACCTCTGCCGCATTGAGACAAAGCGGTTTTTTTGTATATTCAGTTGCCGCTTTATAAAGCAGTTTGCAGACTCCGTAACCTTTGGGGTCAAGGTTTGCAAGGTCATCAAGACTTTTGCCGAGATTTAATAATGTTATTTCCTGACGGGTCATATATTCATCTCTCTATATAAGATAATTAATTCCGTTATAGATATTAAGAACAACAAGAACAATCATCACAGCGGTAAAAATTTTTCGGATGATTTTATCATCGGATTTTCGGTTAAGACCCGAGCCGATTATTCCCCCGAGAATTGCGGCAGGAAGAATAAACAGCAGGGTTTTCCATTGATGAGAATAAACCTCGATTCCCGATGAAGCAAACATTGTCACAAGCTTTGAAAGCTGCGAAAAAAAGATAATCGCAACGGAATAAACCGCAGACTCCTTGACATTCATTGAAAAGAAAAGCGTTAAAACGGCAACATTTATCGGTCCTCCGCCTATACCGAGAAACGAAGCAATATATCCGAGCAAAAGACCGACAAAACAGATTGCAAAATTATTCTTGACATGAAATGATTTGCGATCTTTGGCAACATAGATACATACAAAAGCCAGAAGCGTTGCAAGAATAAACGCCTGAACGCAGCGCACCGTATCCGACGGAATGAATCCCTCAAGAACATCCATGCATCTGCTTCCGAGAAATCCGCCTGCAATTGATCCGACTGCGATAAGCAAAACAATATTCTTCTTAAACTCAACTTTATTCTTTATCTGCTTACAAGTCGAAACAATTGACATTGTAAAAACTGCAACACATGAAAGAAAGTCAACCTGCATTCTCGGTTCTGCACCGATAAAGTCGAGAACGGGTTTTATGATAACACCGCCTCCGAGACCGACGAATGCACCGAGTGATGTGGCAAGAAGAATTACTGCCGAATAAATAAGCTGAAGCATATTTTAAAATCTTGAAACAACGTCAGCAAAGGCATCTGCAATTGTTTTCTGAGCACCGATACCCATTGAGTTTGTTTCATGGTAATGGTTAAGGTCAAATTTATCTTTGTAGCCGTTGAGATAGGGCTGTGTGGGATGGAGAATGAAATCGTTGGGGGGCACAACATAACCCGTCATGTCGTTCGAAACGCCGAAAACAATCATGTTGGGGTCGCCTGCGATTTCAGCAAGAGGAGCGGGGTTGATTTCTCCGCCCTTACCTGTGGGTGATGTTTCTGCGCTCTTATATCCGCCGTAAACGGTTGAAACAAAGCTTTCACCCGGAAGAAGAAGAATATTCTTTCCGCCGATTGACATATATGTCATTTCAGTCATCATGGCAATACCCGTATCGCTTTCCTTACATGGATATGCGTTGAAGCTCATAACATGGCGCATTGCAAGAAGAGTGAGAACATAGTTGCCCACGGGAAGATAGAATGGCTGCTGAATAAACTTCATTTCGGGTTTAAGCTCAACATCATTATCTATCTTAAGAGCCGCATCGGCAAGCATCTTTGCCTGAAGCTTGATGCAGTTCACATTATCATCCTTGTCAAGCTCTGCAACGTCCATAGCACCGATTGCACCGATTCCGAAAAGAACCTCCGCACCGTTTTCAGCAAGGATCTGTTCACGCATAAAATAAGGATATTCACCGCTGAGCATACGGTTTGAACCGCCGAGAGAATTGGGATGACCGCCGAAGTTCATAACCCAGATATCCTTTGAACCGTCAGCAGGAACAAAACGGAATCTTGTTAAGATTTCATGTCTGTCAAGGAAACCTCTTCTTGTTTCAAGACCGTTTTCAATCTTGATTTCACCGTAGAAAAGCTTGCCTTCTTTTCTGTTTGCATAAGCTTCTTCAGCAACCTTTACGGAATTATTCATGAGCATATCCATATATTCGGGGTCTTTACCGTCGGAAGGAATGCTCACAAGATTGGGCTTACCCCAATAGCCGAGTGTATCGATACCCGAATGGCTGTGGGTACAGCTGAAGTTGATGCACTTGCATCCTTTTATTTTACCGGATGACATAATCATTGAACGGATTTTATTGACCTCAACTCTTGTCATGCCGACGATATCGCCGCCAAGCCAGAGCATGCCTTCTTCATTTCCGCAATCAATCCAAACAGCACTGACATAAACAGGAGAAAGAACGCCTTCCATTTTATGACCCGAACCGTGACCTGCAATCCAATATGTTTTGCCGCTGTTCATATCGGGCATAATTTCAGCCTTCGAAAAACCCATTCTGTAACCCGCACCCTTAATTTCAACAGGATTAACCTTTTCGATTTCGGGGGCAACCGAATTTTTCTGAACTTTCTTACCGAAATTTTTTGTTATAGCACATATGCCTTTCATGGCAAGATCCATAATATCCATATTTTTTACCTCTTTCAGCAATTCTTTTCAAATCTGTAAATACTCTGTGACTCAATGTCAAAATTCGGAAGAATAACAGGAGGGATTCCTGCATTGACCGTCAGAGATGAAATCATTGTTCTGACATACGGGAATAATTCCTTATATGTTTCGACATGAATAATCTCTTTTTTAGACTCGGGATTATAAGTAAATATTCCGAGAACAACCGCCTTGATATGAAACTTATCTTTATTGGCCTTGTCATCCACCTCAACGGTAAATTCACCGATGCAGGTGTTGTTTGTTGAATATTTCACATTGTATGAATACTTATTTTCAAATTCAATTCTTGTTCCGTTTTCATGTTTATTCACGAATTCGATTTCAGATGCCTTGAACGCTTTGAAAGTTATGTTTTTCAATTAAAGCACCTCCGCTTTTTCAATAACGATGGGCTCAATAGGTTTGGAAAGAGCACCGTCGTTACCCAATGTTCTTTCAATCTCAAGGAAAGAATCAACTACTTCCATACCCTGAATAACCATACCGAATGCTGCATACTGACCGTCAAGGAAGGTTGCATCGGAATAGCAGATAAAAAACTGCGATGATGCTGAATTGTAAGACTGCGAGCGAGCCATGGAAACAACACCTCTGGTATGTGAAAGAGTGTTTTGCTCAAAATCGTTTATAGCAAATTCACCTTTGATTTTCATGCTGCTGCCGCCCATACCTGTTCCTTCGGGGCAGCCACCCTGAGCCATGAAATCTTCAACAACTCTGTGGAAGGTAAGACCGTCATAGAAGCCGTCAGAAACGAGTTCGATAAAGTTTTCAACAGTCTTGGGAGCATATTCGGGATAAAGCTCCATAACAAAGCTTCCGCCGTTTGCCATTGTGAATTTAACATGAGGATGTTCACCTGCAGCGATTACGTTATCATCGGCATTTGGAGTATCTTCAAATGAACCGTTATCATCGGATAAATTTCCTGCAGGAGCAGTTGTTTTTGAATCTGTTGATGTTGTGAAAGTTGTGTTACCGCATGAGCATAAAACAAATGTCATGGCAAGAATAAGAGCCATAATTCTGATGATTTTTTTCATAGCACACCTCAAAAAGAATTATATTTAGTTAATTATATAATTATTTATAAAAAATATCAACCCCCGATTTTGAAAATCGGAGGCTGATAGTTAATTAACGATTAATAATTTTCTTTTCTTACTTCAAAGTATGCCTGAGGATGTGCGCAAACAGGGCAAACTTCGGGAGCTTTCTTGCCCATTACAAGATGACCGCAGTTACGGCATTCCCACATAGTTTCTTCTGCCTTTTCAAATACCTTCTGCATTTCAACGTTGTTGAGAAGTGCACGGTATCTTTCTTCATGAGTCTTTTCGATAGCGGCTACCATACGGAATTTTTCTGCAAGCTCTGTGAAGCCTTCTTCATCAGCTTCCTTTGCGAAGGTTGCATACATATCGGTCCATTCATAGTTTTCGCCTTCTGCAGCATGGAGAAGATTCTGAGCTGTATCGCCAAGTTCGCCGAGAGCCTTGAACCACATTTTTGCATGTTCTTTTTCATTGTTGGCGGTTTCTGTGAAAATTGCGGAAATCTGTTCAAAGCCTTCCTTTTTTGCTACTGAAGCAAAGTAGGTATACTTATTTCTTGCCTGAGATTCGCCTGCAAATGCAGCCATAAGATTCTGTTCTGTTTTTGTACCTTTAAGATTCATAATGTTTTCTCCTTTATCGTTTTCTTCAACCGCTTCAACTCTTTCAAAATCGGAAGCGGGGTGTTTACAAAGAGGACAAATGAAATCAGCGGGAAGGTCTTCACCTTCGTAAATGTATCCGCAGATTTTACATCTGTAATAAACCTTTGCGGTTTTCTTCACTTCGGGCTTGGGTTTGATATACTTATGATAATAGTCATAAGTTACGCTTGTTTCTTCAGAAAGAACTTCGCAATCGGTAACATCGGCGATAAACAGAGTATGAGTACCGAGGTCTGTTGAAGAAATAACCTTTGCAGAAATATAAGCATTTGCTGAATCGGTAACATAGAGAAGTCCGTTTTCACTGCGTTTTACCGCCTTGAAATCACTGAATTTATCAACATCCTTACCGCTTCTGAATCCGAAAGACTTGAAGATATCAAAGCTTGCAGATGTTGAAAGAATGCTGACATTGAATTCACCGCTTGCGATTATCATATCGTGAGTTTTATTGGCTTTATTTACGGCAACGGTAATTCTGTTGGGGTTTGAGGTAACCTGCGAAACGGTGTTGATAATGCAACCGTTATCAAAGCCGTTTTCTTTTGCTGTAAGAACATAAAGACCGTAGCCTATCTTAAACATGGCATTTGTATTCACAAAATTCCTCCTTGCTTTATTATTGGATGATATTTCAATATTAAATCAAAAAATTTTTGTTGTCAATATTTTCATGCAAAACATTCAGTAATCCTGATATGGTTTCCTGTTACGGAATATTTACCCTTTGCATTTTCCGGCATGAGGAAATAATCGCCCTTTCTGATTTCACAGCTATAGTTTTCGCCTTTTACAACACCTTCGCCTTCGGTTACTACATAAACCGCAGCTCCCCTGCCGAGTGCAAATTCACCGCCGTTAACGGTTGCTGTTCTGACAGAAAAGCTTGTTGTTATTGTTTCATCAATAACAGCTTCATATTTCACTCCGTTTTCATCGGAGATGATTTTCGGTGTCAGAGGTGCAGGATATTTTTTATTCATATCAAAACATTCAAGAGCTTTTTCTCTGTCAAGACCGAGGTACATTTCCTTATCGGAAAGCTTATATTCACCGCACCAGCGTTCAGGCTGAATTGTGAAATCGGTAGGCTCCTGAACTTCAAGAAGAAGGCATCCGCTTCCGATAGCATGAACCATTTTTGCAGGAATATATATAACGTCCCCCGCTTTTACATCGATTGAGCAAAGAAGCTTTTCCATGGCATCGGATTTGTTTTCGCTTTCATCGATGGCTTTGTTGAAATCCTCCATGGTTACGCCGTCTTTGAAGCCGTAGAATATCTTTGCACCGGGTCTTGTTGCAAGAATAATCCAGCTTTCTTCCTTGCCGTATTTCGATGAAAAATATTTTTCGGAAAATGCTTTGTCGGGATGAGCCTGAACGGGAAGTCTGATTGCGCTGTCAAGAAACTTTGTGAGAATGCCAATATCCTCTCTGTCACCGAGAAGCTCTGTGCGATATTTTTCAACAGCTTCATTGAGATACAAATCCGTGCCGAGGATTTTTGAAACACCTTCGTGCTCGTCTGTGCTTCCTTCATTCAAAGCACGCACACTCGATGCGACCCATTCCTCGGGATAAAAACCGTCGGTCGAATCGTCACCGAAGAAATCGGCAAAAAGCTTGCCACCGGTATAAACCCTGAAAACTCTGTTCTTTTCAAAGAAAACAGGTTTATTGTAAAACATAATCAGTCTTCATTGTGTTTGAATGTCTCAACATTCTCTAATATTCATCTTCTATGTTTTCAATAAAATGAGATTGCCCTAAAGTAACTTATCTTGCGGATGCTGTTCGTACCATTGTTTTAACCACATTTTATTCCCTAAACTCTCAACTGGAATATTTTTACTACTAACTCCTTTTATTTCATCCAAGGCCATCTTCCGATATTCCTCAGGATAATTCATCACTTCTAACATGTGATGTGCAACTTGACAGCGTATTTTCCAATTGTCATGTAAAAGTAATTCTGAAAATTTTTCTTTATATTCTGGATATGTATTCTCAATATCTGTTGCAATTTGACGATTAGCATCTGACAATTTATTGTTTCTTCTCACTTTACGCTTATCAGCGTAATCATCCAATGTCATATTATTTATTATTTGCAAATTACTTAAATATGTTTCTATTAAATCCATACTTCTCCTCTCTACCTTCCGTTCTATTGATTCCAATAAACTATTGTTTCCTGTGGTGTGGTATCAACCCTAAACAACTGCCACATGAAATCCTCTAAACTTCTGCTCTTCGTTTGCACACATACATCCAAATACCAAACACCAGTATCATCACTAATCCATATATGATAGGAAATAGTAACATACCTATATTTACCAACCCAATTCCTTCTATCCATCTTCCAATGAATGCAAACACTTGGTAAATAAGCGACAGCTTTACGATTTGCTTACTGGCAATTCGCATTTTTGTACGATACAACTGCTGCATTGATACTGGTATATCTCTATATTTGTGAAACACATTACGCCAAACACCCTGTTCTCTTATAAACATCAATGGCTGGATATACAAGTACATGAGCAAAGAGAATAAATACACATATCCCCCTATAACAACACGTGATAAATTCTGCTCTGCTCCAATTAGCATGCTATATCCAAATAAAACAAACCAAAATATGTAATATGCTACATAGCTCATATTATCAAAAAAATCTTTTTTTCTTTTCGCAACTTCCAATCGAAGCAACTCCTTTGTATCTATCATTACCGTAGCACCTCCTCACAGGTATACGTACCATTGTCTACCACAATCATATAGTCCGTTATCTTTTCTAATTCTTCTCTTAAATGTGAAGATATTACAATGGTGGTCTCATACTCTGCTACAATCTCCTGCAAGAACTTCAAAAAATCCATTCGAAACACTGGGTCAAGTCCCGCCATTGGCTCATCTAAGATTAAAACATCCGGCTGATATGCCATTGAAAATGCCAATTGCAATTTAATTTGATTTCCCTTTGACAGAGAGCCATATTTTGTAAGCTTTGATATCTGATATTTCTTCAGTAATTCTTCAAAAATATCATGGTTCCAGTTTGGATAAAAAACAGAATAAAGCTCTTCCTGCTCCGTTACGCTTTTATCATGATAGAACACTCTGTCTTCTGATATATAACCTACCTTAGATAACATCTGCTCCCGATTTTCTATCACATCTAAGTCTGCAATCCTTATGTGCCCTTGCATTTTAGGAAAACGTCCTAATAACATCTTTATAAATGTACTTTTTCCGGAACCATTTTTACTCTGCAAACCATAAATGAAACCTTTGTCCATAACTAGATTCACTGGTTGCGTGTGAAATCCCTTCAATCTTACAGAAGCATTCTCACATACAATCATTCTTTGTTCTTCCATGGGATTCTCCTCTCCATTATCAAAATGTATTATCAAAATGAAAATACAGTTATAAGCATATTATCAAGTATATAAAACCAATACAAAACACTCGATAGGCTTTTCACACCTTGCTTCATACCAACATCATCACGTTTCGTAGAGCACCTGCACCATCTCAATAATATCCTCGACACTCATACCTGCACTCTTACTATCACGAATCAAATCCTCGTATCGTTGTTCCAAGCCTCGCATCTGCTTTTCCTTCAAAATATCATTATTCTGTTTGCACACATAAAAACCACGTCCTGGAATGGATTGTAACACCCCTTCCTTCTCCAGCTCTTCATAAGCGCGCTTCGTCGTAATCACACTCACCTGTAAATCTCTTGCAAGCACACGGATAGAAGGCATTCCTTCCCCTTCCCGTAATTCTCCGGACACTACCGCATCTCTTATTTGATTGATAATTTGCTCATATATCGGCAAATTCATTGTTGTTGATATTATAATTTTCATGCTCTCACCTTACCACTTTCCAACCATCTGCTCTTTTCATAATCCGCATAGAAACTTACCATATTCTTAAAATATTTTCTGTGAAAATGATAAGATACCAAAAAGGAAATAATACATGTCATCACAACCACTACAACCAGTGCAGTGCTTTCACCGGTAACATTTTCCATAATACAAGAAACGATTGTCACGACTACTAATTCCACAATTAGAGCTAAAAAAATAATCCAAACCTTGCATTCGTGTTTCTTCTCGAAATACGGTAAATATCCAAAAAGATATGTCACATTGCCAACAAACAGAATCCATAACAAACAATTGAGACCAATCAGATTCTTTGGTATATCTAATTCTCCTTTTCCTAATATAACTGGTGTACATAGTAAAACAGATATATATATCATCACTAAGAATATCCAAAACCAGGCATTAAAAGTCACCAGCTTCTCTCGATCACTTCTAGAAAAGGGAAGTAAAAAAACGTTATCTGGAAGTCGTTTCATATCAAACGCACTACTTACACCAATAACTGCCGGTGCAACCCATACACCAGACATCTGATCTACCGTATCCCATATACTTTCACCTTCACCGATAAAAAAATGTTCTAGCAAAAAGAATACAACAAAGACGATTGTCAACTGTACGATGATACATGCTGATTTAGTTAAAACATTTCGCAATAACATTCTTTGCATGACTGTGTCCTCCCTTCACCATGTAATACATAAATTCTTGGATTGTTGGCGTTTTGCTCCTATAAGCATCGTCTAGTTTTTTATATTTTTGTTTTATCATCATGGCTGTTCCACCATATGTACTCTCTTCGGTATGTATCACATAATCTTTCGATAAAAGCTTTAATTTGTAATTTTCCGCTGTCACAATTACAAATTTATCAAGTACCTGGTCCTTTTCATCAAAAAATAGTAGTTCCCCATCCTGTATATAAGCAAGATAATCTGCTATCCGGTCTAAGTCTTCTGTAATGTGGGTAGATACCAATACACTGTGTTCTCCATCCGATACCAGTTCTGCACAAATTTGATAAAACTCTTTGCGAAACTCCTCATCCATACCGCTGGTTGGTTCATCAAAGATAAAAAGCTTCGCATCATGGGAAAGGGCAAATGCCAACTGTAGCTTTATTAACATTCCCTTTGACAAGGTCTTAACCTTTTTCTTAGGGTTCAATTCAAATTGTTTCAAATATTGCATGAAAAGCTTATGATCATAAGATTGATAAAACGGTCCATAATATTTTCCAACCAACTCCAAAGATAAATATTTCTCAAACATACAGGTATCCAAAATCAAACCGAATTGTTCTTTTATATCTGCTTCCTGTGTGGCAAAATCCAATTCATTCACATTACAAACACCGGAATCCATAGAATACAAACCGATAATGGTCTTAATCAGCGATGTTTTTCCAGCACCATTTTCTCCAATCAAGCCACAAATATATCCCTTAGGTAAATGAAAATGAATATCCTTAAGTTCAAAACTTGATATTCTCTTATTCACATGTTCTAATCGTAACATCATATCCCTCTTTTCTCTTAGATAGTAGTATATACAATTGCAGGTCCATTTGTATTCCATAACAAATGGTCTATTACAAATTTAAGTACTATAACAAAAACAGCCTGTACATACACCGTATATATACATATATACAGAATATGCACAGGCTTGTCAAGACCTTTTCGTAAAGTGACGTAAAGTCAATTTATAAATTTAAAATCAGTATTGTCTACCCATTAGTAAATCATTCATATTATGTCAACTCCCTATCTTGGAAATGCACCATTATTTATATCCAAACACACTCCATTGATGTACTCTGGCGCCTCCACAGCTAACCAA
>CALAQQ010000070.1 GCA_937888485.1 uncultured Clostridia bacterium
CCCTTACCTCTTGAATGCCATTCAAGCGCTCTCCCAAGTGAGCTACACCCCCATGATTAAGGGACACCAAGTAATTTTTTATATAATTATAATATTTGAACCATGACCTGTGTCACAGCAATAAGTTGCTTGATTATATTAGCATAAAAGAAATGAAAAATCAAGTATAATTTCAAATTTTATTTGCTCTTTTAATTCCTCATTTCTTTTTCAATCCATGCCATTAACAGATTAACTATTTTTTCTTGTTGAACTGCATCAAGTGACTTTTCTTTTGGAACTTTATACCACTTATTAAGGCAGCCTCTGCAACAGCAAGCACACGCATGCTGCGACTTGAATACCGGATGTCCTTTCAATGGTGTCTGCTTTCCGTCATTAGGAATAAACGAAGGAGCAAGTCGAGTGCGGATAAAATCACTCGCATGATTTCTTATTGTTTCAAGCCCGTTTTCTTCAACATACTTTTTATCGGTTTCATTGAGATGAAACGATGAACGAAAACCGGATTTGTTCAGTTTTTCAAGTGCTTGTTCAACAGTCTGCATATTTCGTCTCCGATTGTTTATTAATCAAATTATACCACAACACATCAAAAACATCAAGGATTTGCTTGACGATTAATCGGCAGGTGTTATATAATATTTAAAAATAATGGAAATGGAGATTATTATGGATAAATTTGCAAGATTCAGATATCAGCCATGCATACCTCTCGGAGAAGACGGCAGATGTGTTACTGCATCAAAAAAACACATCGCGCTTTCAAGAAAAGCTGCCGCTGACGGTATGGTTCTTCTGAAAAACGAAAACAACGCTCTTCCTCTTTCAAGAGGCGAAAAAATCGCACTTTTCGGAAAAGCTACAATCGAATACATAAAAGGTGGCGGCGGAAGCGGTGACGTTCACTGCCCTTATATCCGCAATGTTTATGAAGGCTTTAAAGAAAAGGAACATGAGGGCAAGGTTTCCGTTTACATGCCTCTTGTAGAATTCTATAAAGACTATGTAGAAAAAGAAAGCGTTAACGTTCTTACTCAGGAACAGATTAATGCAAGATGGGATATCGTTAACAACATGGAATTCTGCACAAAACGTGACGATATGACCTACGACACATTTGCGGCAATGCACGTTAAAGAAGCCGAAGTTCCCGATGAGCTTATCAAGTCTTCATCCGAATGGGCAGACACCGCAATTATCACATTGAGCAGATTCTCTGCAGAAGGTGTTGACCGCAGACCTCAGGGCGGTGACTACTATCTTTCCGACCTTGAAAAAGACCTTATTGATAAAGCTTCCGGGCTTTTCAAAAAAGTCGTTATTATTATAAATTCAGGTGCAACTATTGACTGCGAATTCTTTGCAGAAAACGATAAAATTCCTGCCGTTCTTATGTCATGGCAGGGCGGCATGGAGGGTGGCGCTGCAATCGCCGATATACTTTGCGGTGATGTTAATCCCTCAGGTAAGCTTACTGACACAATCACAAAATCCTATGATTATTATCCCTGTAAGGATGAGTTCTGGGAAAGTTTTTTAAAGATTGATTACAGCGACGATATTTATGTCGGCTACAGATATTTTGAAACCGTTCCCGGAGCAAAAGAATATGTCCGTTATCCTTTCGGCTTTGGTCTTTCATACACTGAATTTGAAATCAGTGGCAGAGTTTGTACCGAAAGCGAAGGAAAGATTGTTGCTGTTGCAAGCGTAAAAAACATCGGTAGCAGAGCCGGTAAAGAAGTTATTCAGCTTTATTACAGTGCACCTCAGGGATTGCTCGGCAAACCCTCAAAAGAGCTTTGTGCTTTCAAGAAAACAAAGCTCCTCTCCCCCAGCGAATCCGAAACGGTTGTAATGAGCTTTGATGTCAAAGATATGGCAAGCTTTGATGACCTCGGTAAAATCCAGAAATCAGCATATGTTCTCGAAAAAGGCAATTATGAGTTCTATCTCGGTACATCTGTCAGAGATTTAAAGAAGCTTGATTTTGAATATACTGTATCTGAAAACACTGTTGTTGAACAGCTCAACAGCTGGTGTAAACCTTTTAAGCTCGAAAAAAGAATGCTTTCAGACGGCAGTTTTGAAGCGTTGCCTTTGAACAACGAAAGCTATTATTACGGAACAAATCTTCCGGCAGATGCAAAAGCGCCCGAAAATCTTGTTATGTTTGATAAAGTCGGAGAAACAATTTCTCTTGACGAATTTGTTGCACAGTTCACTCTTGATGAGCTTATGTATTTTGTAGGAGGACAGAAAACAACAGGCGTTTGCAACACAGGTTCTTTTGGCGGAATTGACAGACTCGGTATTCCTTACTTTCCGACCGCTGACGGTCCTGCAGGTTTAAGACTTGAACCTTCAACAGGTATTCCGACAACTGCATGGCCCTGTGCAACATTACTTGCTTGTTGCTGGGACCCCGACCTTCTTTTTGAAGTCGGTGCGGCAGGCGGTGCTGAACTCAGGGAGAACAACCTTGCAATCTGGCTTGCACCTGCACTTAATATTCACCGTGACCCTCTTTGCGGAAGAAACTTCGAATATTATTCCGAAGATCCCCTTGTAGCAGGCAAATCAGCATCCGCTGCAGTAAGAGGTATTCAGTCACAGAAAGCGGCTGTATCAATAAAACATTTTGCATGTAACAACAAGGAAGCAAACCGCTATGATATTGATGCGAGAATCTCAGAAAGAGCTCTTCGTGAAATATATCTCAAAGGCTTTGAAATTACCGTTAAAGAAGCCGATCCCTGGACAGTTATGTCATCATATAACAGAATCAACGGTCAGCATACATCCGAAAGCTACGAACTTCTCACCTGCATTCTCAGAAATGAATGGGGATTCAAAGGCATGGTTGTAACTGACTGGGGCGTTAAAAACAATCCCGTTCTTGAGGTTAAAGCGGGCAATGATATGAAGATGCATTGCGGATATCCCGATGACCTCAAAGCAGCTTATGATAAGGGCGAATTAACAAGAGCCGACCTTGAAGTCTGCGTAAAAAGAATTCTTGAAATGTTCTTTAAACTTGTATAAAGGAAAAGGATTATGGGTGTTAAAACTGATATTTTTATAAAAGACAGAGCTGACCCGTTTATAATCAAAGGCAGTGACGGTTATTATTATTTCACTGCATCTTATCCGATGTACGGAAAAAATGACCCTGAAGGTTATGACAGAATCATTCTCAGACGAAGCAAAACAATCAGCGGACTTCCATCTGCAGAAGAAAAAGTTATCTGGCACGAAAAGAACTCCGACACTTCTTTCCGTTTTATCTGGGCACCCGAAATACACGAAATAAACGGCAGATGGTATGTTCTTTTTGCCGCAAGTGCAAGCAAAGATAATGTGTGGGATATTGACTGCCACATCATAATGTGTTCGGGAAATGACCCTTATAATGATTCATGGGTTGACAAAGGTAAATTAACATCTGCTGATAACGACGATTTTTCATTCCGCGGTTTTTCTCTCGACATGACATATTTCGAATGCGGCGGTAAACATTATCTTGCGTGGGCACAGAACGGCGGCAATTCGAATGTTTATCTCTCTACAATCAATCCCGATGAACCGTGGAAAACAACTTCACCTGCAATTCTGCTTACAAGACCCGAATATGACTGGGAAAGAATCAATATTCCCGTTAACGAAGGTCCTGCCGCAATGATTCATGACGGCAAGATTTTTCTTGCATTTTCGGCATCTGCAACAGGTCCCGAATACTGCCTCGGTCTTATGTATGCAGACGAAAATTCCGACCTTACCGATATAAGAAACTGGACAAAACTCAGTTCTCCCCTTCTTACATCCGATGACCTTGACGGTGAATACGGTCCGGGACATAATTCCTTTGTAAAAGACGAAAACGGTGACTGGATTTTTGTTTATCATTCAAGAGATGAAATTTGTTACTCGGGAAGATGCGGATATTCCGGTGAAGACCCGCTTTATGACCCTTGCAGAAGTGCAAGAATAAGAAAAGTTAAATGGGATGAAAGAGGATTCCCTATTCTCAATTCATAACAGCATTAAACCCCGACAGAATCAACTGTCGGGGTTATTATTTTAGAAAACTACATTTTCAAGTCCGAACATAACAATAATCTTTTCAAAAAGATTATTCATGCCTGTACCGATTTTTTTGAGACCTGCAAGGAAGAAGTTTGTTTCAACCTCCTGAACCTGAACAGTTCCGAAATTATCTGTAAGGAAGTCTGCTCTGACTGTTGCGAAATCATAAACAACACTAACGGCTTTCTTATACTCAGACTTAATCTGAGCAATATCATATGTGCCGAAAATGTTCCAACGGATTGCATTCATAACTGCTGAACCCATATTTGCTTCGGCATATGTTGAAAGCATTGTGTTTGTTTTATCAACAGCAGCTTTGATTTCCGTATCCCATACTCTCTTGACTGCAGAAATGAAATCTGTCCTTGTGCAAAGTTCATTATAAATATGAGGAACTTCATGAACATCATATTTTCCGAAGAAAGTGTTTCTGTACTGTCTGCCAAAGCAAACTGTAAATTCTTTGGGATTTGTATAGTCACATCCGTATCTGCCGCTTCCGTTGTTTGCAAAGCAGATATCAAAGTCCCAAACAGGACCTGCATAAAGTTTTTCGCCGGCGGGTTTATAGAAATATGTGCTTGTCAGACCGCAGTCCTGATTTGATGCCCATTCATTGATTGCATAGAACTTTGCAAGAGAATCAAGATCGGCAATTTCCGTATAATGTTCACCAAGGCTGTTTTTGCCGTCCTCTGAGAAAACTGCATCCTCAAATCTCTGATAATAATCACTTATATATTTAATCTGTGATTCAGAAGCGTATTCGGGGGATTTCATAATAAAGGGCTGACTTCTTGAAGTAACAAAACCACTGATTTCATCGGTATATCTGTTAGCAAGTTCCATTTCAAGAATGTATCCGCCTGTTTCAACTTCACCGTCTGTTGCAGGAACATCAACCCATTTCTGAGTATTCTGAAGAAGACCTGCAAACTTACCGTAAATACCGTCTTTTGCAAGTGTATCCATATCGAAATCTTCTCCGAATTCCTTGATACAGATTTCTTCATTAACATCGTCAAGATTATCGATGTCTACTCTTGTTTCGTCAACTTCAACTCTTGTTGTGAGAAGGTATGCACCCTGATATTCGTTATTGATATAAACATCACAGGGAACATAGAGCGGTGTATAAGGCATGCCAGCTTCTTTTGCGGCATAATATGCAGCAACATTTCTTGCAAGAGAATCATCGCTATGGTTAGCAATAAGACTCCATTTCTTGCTCTTGCCCATATCAAAAAGGTCTGCTTTTTTATCAAGCTTGATATTATAGGGCTTCTTTTCCATCTGCCATGTAGAGTTACCTCTGCCCTTAATATACTCAAGAACACCTCTATACTCAGCCGAAAGACCGTCAGCATTCAGAACGGTGATATTTCCTTCTTCCTTATGGTTTTTATCGGCATGAACAGCATCTAGACTGCCTGATTCTGTTTCGATAAAAACGGAAGCAACTGTTGATTCATTGATGATTATAACTTTGAAGCTTTCGCCGTCACAAGTCAGAGTAACCTCAGATTTACCGTTGAGTACATCTGACACCTCACCGTTAGCAAGCTTTGTTTCACCGGCATAAACATCTGCATCTGCATCAAAGCTGATTTTTGCATTTGCAAGGTCAATTGCCGAAGGAACAAAAAGATAATAGGTACCGTCGATTTCATACCAGTCTGTTTTAACAGCCGCACCGTCGCCTTTTCCAGCTTCGGATTCAATTTCAGCAACAGATTCGATTGCAAACGATGAAATTGCACCATCATCTGCAGCAGAAACAACGATTGAGAGACATGAAAGAGAAATAATTATTGTCAATAAAATTGCTATAATCTTTTTCATATTGATTCCTCACTTTTATTTCATTATAATCTCGGTTAATTTATTATGGATAACTTCTTTTCTCTTTTCGGCGGTTTCTTTGCCGTCACCCTTAACAGAGAAATAAATCTTGAGTTTGGGTTCTGTACCCGAAGGTCTTACGGCAGTCCATGAACCGTCTTTAAAATCAAATCGAAGAACATTTTCCTTGGGAAGGTCATCAATGCCCTTCGAATAATCAAGAAGAACATCGAGGTCTTCGAAAAGATTATCACCGGTTTCACGAAGGTCTTTCATGGCGTTCTGAATCTTTTCAGCGCCTTCCTTACCTTTGAGAACGATTGTTTCAAGGCAATCGAAATAATAACCGTATTCGTCATAAATTCCGTTCATGGCATCAACAAGTGTCATACCCTTGTTTTTGTAGTATGAAGCCATTTCGGCAATAAGCAATGCGGAAGAAACTGCATCCTTATCTCTTGCATGAGTGCCTGCAAGATAGCCGTAGCTTTCTTCGTAGCCAAAGAGGAAGGTGTATTCATCGCTTTCTTCCCAAAGGCAGATTTTTTCACCGATATATTTAAAGCCTGTAAGGGTCTGGAAAATTTTAGCACCGTTCTTTTCGGCAATTGCGGCACCGAGACCGCTGGTTACGATTGTTTTTACAACAGCTGCATTTGAGGGCATTGAATCCCTCTTGAATTTAAGAACAAAATCAACGAGAAGTGCACCTGTCTGATTACCTGTAAGAAGCTGATAAGCACCGTCATGAAGAACACCGACACCGATTCTGTCGCAATCGGGGTCTGTTCCGATAACGATATCTGCACCTTCAGACTCAGCCTGCTTGAGTGCAAGGGTAAGAGCGTCTTTTTCTTCAGGATTGGGTGAACGGACAGTTGAGAAATTTCCGTCGGGAAGTTCCTGTTCTTTAACAATTGAAACATTCTTTCCTTCAAGAATACGTCGAACGGGAATATTGCCTGTGCCGTGAAGAGCTGTATATACAATCTTGAGGTCGGATTCTTCATTATAAAGGCTCTGCTTCTTAACCTCTGCAAGGAAGGCGTCAAGTGTATCATCGCCTATCATAACAAGCATTCCGTTATTCTTTGCTTCATCGAGTGAGATTTCAGGAATATTCTTGAGGTCAGTTACAGCATTTACATATGCAATAACCTTATCTGCATACTGAGGAACAAGCTGACATCCCTTTGAATCATAAACCTTATAACCGTTGTATTCCTTGGGATTATGGCTTGCAGTGATTACAATACCTGCTGTGCAGTTATGATATCTGACAGCAAAAGAAAGAACAGGAGTAGGCATAAGAGTTTCAAAAAGGAAAACCTTGATACCTGCGGCGCAAAGTACACCCGCTGCATTCTTTGCAAATTCAGCAGAATTATTTCTTGAATCGAATGCAATCGCAACTGATTTTTCACCGTCGAATTCTGCATTAAGGTAATCTGCAAGACCCTTTGTTGCCTTTGAAACAGTATACTTGTTCATTCTGTTTGCACCAGCACCCATGATACCGCGAAGACCGCCTGTGCCGAATTCGAGTTCTTTGTAGAATCTGTCTTCCAGTTCAGCCTTATCGGTTATGCTTTCGAGTTCATTTCTTGTTTCTTCATCAAAAGTAAGCCAATATTCGTAATTATTCATTTTCAGCACTTCCTTTTATATTTATTCCGAGAGTTATTATTTCAAACGGTGAATATTCAACCGTATCGGTTTTACCGATTTCATCCTCAAGCATATTAAGAACAGAAACTGTTTCGGGAAGATTTACAACTCCCCTTTCGCCGTTTTGTTCACAAAGACGAACAACAATATGCTTGCCGTTTTCGGAAAGCTTTACAGCCTGGAGCCAAAGTCTGCCGAAATCGGGAAGATTTGATTCAACATCCGCTTTAACAAGTGAAATGTTATATTCAAATGCAAGATTATTTATTTCTGCCGAAACACAATCTCCGCCGTGAGGATAAATCAAATAACAGAAATCATGGTGTCCCATGTCTGATGTCGGGTCAGGTCTTATTGTTGAACGAAGAAGCGACAGCGCCATAACATTGTTTTCAGCAGAAACACCGTATTTTCCTTTGTTAATAAGTGCGACACCGCCACCCTGTTCTGCCATATCGCACCATTTATGATGGCATACCTCAAAACGAGCCTGTTGCCATGATGTGTTGCGATGGGTTTCTCTGCGGATAATACCGGCAGAAGTATCACAGATAAGCTCACGGCTTAAAACATTACAACCGTATTCAGCCTTGACAAGTTTATGTTTTTCATGCCAGTCAACATCATTTTCGATTTCAATTCCTCTTGAATCAGCAAAAAATCGGATTATCATTTTCCACTTGCTTTTTTCAGTTGAGAATGTGACCGAAAATTCAGCACACCCCGATTTGTAACCGTTAAACTCAAGAGGTTTTTCAACCGTCAAATCACAAGGTCTGTCCTTATAATTCGGAAGAATATCCCAGGCATCATAGTTACCGGGAGTATCATGATACATTTTGAATTTGTTGAAATCACCCTTTACCCATTCACGGCGAAGCTCTTTATCATAAAGAGAAACGAAGCTGCCGTCGGATGCAATTTCAGCCGAATAAAACGGTGTTTCGATTTTGTTTCCGTTTACTGATATTTTTTCAGATGCATCGGAAAGAGCAATAATCTCCGCAGCGGAAAGAGCTTTCGCATCGGTTGTCACAAATTTACCCTTGATGCCTTTACGGATTATATCTCCGTTATCATCTGAAATAAAGGTTATGTTTTTGCGATTAAAATTAAGAGTGTTAAAATATTTATCCGATATGCCGATTATGTCGGAAATTTCATTTTCAATCTGAGCATAATATTCCATTGCATCACGGTAAACGGGAGTTATGTGACTGCCGGGAAGAATATCGTGAAACTGATTTATCATCAGCTTTTTGTAGCATTCTCTGATTTTTTCTGCAGGATATTCTCCGCCGTTAATCATTCGGAAAACACTGAGCATTTCAGCATCACGGAGCATGAATTCAAGCTTTCGGTTATATGCCTTAAGCTTTGATTTCGTTGTAAACGTGCCTCTGTGCATTTCAAGATAAAGCTCGCCGTCCCAGGTTGCAAGCTTATCGTTACCGTCAAAATTCTTAGAAAGGAATTCCTTGGCAGTTGTATGCTCTGTTTCAGGCATGACGGAAAGCTTTTCAAAACGGTGCATAAGCTCAACCATTTCTTCGGTTGCACCGCTTCCTCCGTCACCGTATCCAAACATCTGAAGTGTCTGACCGCCTTCGTTTTTATCCTGATATGCGTCCCAGTTTTCCTGAATCTGTGAGGGCATATTCCATGATATAAAATGAGTCGGGGGTACACATGCATAGACCTCTGAGCCGTCAATTCCCTTCCAGATAAAATTATTATGAGGAAATCTGTTGGTATCATTCCAGGTTGACATTTTGTTTGAAACAAAATAATCAACTCCGCTTTTCTTGAGAATCTGCGGTAAAATCCAGCTGTTACCGAAAACATCGGGAAGCCAGCAATTATTGACCGTCATTCCGAATTTTTCTCTGAAATAGCTTTGACCGTAAAGACACTGGCGGATTAAGCTTTCACACGAAGGAACATTGCAGTCAGGTTCAACATACATCGCACCGACAGGTTCAAATTTTCCTTCGGCAATACGTTTTTTCAGTTCATCAAATACTTCGGGATAGTATTTTTCAACTGTTTCATATGTATAAGCCTGTGTATGTGCATATCTGAAATCGGGATATTTATCCATCAGACGGAGCTGAATAAGAACCGTTCTCAGGTTTTTCTGAACAGCATGAATTCTGCGCCAGTAATATGCAATGTCAAGATGTGAATGTGCAATAAGTGCTACTTTTCCTGTTCCTTTATAATCTTTGTCAGAGAATATTTTTTTATCAATATATTCAGATGCAGAAATAACATCCTCATCACGGACATCGTCAAAATCTATAAGATTAAGTGCCGCATCAAGTTCACGGATAATTAATGAAGCAAAATCTTCATTGAACACTTCGCTCATGGCGACATCACGAAGAAGCTCGATATCATAAACAAGCGACTGAACAGCCTCATTGACAACCGAAATATATCCGCCTTCAAAAATTTGTCTGCAGCCTCTGACGCTTAAGCTTTCGGGATTTCTTTCGTCATCGGGTTTTGAACGGTTATAACCCATTATTTCAAAGTGAAGATTTTTATCGGTCACATAATCTGAAAGATTGAATCGTTCACGGTTTGGGTCGATTCCGCCTGCATAAACACCGTTGACTTTAACAATCATTTCAGCCGCAGTTTTGAGAGAAAAGCAATATTTTTTTCCGATAAGATGTTCAGGAACAACAAAATCTGCTTCAATAAAAGCTGTTCCGTCGGGAGTGAAATACATATCTCCTCTCTTCAGAGGTTTCGGAGTTTCATCATAAAACTCAAAATTCATTTCGGAAACCTGACGTGCTTCTCTGATTGTAAAACTGTCTATTTCAATTTTTTCTTTGTATACAAGTCTTTTCAGCCATCCGAAACGCAAATCAATCCATTCTTCGGGACGCATGCTTCGTCTGACAACTTTAATATGAGCCATTCATGTCACCTCACACATCCTGAAAATAGGGTCTTTTCCGAATCCCGATAACTCTGACTTTTTCACCGAGGTCATTGGATATTCTTTCTTCAATCCACGAAAGACAACGGTCAAGAATAAGACATTTAGAGCATTCACCCTGAAGAAGAACAGTAATTTCGTTATTTTCCTGTTTTACAAATGTTATTTCACCGCCGTCACCCTGAAGGCGTTCACGTATATAACCGTTGATGTATTCTTCCATGGCAAACCTCCGAATTTTTTCTATTATAAATTATATCACTATAAATTAACAGTATCAACAAAAAAATGAAAAAAATAAATATTTTTTAAAATACACTTTCAAACAACACTCTCTTATGTTAGAATAAATTATAAACATTAAACCGAGGTGTTAATATGTTTGTTGTAACAAGTAATCAGATGTATCAGGCTGAATGCAATGCCGCAAACAGAGGTATATCATTCCCTCAGCTTATGGAAAATGCCGGTCAGGCTTGTGCTAAAATAATAAAAAAACGATTTTCTATCAGTAAAGAGAACAAAAGAAAAGTACTTGTTCTTTGCGGTAAAGGAAAAAACGGCGGTGACGGTTTTGTTATAGCGCGCGCATTGTGGGAATACGGCTGTGATGTGACGGTTGTTCTTGCATGCGGTGAACCGAAAGCTGCGGACGCAATTGATATGTATTCGCTTGTTGAAACTGCGGGAATTGATATTATCGGATATGACAATAATCTGACAGTTCTAAAACATTATATTGACAATGCAGAAATAATTGTTGAAGCAATATTCGGAACCGGATTTTCGGGTTCGCTCAACCATTCGCTGAGTATGCTTGCCAAAACAGTCAATTCTGCAAAAGGCTGCGTTATTTCAATCGATGTTCCTGCAGGTGCGGATTGTGACAGCGCCACCGTTCAGGGTTCTGTTTTTAAAGCCGATACCACAATTGCCATATCGGCATACAAACCCATTCATATCATGAAACCGTTCAACAAATACTGCGGAAAAACCGTTGTTGCAGATATAGGTATTACAACCGAAGATTTCAAGAATATTGACAGCGTTACATGTTTTACCCTTGATTCTCAGGACATAAAAAACATGCTTCCTAAAAGGAAACCCGTTTCCAACAAAGGAACTTACGGACACGCTTTGTGTGTTTGCGGAAGTATGAAAATGACAGGGGCGGCTTATCTTGCAATCGGAGGTGCACTGAGATGCGGAACTGGTCTTGTTACCGCAGCATTTCCTCAGAGTGCATATTCCGCAATCGCACCCAAGCTTATTGAACCGCTTCTTCTTCCTCTTGAATCAAACTTTGACGGGACCTTTGCTTATTCCGCGAAAGCCGGAATTTCAGAGGCGGTCAAAAGAGCTGACAGCGTTCTTATCGGATGCGGAATCGGATTTAACCGGGATACTTCTTTGCTTGTACAGTCTTTGGTCAAAGAAATAAATAAGCCAATGATTATAGATGCTGACGGAATAAATGCGCTGAGCACAAATATAGATATATTGAAGGAAGCTCAGGCACCGATTGTTTTAACTCCGCACCCAGGTGAAATGAGCAGGTTATGCGGAAAAAGCATTCCCGAAATTATTGCAAATCCGATTGTTACCGCTTATGAATTTGCGAAAAAACATGGCGTGACCCTTGTTTTGAAAGGCGCTAACACTATTGTCTGCAGTCATGAAAGCAACGATATTTATGTTAACACCACAGGAAATTCGGGTCTTGCAAGAGGAGGTAGCGGTGATTTGCTTGCGGGAATGACTGTTTCTTTTCTTGCACAGGGTATGTCGCCGTTTAACGCATCGGTATGCGCAGTCTATCTCCACGGACTTTGTGCAGACATTGTTGCAGAAAAAACATCGATGAGAGGAATGCTCCCGAGCGATGTTTTAAACCACCTGCCTGAGCTGTTTTCAAAATTTGAATAGCAGGTGATATTCTGAAAAAATTTTGTTCTCTTTTGGTCATATTATTTCTGATTTTTGCATCGGGATGTCAAAAAGAAAGCAATCCGTCAGAAACTTCCGTTTCTCCGCCGACATTATTCTCAGTAAACCTCGATATTGTATTCGGGGAAGCAGAAATGAAAGCAAATCTCACAAAACATTCTTCTCAGAAATATGAAGTGCGTATGTTATCTCCGGAAATAATGAAACCACTTTCTCTCCTTTATGAAAACGGAATATGCAAGGTTACATATGACGGACTGACATTCGAAACGGATATAAAAAGATTTCCGCAGTCGGAATCCGGTGCATTGCTGATACAGGCACTGACTGATACAGACGGCGGAATAACGACA
The DNA here is from genome assembly GCA_937888485.1 of uncultured Clostridia bacterium. Taxonomy (GTDB): domain Bacteria; phylum Bacillota; class Clostridia; order Oscillospirales; family Acutalibacteraceae; genus CAG-177. The sequence continues at coordinate 12,856 of CALAQQ010000070.1, forward strand.
AAAACAATCACAGAAGACGGAAACATCATTTATAAAGGTACCACAGACTACGGTGAATTTGTTTTAACTCAGGATGCGGTAAGCGGTTTATGGAAAGAATTTTCTGTTGACGGCGCATCGCTTAAGATAAAGTTTTCAGACTATACTACAAATTAAAGGATGATAAAATGTTTTATTCAAAATGTTTTCCTGCGTGGGGACCCTACGGCAAAAAATACATGGGCATTTCCCGTATAGCTGACCATTCATTTGCAAAAGGCGTCAGGTTTGATGTAACTGTTGCGCCTGCAATTTTCGGCGGCGACATAAAAGTTCCGAACGCAACGCTCCCTTCAGGATGCCATCCCTGGAGATGCGGTCCCGATTATTCTCTGTTTACATACAGATACGACCTTGAATGGAAGGACAAAGTTTATGCCGAGGTTTCGTATGTAAAAATTGACGATGAATCAACTCTTATCAGAACGGAAATCGTCAACAACTCAGAACTTATTCAGAACTGTGTTATCAATTTTTTCGAATCAATCGAATATCCGTCGCCCTCATATTGCAAGCTTACACTCCCCGATAAATACGCATATAAAAATGCTGTTGAATATGACAGCTACACTTATGCCGTAACAAGACCGTGGGACGAAGAAAATGCCGACGGATATAAAAAAGGTGAATTTGCAGACCATAAATTTGTTGACGGCTTCGGTCTCGGCGACCGTGCAGGCAAATGGCACATGCCTCACAGATATCTTCCCCCGTTCGGCTGTGAAAAAGGCGATAATGTCACTCTTACAATCAATAACGATACCGAATTCAACAATGCGGTTCTTTCGGTAAGATACAGAACATCGGGTATTAAATACGAACAGGGAAAAATGGTTGGCGTTAATGTCACTACAGGTAATACCGTTTCTTCATTCATAATGAACAACGAACTCCGCCTTGATTTTGAACCGACCGATGAACTTAAAATTGCACGTTTTGATATCGGTCACGTTAAAGCAAAGGATTTCGAAATCAATCTTGAAGCTGTCGGAACAGGCGGTATTGAATTCGACTTTTTCTGCATCAGCGAAAAAGAAAATGCCGATGAGATAAAAGCTGAAATGACAGGTTATGATTTCACTCCCGAAATCAACACGGTTAAATGCGACAACGGTTATCTTACCTCATGCAGATATGAGGATGTTGACGGAACGTTCTTCCTTCGCACATTCAACGATAACACACGTTTCCGTGAAATTGAGACGGGTGCACTCGAAGACTGTATGACAGCAAGACTTTCAAATTCTGACCCGACCTTTGATGACGTTGCAGAAAGTTTTACCGGTGCTTTTTCAAGAAAGCACAGTGACGACGGTTTTTTCAGCAATGCAATCATTCATACGATTTTTGTTGAACCTTACTCAAATCATATTGAATATTCCGTTATTTCAAAAGGTGAAACAGAATATAAATCAGCTGACCAATACGAAAAAATATTTGAAGACCGTCTCAGCGTTGCACCCAAAACAAAACTTAACAAAGACGGTAGTAAATACGAACTTAGCAACGACATTCTCAAATCTACGGTTATGGTAAACGCTGTTTACCCGATTTATAAACACGGCGAATACATCATTCACCATACACCCGGCAAGCGTTGGGACTGCCTTTACACATGGGATTCAGGCTTTATCGGTCTCGGCTTAATTGATTATTCCGAAAGATTTTCAAGATACAGTCTTGATACATATCTCAGCGATGAATCAAATCCCGATTATGCATTTTTGCATCACGGCTCCCCTGTTCCCGTTCAGATATATCAATGGCTCGAACTTCTTAAAAGAAATAACGATAAAGACGACCTTCTTGCGCTATATCCGAGGGTTAAGCTCTATTACAACTTCCTTGCAGGCAAGATAAGAGGTTCAACAACAGCCAAACTCAAAAGCGGTCTGACAACAACCTATGACTATTTTTATTCCACAAGCGGAATGGATGATTACCCTGCTCAGGTTGCGATGATGGACAGAAACATCAGAGATACAACCGCACCTGTCATTTCAACTTCTCAGCTTATCAGATGCGGTAAGATACTCAGAATGGTTGCCGATAAGCTTGGACTTAAAAATGACAGCAAAACATATTCCGACGATATTGAAAAGCTCACCGCTTCATTGAATGAATATTCATGGGATAAGGAAAGCGGATATTACAGCTACGTTCTTCACGATAAGGATTATAACCCTCTCGGATTTATGCTTACAGAAGACGGTGAAAACCTCAACAAGGGTCTCGACGGAATTTATCCGATAATTGCAGGCGTATGTAACGAAGAACAGCAGAATGCAATTCTCGGACACCTTAAAAACGAGAAAGAGATGCTTTCTCCTTACGGCATCAGTGCCGTCGATATGACTGCAGGCTATTTCATGGTGAACGGCTATTGGAACGGAAACGTATGGTTCCCCCATCAATGGTTCATCTGGAAATCCATGCTCGACATCGGTGAAAACGATTTTGCATATAAGATTGCAGAACTTGCCTTGAATATCTGGAAACGCGAGGTTGACTATTCATATTATACCTTTGAAATGGTCAATGTTGTAACAGGCAGAGGCGGATGGTTCCATAATTTCGGCGGTCTTTCAACCCCCATAACCATGTGGTCTGATGCATATTATAAACCGGGAACATTCAATACCGGCTTCGATACCTGGGTTGACAGATATGAATTTACCGATAATAACAAATCTCTTTCGGCTGATATTACATACTTCGGAGAAAAAGAAAAATTCACCGTTATCGCAACGATGAATGATGATGAAACCAAAGAATATAAAGTTTATTTTGACGGCAAAGAAATTCCATTCAATGAACGTTTCAAAGGAACAATTGAAATCTCTCTTTCTGTTAATGATAAAAACACACATAACTTAATCATCAAATAAGAAATCCTCCCGTGTAATTTTTCACGGGAGGAACTTTTTATACAATGGGAATCGACACATTATAATCTGTATACCAAACACCTGCCGAGAAGCTTCTGGGACGTATTTCAACTCTGTCGCCATAAACTTCGAGCTGATATCCCGTACCGTTTGCAATTCTTCCCCGCATTGTCATATACATATAACTCGGAAGATTAATGCTGTGGAATGAGCCGTCGGATTCAACGCTTACATAATGATTGATATCCGCCTGTCTTTCATTTGAAAAACCGTTATGAATATGCCCTGTTATATAGAAAACATTCTTATATTTCTTAAGTACAGCCTCAACCTGTGCAGACTGGTCGCCTATTCCTCCGTCATCCGGTTCCATATCTTTATCGCCCCATGTTTCAGGAAGACCGTGGGTCTGATTAAGAGGCCAATGGCAAACAACAAAAATCGGAAGACCGTCTTTTGATGCTTTTTCCATTTCTTCGGCAAACCATTCAAGCTGTTCTTCACTCATATGCATCGATGTTCTGTCGTCCTCACTTGCAAGAACAATAAATGTGTAGCCGTTAACTTTTGTTGAGTAATATTCATGCTCAATATTTCTGCCTGTTATCTCATTGGTATAATCAATAAAATAATCTTTTGCAAGATTATACCCATCATCCTCTGTCCATGTGTCATGGTTACCCTGAGCAAGAATTATTTCTTTTGCAGGATTATATTTTGAAAATGTTTTCGAAAGCATTTCCCATTCTTCTTTTTCACCATGGTCTGTAAGATCGCCCGAACAGACAAGAACGTCAATTTCATCCTCTGCTTTCTCCATGTCGTGAAGTCCGAATGTCAGCATAAATGAACGAAGCGATGTTTTGTCCATATGAATATCGGATATAACCGAGCAATTAAGCTTGCAATCGTCTGCAGGCTTGAAATCTGCTGTGAAATTGCCGAATATCGGCGAAGCAAAGACATTAAGCACAGACATAATAATCGCAACAAATGTTTTAATAAATCCTGTCATATTGAATCTCCTCTTTCCCTTTTTTATTTATATTAACAGAAATTGAATTAATTTGCAAATTATTTCTGTTTTTTTATTTATTTATATTGTTTATTATGTTTCAATGTGTTAAACTGATAAAAAACAGTAAAGGCGGTTTATTATGAAACATAACAATAAATATTTTATCGACTTTATGGAAAGATTCGACTTCCCTACCGAAGCAAAGGAATGTTTTGATTCATTAACCAAAAAGCTTGATGCTGAAACAAAAATCGGCGAAAAATATGATGAAATTCTCAACGAATATATGTATCCCGTTGCTAACGAAGAAATCAGACCTTCTCTCAATGAACTTACAAAGCTTGCAGAAGATAACGGCATAAATGTGTATTCACTTCACTGTGTATTCCTCATTCACTGTGCCGAAATTCTTGAACCCAGATATGAGGAAGCCGGTATTGATAAAACAGTTTATTGGGATACCATGGCAGACATAAAATACAAACTCATGGAATGCATCAACTGTGAAGAAGTTCCGGGAATTTTTGTTGCTGACTGGTACAACGGCTTCCATGATATGACAAGATTTGCATACGGTCGTTTTCAGTATGAAATGCGCGAATTTGATGAAGAATTCACAACCTCATGCGGTTTAAAAATCAAAAAAGACGATAAATATGTCAATTTCCACATCCCATCATCAGGCGTTTCACTTACTGATGAAGTCAGATTTGATTCATATAAGAAAGCTTATGAAGCATTCAAGCATGAATTCCCCGACGGAAATGTAATTTTCGGATGCAGTTCATGGCTTCTTTATCAGAAGCATAGGGAATTCCTTCCTTCACATCTCAATATTCTTAAATTCATGGATGATTTTGAAATCATTTCAACTCATGACAGCGATGACTTCTCAAACGGCTGGAGAGTTTTCGGAAAGGATTCCGACCTTCCTGTTGAACAGCTTCCGAGAAACAACTCCCTCCAGAATGCCTATGCAGACTGGCTTCTTGCAGGCAACGGTGCCGGCGGTGCTTTCGGTATAATTGTATTCGACGGCGAAAAAATCCTCAGATAAATATCAAGACGGCTTACCATAAAAGTAAGCCGTCTGTTTTTATATCTCGCCTTTTTTTATTATCCTGTTCTTTAAAATAAAGAACATTATAAACTGTGCAAAGAAGGTTACAGTCCACGAAACAGGATAAGACCAATAAAGATTAATAAGTGTTCTGTCAAGAGGCAGAATGAAGAATACCCATAAAATTCTGATACCGCATGCACCTATTAACGAAACAAGCATCGGTTCAACAGATTTACCCATACCCCTTATCTCACTTGCCGTAACATCCATCAGTGAACAGAAGACAAAGAACGGCATAACAAGCCTCATTCTCTCCGCACCTATCTGAATAACACCTGCATCGTCAGAGAAGAAAGCAACAATCTGTTCACTGAATATAAGACCGATAAAACCCAGAAAAATGCCGATTGTACTTGCAAAAACAAGACAATGGCGGTAAATCCTCCCTATGTTCTCAAGTTTTCTTGCACCTATATTCTGAGATGTGAAGGTCATGGCTGTCTGTGAAACCGCATTTGTTCCGGTAAAAATATACGAATCGTAGTTTGAACCCGCAGCAATTCCCGCCATAGCAACAGAACCGAAAGAATTGACCGATGACTGAATGATAACATTCGAAATCGAGAAAAGCGAGCTTTGAATTCCCGCAGGAAGTCCAAGACGGAGAATTTGTTTAAGCTCATTTTTTTCTATGCGGAATTTTTTGACATTAAGACGGCACGAATTGTTGATAACAAAAAGATATGCAACAATCATTATTGCCGAAAGATACTGCGAAATAATCGTTGCAATCGCAACACCCTCAACGCCGAATTTAAAAGCTACAATCAGAACAACGTTCAGTATAACATTTACCGCTCCTGACAGTGCAAGAATTACAAGCGGCCTCTTTGTGTCACCCGTTGCTCTGACAACAGAAGCACCGAAGTTATATGTAAGAAGTCCGGGTGAACCAAGAAAATAAACCTTCAGATAGAGTGTAGCAAGGTCAAGAACATCATCAGGAACCTGCATAAGCTTGAGCATTTCACCAGAAAGAAAGAAACCGATTATTCCGATTAATACACCGCAGAATAAGCTCAGAAGCATCGCTGTATGAACACAATCGGAAACACGTTTATCATCTCTTGCACCAATGTGTCTTGCAACCATAACGCCCGAACCCATCGAAAGTCCGAGAAAAATATTGACAAAAAGATTAACAAGCGAACCTGTTGAACCGACTGCCGCAAGAGCCTCCTTGCCTACAAATCTGCCGACAACAACAATATCGGCTGTGTTATAAGCAAGCTGTAAAATGCCCGTCAGAATCAGCGGAACCGCAAAAATCATTATTTTCTTAAAAAAAGGTCCGCATGTCATATCTAAAGAATATCTGCTTTTCATTTTGTACTCCCGTTAACAGAAAATCAGAATACTGTTTCAAAAAAATCTACTTCAAAGCCGTATTTGTTTACAAGGTCATCATAAACACCGATGTTATTGAATATAGCATAAATTGTTCCGAAAAATCTGATAATCGGATTATAGAACGCTGTCATCTTATCGGGATGTCCGCCATCTTTATCGGTTTTTACTATTGTGTACTTATTGAACGCATCATTTTCACCTGCATAATAAGATGAAACAGTTATTGATTCTTCTGTGAAATCAAGAACATTATAAATCTGTCTGTCATCAGGTGTATTGGAAGCACCAATCCACTCATCATTAAGACCGATATCGTCATCATCTCTGGGTCTTGTGATTGAACCGGAAACCATATAAACCGTACCTTCGGGATCGGTCATGGTTTCTGCAAAAGGTTGAACGGATTTCTGGTTATAAAGAACGTTGGTTACAGTATAATAGTGGCTGTGTCCGAGAAGAACGAGGTCAATACCGAATTCATCGGCAATAGGTGCCCAAAGAAGACGAAGAAGCGCATTTTCGCTCTCTCTGTGAGGAATTCTGCCACTGTAGAGGTCATGATGAGCCATCATAATCTTCCATTTTGCATCAGGATTTGCATCAACAGCTTGCTTAACAAACTTTCTGTGGTCAATACCGCTTGCGTTATTGGAGTCCATAACAAGGAAAAGTACATCGCCCTTTGTGAACCAATAGTTTCCTCCGATATATGACGAAACCATGGCGTTGGTCTGCTCATTGGGTTTGTTGCCGAATGTTTTATATGCAACACCTTTACGGTCATGATTACCGATTGTTGTTGCAACAGGAACACGTTTCACAGCCGGAACGCTTGAAAAAGCTTTATATTCACTCTGCAATCCTTCACTTGCCTGATCGCCTGTCGAAAGAATAACGGAAATGTCTTCATGATTATGGAGAGCTTCCTCGGTTATACCGTAAAAAATATTTGTAGTTCTCTTAAGCTCATCGTTTTCGCCTTCGGTATCTTCTTTATCATAGCTGATATGAATATCCGTCATATAAAGTGCCGAAAACTCATTTGCATTCTCATCGGTTTCGAAGAAATATAAATCCGATTTAAACTCACCGCTTACACACTGATAATAATACGTTTTTCCGGCTTCAAGACCTGTAATTGTTACTCTGTTTGCAAAATCACCGTCATAGGTTTCAACACATTCACCGGTAAAGGTCTTTATATTTTCAAAGTCATTATCGCTGAACAAATAAACCTTCGGCTCAGTTTCTTCGGTGTGATACCATGAAACATTCATTTCGGTTTCATTACTTCCCGGAAAAAGAATAACACCGTTATTGTATTCCTTGTACCATAAATATTCCCAGTATGTTATTCCGTCTGCAACGGCAGAAGGTACAATAGCTGTAAAAACAACCATTACAGCAAGCAACATACCGATAAGTCTTTTCGAAACAGTTTTCATTTTTAATCTCCTTTGTTTTTAATTATTCTATATAAACAGCATAAAGTCAAAAAACGACTTCGCCGTATATTACAATCGCCGTTCCTTCGGTAACAGCTATTTCACTTTCATATCCAATAAATTCATTACTGACACCGAGAGGAAAAATGTTGCTGAGTGTGTCGTTATCAAGAGTATATTTCAGACCTTTTAAAGTAACACCTGTACATTTTTCGGTATGTGAAAAAACAGAAATATAGCCTTTATAATCCTTTGTAAATTTTATTGAACCATTACAAACGGCGGTTATAATTGTTTCCCCGTCATGAATAAATGCCTTCATATTCCTTACAGCAAGAGAGGCTGTAAGCTGGATGTTTGCAAGAGTATGGTCGATTCTGCCTCCGCACGCACCGTAAACATGAAATTCGGTAAAACCTTTTTCAATCCCTATTTCCACTGCGGCATTCATATCAGTTTCATCTTTGACAGGATTCAATTTTATAACGTTGCTTCTGTCGGGTATTCTTCCGAGAGAATCAAAATCACCGATAATAAAATCGGGTTCAATGTTTGCATCAAGAAGATATTTATATCCTCCGTCTGCAGCAATAATAATATCGTCAGTTTTTTTGTTAATGTCAAGAACAAAACATTCGCCTGCACCGACAATATAACAAACACCCATAAAATCACCTCGCTGACTATAAAATATATTTTAATCATTAATATTTATAATGTCAAGAAAATAACAATAATTGACAAGGATGAAAATTAATCATATAATTTTATTATAATTATTTTCGGAGGAAGATATGGAAAACGTAAAACCAGTTGTTGAACTTGAGCTTTATATTATCCGCCACGGCGAAAGCATGGGTAATATCGGATATAACGGAAGAACCGAACTGACGCTCAGAGAAGGCGCAGACCCTCTTCTGACCGAAAAAGGAATAAATCAGGCGGTTGCCGCAGGAAATTATCTTTCGGATATCGATTTCGATGCGGTTTATTCAAGTGCACTCATGAGAGCGGTCAGAACGGCTGGCGAAATCATCAATAAACAGCCGACAGATAAAGAGCTTAACATTCATCCCGTATTTTCTGAAATGGGCATTCCCGAAGAATACCATGCCGTTTCTATGAAAGAACTGCGCGAACTTTGTCCGACGGCGATAATCGCTGACGGAGTTGACCCCGATTCAAGGCTCATGGAATCGACATCGGGCAGCGATGAAAAAGGTCTTTTTGAAAGAGGGGCAAGAGCAATAAATTATCTCCGTTCAAAATATAAGAACGGAGAAAAGGTTGCCGTTATTTCCCACGCAGCGTTTATAACGTATATGGTTTTTCACATCATGGGTTATACCGATAAAGTTCCTGCTTTTGATATCGATTTCAATAATACGGGTATAACAAAGGTTGTATTTTATAAAAAAGGAACGAATAAATACGGCGATATCGTTTTCAGTTACATAAACTCAACCGCACATTTATAAACAAAAAACTCCCGCACCGAACGGTACGGGAGAATTTTTATAATTATTTCATCATGCTTGCAACTTCTGCTGCAAAGTCATCTTCTTTCTTTTCGATGCCTTCGCCCTTAGCAAGACGGGTGAAGCCTGTTACTTTGATGTCAGCGCCGAGTTCTTTTGCAACATTTGCAACGTAACCTGCAACTGTACCGTCAAAGAGGTCGGAACGAACGAAAGTCTGATCAAAAAGGCAGATTTCCTTAAGCTGCTTCTTGATACGGCCTTCAACAGCACCTGCAAAAATTTTGTCATTCATGAATTCGTCTTTACCTGCTACTGCAAGATTTGCAAGAGTAGCAATTGCTTCCTTTGAAAGGAAATTGAAGAGGAAGTTGTTGTTCTTCTGTTCTTCATAAGCAGCGATGTCTTCATCGCTGAAGAGCTTCTCGTTGCAAGCCTTTTCGAAGAGCTTCTTGAGAATGGGCTTGGGAAGTGATTCGGGCTTGTTGAGTGAGCTGTCGATAGTGATGGACTTCATTTTTGCAAGCTCATCAGCAGAAATATCTTCCTTGCTGAGATATTCGGGGCTCATAGCTGCAACCTGCATAGCGATGTTTTTACCCATAGCGATAAACTCAGCGCTGTCTGCGTCTGCGTTTGTTTCAAAGCTTACGAGAACGCCTACTGAACCGCCGCCGTGGATGTACGAAACAGCTGTTCCTTCAACAAGAACAAAACGGCGAAGCTTGAGGTTTTCACGAATCTTAAGGAAGAGTTCCTGAATTGCATCAGCAACTGAAACCGAGCCTTCTGAAATTGTTGTTGCAAGAAGAGCATCGAGGTCAGCGGGCTTTGCTTCAACAACTGTCTTTGCAATCTGATTTGCAAGAGCCTTGAATTCGGGACCGTTGCCTACGAAGTCTGTTTCGCAGTTGAGTTCAACAAGAGCTGATGCCTTACCGTCTGAATAGAGACCGATAACACCTTCTGCTGCGATTCTGCCTGCCTTCTTAGCTGCAGTTGCAAGACCCTTCTCACGAAGAATTTCAACTGCCTTTTCCATATCACCGTCAGCTTCAACGAGTGCCTTTTTGCAATCCATCATGCCAACGTTTGTTCTTTCTCTGAGAGCCTGAACGTCTTTAGCTGTAAATGCTGCCATTATATTATTCCTCCTCTGTTGCTTCTGCTGCGGGAGCTGTCTGCTCGCCCTGTCTGCCTTCAATAATAGCGTCAGCCATTGCACCTGCGATAAGCTTAACAGCGCGGATAGCATCGTCGTTACCGGGGATTACATAGTCAACTTCGTCGGGATCGCAGTTTGTATCTACGATTGCAACGATGGGGATACCGAGCTTCTTAGCTTCAAGAACAGCAATTCTTTCCTTGCGGGGGTCAACTATAAACATAGCTGCGGGCTGCTTCTTCATTTCTGTGATGCCGCCCATGAACTTTTCGAGTTTTTCAATTTCAAGGTTGAGCTTTGTTACTTCCTTCTTGGGAAGAAGATCGAATGTACCGTCAGCTTCCATAGCCTTGAGCTGAGCAAGTCTCTTGATTCTCTTCTGGATTGTGTTGAAGTTTGTAAGCATACCGCCGAGCCAACGTGCGTTAACATAGGGCATACCGCAACGGATAGCTTCTTCCTTAACGGAATCCTGAGCCTGCTTCTTTGTGCCGATGAAGAGAACTTCACCGCCGTCTGCTGCGATTTCACGAATGAACATATAGGCTTCTTCGAGCTTCTTTACTGTTTTCTGAAGGTCGATGATGTAGATGCCGTTACGTTCTGTGAAGATGTACTCAGCCATTTTGGGGTTCCATCTTCTGGTCTGGTGTCCGAAATGAACACCTGCTTCAAGCAATTGCTTCATTGATACTACTGACATTTGTTTTTCCTCCTAAGTTAAATTTTGTATCTAATGTCAGATACGAACCGCCGCAAAGCCTGATATTACAACGGATTTGAGCTCCGCACTCATAATAAAAATAGCTCTGCGTGTGATTTGCTATGGCATTATATCACAATACATTCGGAAAAGCAAGCAATTTTTTGCTTTTTTCAAAATAAATTTTAAAAATTTTTATTTTTAATATTTTATAAACAATTTTGTGATATATTATCTTCGGAGGTGCATATATATGCCGAAAATTCTTATTGTTGAGGATAACAGAGATCTCAACAAAGCCGTTTGCAGTTATCTTTCCGGGAAAGGTTTCGAGACCTTTGCAAGCTATGATGCAAACGAAGCTTATGATGTTCTTTATGAAAATCAAATTGACCTTATTATTTCTGATATAATGATGCCCGGAACCGACGGTTTTGAATTTGCTGCCGCAATCAGGGAATACAACAAAGAAACACCGATTATATTTATGACAGCCAGAGAAGATTTTACCGCAAAACAGCTTGGATATTCAATCGGAATAGATGACTATCTGGTTAAACCGATTGATTATGATGAGCTTAATCTACGCATCGGTGCACTTTTAAGGAGAGCCAAAATAGCAAACAACAAAAAACTTGTTATCGGTAATCTTATTCTCGATGCCGATGAACATACAGCTTATTACAACAACAAAGAAATCACGGTTACCGTCAGAGAATTTGATTTGCTTTTCAAACTTCTCTCCTATCCCAAAAAAGCATTCACACGTTCTCAGCTTATGGATGAATTCTGGGATATTGACACAAACTCAAGCACAAGAACCGTTGATGTTTACATAACAAAAATCAGGGATAAATTTTCTCAATGCAATGAAATTGAAATTGTAACCGTTCACGGTCTCGGCTACAAGGCGGTGATTAAAGGATGAGTAAAAAGAAAAGAATTCTTTCATTCATCTTTTATTTTATAACATCGCTTACTTTTATTGCATTTTGTTTGACATGTAACCTTGTTTTGTTTCTTGAAATCTTTTCAAGAGATGCCGAAGTCGTTTTCACGGAAGAAAACACACGGCTTGCAGCTTTGTTTACTTTCTGGAATGCGGTTTTTCTCGGATTTGTGTTTGCCGTTTTCAACTCTATTAGAAGAAAAATAACTGTTGAAAAGCCGACACAACAGATTATCGATGCCACAGACAAAATAACAAGCGGAGATTTCACAACAAGAATAAAGCCAGTTACAATTCCGTCAACAATAAATGAATACAACAGAATTATTGATAATCTTAATAAAATGACGGAAGAATTATCGGGAATTGAAACATTGCGTACAGATTTCATTTCTTCAGTTTCTCATGAGTTGAAAACACCTCTTGCCGTTCTTCACAATTACGGAGCGCTTCTTGAACAGCCTGAATTACCCGAAGAAAAAAGAATTGAATATGCCAAAACAATCGTTTCCGCTTCATCACATCTCTCAAGTCTCATTACAAACATACTGAAACTGAACAAACTTGAGAATCAGAATATTTATCCTAACACTCAAAGATTCTGTCTGAGCGAACAGCTTTGTGAAATAGTTCTTGCCTATGAAAATATTTGGGAAGACAAAATGCTGGAAATGGAAGCAGACATAGAAGAAAATGTTTTTATCAGATCTGACCCCGAACTTATTAAACTTGTATGGACAAACCTCATTTCCAATGCTTTCAAATACACAGAAAAAGGAAAAATCGGTATTTCTCTTAAATCGGAAGGCAATAAAGTCAAGGTCCGCATTTCGGATACAGGCTGCGGTATGGACGCTCAGACCATAACTCATATTTTCGACAAATTCTATCAAGGAGATACCTCTCATGCATCAAAAGGAAACGGTCTCGGTCTTGCACTTGTCAAAAAAACAATCGATTTGTTTGGCGGTGAAATTATAGTCGAGAGCACACTCGGAGTCGGAAGCACATTTACTGTAATTCTTAAAAAGATATAACAATTCTCAAACGAAATATTACTACTTTTTAAATGTGTAAATATATAATTTAGTCATCACAAACACAAGGAGTTATATATGGAAAACAAGCAGGTAACCTATTCTTATTCATCATATGAAAATGAGGAAATCAGAAAAATCAGACAAAAATATGAACCGAATCAAGAAAAAAAGTCGGTTCTTGAAAAAGTAAAAAAACTTGATAAGAGTGTTAATGATATTGCTTCCGCAATATCTATTGCTACGGGTATTATCGGAACACTTGTTTTTGGTGCAGGACTCAGCATGATTCTTCTCGTTCCCGATGAAAAATTCTGGGGAGGCGTTTTTCTCGGAATTATCGGTATAATAACAATGATTGCTGCGTACCCAGTTAATCAGTTTGCCATTATCAAGAGACGTCAAAAAATCGCACCGATAATTCTTGAACTGACCGATTCATTAATTAACAAAAACTCATAACACATATTAAACTCACAAAAAATCCTCCGTTGAACGGAGGATTTTTTTATTGATAATTATTTGGTTCCGAAAATTCTGTCACCTGCATCACCGAGACCGGGAACAATGTAGCCATGGTCATTGAGATGGTCATCAAGTGCACCGACAAAAATATCAACGTCGGGATGAGCTTCTTTGAGTGCATTAAGTCCTTCGGGAGCTGCGATAATGCACATAAACTTGATTTCCTTGGGGTTACGCTTCTTAATCTGTGAAATTGCGTCAATTGCCGAGCCGCCGGTTGCAAGCATGGGGTCAACAACAATAACCTCTCTCTCCTCAATATCTGCCGGAAGCTTGCAATAATATTCAACAGGCTGAAGGGTTTCAGGGTCTCTGTAAAGACCGATATGACCGACTCTTGCCGAGGGCACAAGAGCAAGAACACCGTCAACCATTCCGAGACCTGCCCTGAGAATTGGAACAAAAGCAAGTTTCTTGCCTGCAATAACTTTTGTTTTTGCAACGGCAACGGGAGTTTCTGTTTCAACTTCTTCAAGAGGAAGGTCTCTGGTGGCTTCATAACACATGAGCATTGCTATCTCACTGACAAGATTACGGAACTCCATTGAACCTGTGTTTTTATCTCTGAGAAATGTAAGCTTATGCTGGATAAGGGGATGCTCCATTACAACAACTTTTGCCATAACATTTTCCTCCGTTAATTAAAATCTTTCTTCAAGCTCTGTTATCTGCGCGATTCTTCTCGCGTGGCGTTCCTCACCGCTGAAAGGTGTATCGATGAATAAATCAACAAGTTCAACTGCCTGTTCGGGAGTAACAACTCTGCCACCGAGGCAAAGCATATTTGCATCATTATGAAGTCTTGTCATTTCAGCAGAGAATTTATCCGAACAACAGCAGGCACGAATGCCTCTTACCTTATTTGCGGCAATAGAGATTCCGACACCTGTTCCGCAGCAAAGAATACCGAGCTCACATTCACCGCCGACAACACCTTTTGCTGTTTTTTCGGCATAAACAGCATAGTCAACAGAATCTGCAGAATAAGGGCCGTAATCCTTATATTCTATATTTCTTTCTTCAAGATGCTTGATTATTGCCTGCTTGAGTTCATAACCTGCATGGTCACTTCCTAATGCTATCATATCTTGTTTCTCCTTTATTATCACTTATTATTTTTTAACTTGAGTTCGCGTTCTGCCTGGGGAAGTCTTAAATAAACTGGTGCAATATTTGAGGAAGAAGAAAACCTTTCTTCATTGTTAACCGCCGCAAGAGCCGCACCGTAAGCTCTCTGATATCTTCTGTTCTGTCCTGAAAGAACAACATTTTCAAGTTTGTCTTTGAATGCGTTATAGCAAATTTCGGCACCGTCACCTGCAAGATAAATCTTTTCGTTATAAGACGAAAGCTCACCGCAGAGTTCATCTATCGAAACGGCATTATCTTCACTAAGACGTATAACCTTTGAATTTTCACATCTGAATAAAGCTGTATAAACCTGATTGCATCTTGCATCCATGGAAACGGAAACAAGACAGTTTTCATCGATAAAATTATATGCCGCCGATTCAAGAGTTGAAACACCTGCACATGGCTTGTCCTGACAAAGTGCAAGACCTTTTATTGCCGCAACTCCAATGCGTATGCCGGTAAATGAACCGGGACCCGCATTGACACAGAATGCATCTATATCATCAATTTTCAAATCAGCCTGCGAAAGGGCGTTGTCAACCATCGGCATGAGAGTACGGCTATGTGTAAGACCCGCATTGACAAAGCATTCGCTTATCAATGTTTCACCGTCTGTTACAGCTACGCTCGCTGTTTTTGCCGAGGAATCAACTGCAAGAATTTTCAATGAGTTCAGCTCCAATTATTTCAATATTTCTTTCGTCGGGATTATCCGTTTTTGTTATTGTCACTCTTACACAGTCATCGGGAAGAATCGCTTCTATGTTTTCGCTCCATTCAATTATGAGAGTTTCTCCCATATCAAGATAATCAAAATACCCTGTGGAATAAAGGTCGTCCCATCCCGAAATTCTGTACATATCAAAATGATAAAGCGTTTTTCCGTTACCGCGATATTCATTAACAAGCGCAAAGGTCGGACTGCTCACATCGGCATTGATATCCATTCCCTTTGCAAAGCCTCGGGTAAACGCTGTCTTTCCTGCTCCGAGGTCACCGAACATCGCAATCACCGATCCGTATCTAACCGATTTTGCAAGCCTGTATCCGATATTTTCGGTTTCCGATGAATGATTTGATATATAAACCGCCATAATTAATCACCGTTTTGTATTATAACATATTATAAATCATTATTCAACACGAAATCAAGCAAAAATCCCGATACAAAAGCATCGGGATTTAAAATCAGATTGAATATATGATTTCGCAAACGCTGTTGTAGAAGCGATAAACCTTTATCGGATTGGTTATAAGACCCATAAAGTCAGTATGGTCCATATTGTTGATAACGGGCAAAACATTCCATACACCTTTTTTCACATCGTCAGGGTTATAATCTTTATGAGGTTCGCCCTTGGGATATAATGACTTATATGTGCTGACAATACCATCGTTAATATCCCAGCTGTCATCAATAATTTCGCCCATATATTCGCCGTTTTCATGTCCTATAATTATCGGAGAAGTCAGAAGAAGTGACGGATTCATAATCACATCGGAATAAACCTTTCCTGTTATGGGTCCGACAAAACAGCTTTCGGAAGTTATTGAGAAATAATAAATATCATCAACAATTTTTATTTTCTTGTTTACTTCTCTTGCTCCTTCAACAGTCAGATCATAAAATGCACAGTCTTTTGAATCAAGAATCCGTTTAGCATTCTCAATGCTGAAATCGCCCTCCATACCGTCATCGGGATAATCGGTATAGCCAAACTGCTCAAACTGAAGATCCCAAAAAGTTCGGTATGGTGAGTTGCTGATAAGTCCTCCTACCATATATTCAATTTCAACGAACGCGTTGACAAGAACAGAGCCGTTTCTGTCCATAACCAATGTTCCGTCGTGAGGAGCAGCTACTGTTGTAACTGAATAAATACAATGACCTTTTCCGCCTTTGAACAGAGGCGAGGGATTATTACACGCTGCAAGTTCTTCGGGATAACCGTATTCAAGCAACGATGCAAAAAGTCTTGCAACGGGACCGCCGAGACTGTAACCGTAGAGATGAACTTTCTTTTTACCGAATTCAGGGTAAAGAGGTTCTTTATATGTGCGTCCGTAACGTGCATGTCCGTGTTCTTTTGCATGAGCTTCACCGTAGTCAACTCTTGTGCCTGTAAGCAAAGCATAAAGCTCACAGGTCTGATCCCATACGGAACTCTGACCTCCAACGCTTGCGGTATATACTTCAACGCCCTTTCCGCGAAGATATTCAGGCACGTTTCCGCACAAAGTTCCCCAATAAGGAACAACATCATTAAGACCGTCAGATTCACCCCAACCCATTAATCCGTGTATAAGAACTATGGGATAATCATTCTTTTTTTCCACAGCAGATGCTGCAGGAACAAAAGCACAGGATAAAATCAGAACGCATAAAACCAAAGATATGATTCTCTTGAACTTCATTTATATTTTCTCTCCCATTATTCATAATTCAGCTATCAGTTTATTAACCATTATAGGATCATTTGTTATTATACCGTCAACGCCGAGTTTAAGAAGCTTACGTGCGGTTTTTTCTTTATCAACAGTCCAAACATTGATTCCGATGCCGTTTTTGTGAAGTCTGCGGACATATCTTCTGTTAACCGAAAGAAAATGAGGATGAAGATAATCAGCTTTGATTTTCTTGGCAAACTCAACATAACCGAAAAGCATCTGTGTATAGCAATGCTTTTTGTTCGGTGCGTAAAGATATCCCGTTTTGCATTTCGGATCAACCTTTTTACACTCAACAAGAACATCGGCACTGAAGCTTGAAATAAGAAGTTTATCAAAAAGGCCATGAGCTTTGACAGTCTCTATTGTTTTGGCAACAATTGACATATCTCCGTCAAGAGGCGGTTTTATTTCAATATTCATTATTTCAATGTCTGCGGTTTCGCAAAGAGTCAGGAACTCTTCAACCGACGGAAGTTTTGTCCCTTTAAATTTCTCATTGAACCATGAACCGAAATCATAACTGCGAAGTTCTTCAAAAGTCATGCCTTTAACTTCACCTGTTCCGTTTGAAGTTTCGTCTATTGTATAGTTATGGCAAATGACAGGAATACCATCGGAAGAAAGATGGATATCCGTTTCAAAACCGTCTACGCCTATTTCAAGAGAACGTTCGAATGCCGGTATGGTATTCTGGGGAGCATCGAGATTAGCACCTCTGTGTGAAATAACCTTACACTTTGCCATCAAAATCATCCTTTATTTCTGTTTAATCATATTTTAACAATATTTTAACAGAAGTAATCTGCTTTTTCAATAGTTAATATATAAAAAAACGGTGCAGTCGAAACTGCACCGATTTCTTATATGGTTTACAGAGCAACATCTCCGAGAATTGTTGCAAGAGCGTTCTTGATAATTTCAACAATTGCTGCTGCATCTGTCTCCTTGACATAATTAAGAATCTGCTCAACCATAGCAAGGATTTCTGTTAAAAATTCCATTATATTGTCCTCCTGTAATTATTTCAGCATCAGCTGTTAAATTTATTATATCTAAAAACAGAAGGAGTGTCAATATATTACAATTGTACAATTTTATTATTTTGTCTAAAATAGCACATTTTTAATCAAGCATATCCATAATTGCTTTTTTTCCTGTTACTCCGATACTCCTGTTTCTTACTTTTCCGTTTTTCATAACCACAAGGGTCGGTATGCTCATAACGCCAAACCTTTCGGCAAGTTCTTTTTCATCGTCAACATTGATTTTGCAAACCTTTACTCTGTCACCTGTTTTCCATGCAACGTCCTCAATTATCGGAGAAAGCATTTTGCACGGAGTACACCAATCAGCAAAAAAATCAATAAGAACCGTTCCTTTATAGTTTTCAACCTCGTTTGTAAAGCTGTCACCCGTAACATCAAAAATCTTCATATGCGTTTCCTTTCTTATTAAGAATGTCACGGTTTTATTTTTTCACGGCAAACAAAATTTATACTCCCGGAATAAGCATCATGCCCGGCTTTTCGGTAACATCGCAATCCATATTGTTTTCCTGCATAATGGCATCAATTGTTGTCGAATACTTTTTGGCTATATTCCAGACATTTTCTCCTTTATCACAGTAATATATGGTTAACGCACAAGATTTTTCTTTTTTGTTGTTTTCACCCGATTTTTCAATTGTGCCTATATATTTATGTATAGAACTTGAAAGAACCATTCCGGACAGGATAAGCTCTGTCTTGAGTTCAAGTCTGCTGTCTCCTGTTACGGCGCATGAACAAGAAGAAATCTGTGCAGAACCGTGGCACACAATTCTTTCGCATTTATTGTTCATTTTTACCGAACAATCAAAATCAACAGGTTTCTGAATAACACCGTATTGGTTTTCGGAATCTCTGTAAACTATTGTTGCAAGA
Organism: uncultured Clostridia bacterium; assembly: GCA_937888485.1. Classification (GTDB taxonomy): domain Bacteria; phylum Bacillota; class Clostridia; order Oscillospirales; family Acutalibacteraceae; genus CAG-177. Next base: position 32,083 of record CALAQQ010000070.1, read on the forward strand.
TATGTTCCCGACACAACACATTTATCGTCCTTTGACGAAAAGGTATATCGTAAATCAGAACACCACACAGCAAGAACACAGTCAACACTTACTCCGATGCTTTCAAGAACAACCTTATTGGTGAATGAAGTATCAAAATCCCCATTATAAGAAAGAATTTCCATGCTTTTCGGTGTATTCCTTATTTCACATTCCGTTGAATAAGCATCAGTGATAACAGTAAGAGGCATTTCCTTGAATGCTGTAAGATTTCCAGCTCCAGGAGGCATTACAGGTTTATTGTCAGAGATGCTGTTCCTATTGACAGCATTAAGTGATTTTGGGAACATTAACCCTCTGGCCGCTACTGCTGCAGCAAAACCTCCCATGGCAACCAATGCAGCCCTTCGTTCCTTACTCTCTATATCCCTTTTATAAGATGATTTGTGTTTATTGTTGAACCATACCGGAACAAGTTTCACACCGCCCCTTTTACAAGATGTGAGCCAATTGTAGCATGCAACACACCTTGTGGCATCTATCTCTTTTGTTTCAAGATTAATGCAATTGCTTTTGCAGCTTCCTGCACAGAGACCGCACTTTACACATTTCTCTTTGTCAAGGACAGGTTTGAATAATGAGATACCGCCCACAAGTCCAAGGAAAGAACCTACCGGACATATTGTATTGCAATAGAGCCTTCCCCTTGCAGCACTGAAAACCACCACTACAAAAAAGAAAACCAAAGAGTATATGAAGGCAACAGAACCTATTGAAACATATTTCTGTGTAAAGAAATAATCAGGCATTACTCCCGACAGCATATTGGTGATGAATGTTTCCACTGTGCCGAAAATGTGAGTTGCAATTCTGCCGTAGTTTGAGTAAGGATCCAGCAGAGCAACCGGGTAAGTGAAGAGTGCAGCAAAACTGATTCCTGAAAGTGCAAGAATCGTATATCTTAGAATATTGTGCGGTTTGCGGTATACCTCGCGATGTTTCTTCCCTCCGTTTGCACGTTTCCTTGCAAATTTTGAAATTCTGTAGATGATGTCCTGAAAAATTCCAAGAGGACAAAGGAATGAACAATATACTCTGCCAAACAGTAATGTGAGCAGCATCAATATGATGAATGCCAATGCACTCCCTGTAAAAACAGAAACTAAAGCCGGCACAAACTGGGTCCTTAAAAGTGCCTGTGAGAGGGCGTTGCCTCCGCTCATATTCAAAAAACCGCAGGTGATTACAACAAATATGAGTGTTGCAACAACAATTCTTAATGTCCTTAAGTGTTTGTTCATAAAATTCAGGATTTTTATCTGATTATTCGTGCAAATGTATTAAATTTAAAAAATATTCGGAATTAAATAATTGACTATGATAAACAAATTGAAAAACATGCCGCTATTGGGAAAGGTGGCTATTGCAATTGCTCTGGGTATCCTTTGTTCCATCTTTTTCCCAGAGTTCCTCAACAGGATTTTTGTAACAATCAACGGTATTTTCGGCAATTTCCTGGGATTCATAATTCCACTAATAATAGTAGGGCTTGTTGCCCCCGGCATTGCTGAACTTGGAAGCGGAGCAGGAAGGCTTCTTGCAATTACAGCAGCCATAGCATACGGATCTACATTATTTGCAGGTTTCTTCTCATATTTTGCCTGCGATTATTCGTATCCCATTTTCCTTGACTCATCTGCCGGGCTTACCCAGAATGTTGCGCAACGCGCCCAACGTGGGGAGCGTCACCTTGTTCTTATCGGCAACGATCAGCATCACGTCGCCCTTTTCCATGCCGCCTGCGGCAAGGATCGCATCCAGCTGAGAAGAAGGAAGCAAGCCGGCAAGCGTTGAGGATGTAGCATCGGCTTGCCTGATTTCAATATTGCTCAGCTCCGTCCGAAGAGCGTTTTCGCGAAGACGGCTTAGACGCTCCTCCACGGCATCAAAGGCAAAGACCTTGCCATTTGCGCCCACAGAGGCGGCAATCTGCATAGCCTTACCTCCAGGAGCTGCACAAGCATCCAAGATAGTCTCGCCGTTCCTTGGAGAGAGAAACGAAAGAGACAGAAGAGAAAGTAGAGGAAGAAGATGTAGAGAAAGTTGGATTAGATGAAGAAGAAATCATAAGTATTGCATTTGCATCTATTTCAGATAGGTCTTTTCTTTCTGCCAAACGCAGTTCCTGATTTGTCACAAACGCAATCCCATTAGCTCCATTCTTTTTCACACCATCCAGGTCATGAATAAACTTATTTTTTATTTCAGAAAAATCCTGTTGTCCTCTAGGAAAATATACCGCACCAATCCATCTTGCTCCATTATAAGAAATGACCATGTCTTTCAAGCCATCCTTTCCTCCTAACGGATGCGAAGGATCAATATTTCTAAACCCCTCATTGGTCAAAATTATTGCCGCCAAACGTTCTGCTGGTGTTTGACCTTTATCCCACTCCAGCAATCTGAACCATGTTTCTCTTCCGTCATTTCTTCTCATTGCCCCACTTCCTTTTTCATATAAGACATACTCATTTTTTTAAATTGTCTTCTTTATCAAAAAAAGCCTTCTCTAACGCCAAATATTCTTCTTCTGAACATA
>CALAQQ010000071.1 GCA_937888485.1 uncultured Clostridia bacterium
CGATTTCGTTGTTTGACATAGTTGTTATCTCCTTTGTTTTTATTTGTTTGGTGTTTATCAACTGTCTATATTATAGCACTAAATATTAGTGCTGTCTATTGACATATTACACTAATTTTTAGTGCAATATTTGTGCAATTTTAGCACTTGATTTTAGTGCAATTATATGATAGAATGATTACGCTGGGAAAGGTGGTGCTAAAATATGGCATTACAGTATAAGATTGATATTATGGATGCGTTGAAAAACAAAGGTTATTCTTCAACGAAAATCCGTGAAGAAAAACTTATCGGTCAATCATACCTTCAACAAATCAGACACGGTGAATTGGTATCGTGGAAAACTATTGATACTCTTTGCTCCCTCTTGGACTGTCAGGTTGGCGATTTGGTTGAGTATGTAAAAGACCCCGATGCTCAGTAAAGGGCGAACAGAGTTTCTTTAACAAATAACGGCGATTTTTGCACGGAATACACCCGATTTTTACCGAGCTTAAAGTGTGAAGGAAAGCAGTTGTTTTTCTGAACAGGGGTCAGGGGGTATATTTCGGGAGAATCAAAAACACTTTCTCCCTTTGCGGAATTGCGTGGCTTGTTCTCCGTCTGAATGTGATTTTTGTTTCGGATTACGGTTTATCCCGACCGCAAATGATAGAATGATTGTTTCTCCGTCAAGCGAACCAAAAGGAATATAAACGAAAAAAGACGGCAAACCGTGAGATTGTTTCTCTTGGTTTGCCGTTTCGCTTATTTCCAATCCTTGAATATTTCATCAAGTGCCATATCGAGTGCGGTTTTCATGCTCTTTTGCATAAAGGCAAGAATTTCCGCCTCGATTATGTTTTTCTTTTTCTTCTTCTTTTTGTCTTTTGGATTCGACACTGTTATTTCACCTCACTTGTAAAGATGAATTGAACAGTCTCAGGTTCTTCCGAATCCTGTAATGAGTTGAAGAAATTATCTCTCTGTTCTGTATAGTTTTCTATTGCAGATTTGCCGTTCATTTGATAATAAAACAAATCGGGAACTTTGCCCTATGCTCTGTTAAACTCCAATAAATCTTTATTCATATATTTTCTCCTTCCATAATATCATCAAGGGATATATTCAATGCACCCCTGTTGACTGTATAGCTTCTCCAATTTTCCTCTTTTGGAATCTGAGTGTTCAGCGGCGGCTAATACAGGCGGATGAAATATCCTTCTCTTTCTCCGATTTCTTCTTCGATTTCTGCTCTTGTTTTGCTCTTGGCGGTATAAAGAACGTTGAATCTGACGTTATATCTCCGCCTATGGGCTTCCGCAAGAACTTTGTATTTATTCTCTTTTGGATTTCCCATTGAAGCCCAATGTTCCGCCATTCGGTATAGAATATCTTTGCTTTTACCGATATAAACGATTTTATTGTTGACGGTTATTGAATAAACCCCCGAACACTAAAACTTTTTACTCCATTCTTGCTCTATGTATTTGTTGTAAATATTCTGTATGTGTAAATTACTCATATTCATTCTCCTTTATTAAAATTTAAAATTACCGTGTTCGTCTGTTAAACTCCCACTTGCTTTTGGATTCTTTATATTGTTATAATTTATATTATTCGAGCTTATAATTTTCTCTATATTATTATGCGTATTTTCAATAACCCCTGCTGAGGTGTATTCAGAATTTGAAGGGGTATATTCATTGTCAGGGGAAGGGGTATTTTCAATATCCCTCTCCGCACTTTTATAAATCGCATCATAATCAACGATGATTTCGCCTTGTTGACCGTTTTCGCTTGGCTTGTGGATTATCCAACCTTTTTCAATCAGCTTTTTTCTTGCACTCTTATACGTTGTTTCTGACATTCCGCATCTGCTCATGACCGTTGCCTCAGGAACGGCAAAACTGCCGTTATCTGCATTTCCTGTCAGAAATAATATCAGTTTCAGCTAAGCTCCTTCTTTGCCTGTCAGACCGTTAAATATTATTGATTCAAGGTGATTCGTTCTCATTGCCATTCCCCACTTTTTATCCCTGTTTTTTTCTCCATTAGCCCTCAGTATCGGTGCCTGAATAAAAACGCCCATAGCCGCAAATCCTCCACTGTTCGCAAATAAATCTGATATACTGACTTGTATTCATGTGATATTTTCTTGCCTACTCTTGGATTGCTTCCTTTTCTTTTTCAGTCAGGCGAAGGTCAATTTTTTTATTTTTTATAGTCTTCATTTTATCTCTCCTTTTACTTGTAAATTTTCTTTTAAATGAAATATCAGACATTGTCCTACCTTCTAAATATATTATACAAAAATTTTTTGTTAAAATCAAAAAAGAGCGGTCGCCGCAAACAAAAGCACCGCTGAACTCGAGTGAATTCAGCGGCGGACTTGCTTTATTAAAATACATGGATTTGTTCCTTTCAGGCGGCAGGGTCAACTATTTCATTTTCTTCAGTTGCGTTATCGTTTTCTGCAACTGCGTTATCGATTTTTATAACTGCGTTATCTTTTTCCTCTTGGACTTCATCAGAGTTTTTGTCAACAGTCGGCATACCGTAATTTACGATTTCAGGATATTTCTTCAAAAACCAATTTTTAATTTCAGGATAACGGTATGCTTTTGAATGACATTCACTGATAAAAAGTTTATCATCAAGTTCTTTGAGAACAGCATCTCTTGTTTCAACAGGCTCAAATCTGTTGATATATTCTTTCATATAATCATAAGTTAATCCTTTGTAGTGTTCCTGATTGCTGTTAGCATTTATATTCTCACGGATAACCACATCAAAATTCGGGAAACTCTTTACATACTCGACAAGCGTCTTATATTCCTTGTTTTTAGGGTTTTTTGCCTTTTCCGCAAACCATTTATAAAGAATAATTTGTTTGTTTGCGTAATCAATTCTTGCAGGGTTTATTCTTTTTCTTGACTTAGCCATGATATTCACCTTCCTTTCTTAATTAAGCCACAACTCTAAGCTTGGCTTTCTTTTCTTCACGAGCCTTTGCTCTCTTGGCTTTGATTTCCTTAATTTCCTCATCAGTTTTGTTGTTGAATTCTTCTATTTCAGGGTATGTTGCCAAGAACCACATTTTAATGTCACCATAAGAGAATTCTTTGATAGTAACATCTCTTTCACCTTTTTCATTAAGACCCCTGAGCTTATAGAACATTTTCAGGTTTTCTTCCTTATTTTCATGAGCTTCGATGTATCGCTTCATGTAATCATAACCAAGACCTTTGTATGTGTCTCTCTTGGTTGAGTTTGCTTTTACAACAATTTCATAACCTGTGAATATTGTGCGGAACTTTACAAGTTCTTCAAACTTTTCACTTCCGAACTTTCCTGCTTCCTTTGATTCAGCCTTTGTCATTACAATAACTTTCTTTTCGTGATTTGCATACATAATTTTTCTCCTTAATAATAGGCGTTAGGTCGCCACCCTATTTTTATTATTCAGCGGTAAGTCGCTACCTTATTTCAGCACTTCAGGTTTCACCGTTTGCCTCTTGGTTTCGTTCACTCCTTTCAGGCGTTTTGTTTTGGTGTGTTCCCCTCTGCTGTGTCTACAGTATATCACGCAACCACAATTTATCAGTCGTTATAAATGCAAAAATAAGAAAGATACAAACTTTTTCAAAAAAAGTTGTATCTTTCTTCTTAAATAGTTGTTATTAGGTTGTTATAAAGGCTTATAAATGTTGTTAAAAACTTATTACATACCTGTTGATTTTATAATAGAATTGTTTTATACTGTTATTGATTTAGAGATGAGGTCTGAGTTAATGTTAAACAAGACCTCTACATAATTAAGATTCCTAAAACTTGTTTAGTGTCAAGGGGTTGTTGGGGGTATCGTCTCCAAAACAAGACCGAGAATCGGTCTTGTGTGCTTGGTAAGGATGAGGTCGGCGGTTCAATTCCGCCTAGCAGCTCCAGATAGCACTTCCTTTTGGAAGTGCTTTTCTTTTTTGTTGACAAAAATCGGGCAATGATTTATTCTGTATTATAAGGTGGTGTTTTTATGACAAGATTTACAGCATTCTTTATTTCGATAATACTGTTTTTCATTTCATGCTTTACGCCCGCAACTCCTGAAGCAAAACCTGAGCAGGAGCTTTTACAACTCGGCGATATCTGCATTGACTACACACTTTCAGACAAGCTTTATGTTCTTGATTCATCAACATTCCAAAGCAAAGATGAACGTCACATGGCGGTAGGTCTTCAGGGCGTTGTTGCAAAAACCGCTCCGCTCATATATATAGTCACAAATTCAGCAGATAATTATTATCTTGAAGAGATTGAAAAAAGCGGTATTGAACTTATACGCAAAGATGAAAACGGTGAAAATTGGACCGTCAAATCTCTTCTCAACAAATTCAAATCATACATAACCGATTCGGGTTATGTTCTTTACCGTGAAAGCGAAAAGGCAGAAGGTCTTAACGCCGCAACAAATCTTGCGGCTCTTTACGGATGGTTGCCCGTACCTGAAAGCCTGAAACAGCTTGCAGTTGATGCAGGTCTTTCTCTTAAAGAGGATTTTTCAGATGACACATACAACTTGGTTTTTCAGTGGAGTTTTTTTGAAAAACATAAGGATGAGTTCAATTATAACGCACTTGCCAGCCTTAAATATGAGGTAACGGGCATTCGTGACCTTGCAATTCAGCAAGGATTTTACACATTCTATATTGACGATAACGAAGACACGACTCTTCTTCGCGGTCATGTTATGAAACATGCAGGAGATAACGTTCCCGTTCTCGGATGGGTTAAATACGAGGTTGCATTCGTTGAGCAGGCATCAAAAAACGGCAATATTGCACTCCCCTCAGATCACAGCCACAATAACAGTTACCTTGCTTCGTTCAGATATGATATTCCCGAACAAAAGCACAGTGTTACAAAGGAATACACAGACACAACCAAACATTACTGCGCAATCGTTTTCAGCGACGGCGACAATCTTCAATGGATTCAGAACGGATACAGCGAATATTATCAAAAACTTGCCCTCGAAAATCAGTTCCCCATAACATGGTCATTTCCGCCACTGCTCCAAGAATTTTCACCTATTACTGTCAAAAGAATATATTCCGATGCAACTGAAAACGATTATTTCATGGCAGGTGTTTCGGGCGCAGGATATATTCATCCGACCGAATACCCCTTTGACGCTCTCGGAGGATTCACCGATTTAACCGCTTCCTCAATGATGAAGAGCAATCTTGAATATGTTCAGATTCTCGACGGCACTCCGGAAAATAAAATTGACGATAAAATCCTTACCGACAGACTTGAATACTATGCAAGATACGATAACATCAAGGGCGGTGTTTTAAGCCTTGATCCAACAAGATATGAGGGCGGCAAGGGCATGATTTATTTCGTTAACGACAAGCCCTTTATCAGCTACCGTCTTTCTCTCTGGCATCCAGACGGCGAGGGTGCAAGCGTTACAAACGAATGGCTTGACGAGCAGGCAGCAACAGTCAATTTCTACCCCGCAGATATTAAATCAATCAACGGATACAGCGTTATCAATGTTCATCCGTGGACCGTCAGCATTGAAAATCTCGCATATTTCGTAAGTCAGCTTGACGAGGACGTTGTTCTCGTAACGCTTGATGAGCTTATGGAAATGATTGACAAGAATATTCCTCACGAATATGCAAAACCGGAATAATAAAAACGGGCGGCTCAATGCCGCCCATAATGTTATTTTGATTTGACAAACTTATAAATTATCGGCGGCAAAACACAGGCAACAATCAATACAGTGCAAAAAATAATATGCGCCTCAGAAAAGCCCGCAGGTCTTACATTTCCGTAGAACTCTCTGAAAAAGCCGTCAAAAACAGATAATGCAGGCATGGCCGGAATCAAAAACAGCAAAAGAATAAATGAAATATAATCCTCAAATCCAAGACCTAAATATTGATTTATCCAAAGAAAAAGAAACGCAACCGAAGGAACAACTAAAAATAAATATGAACCGAATAACATTGCGTCTTTCGATTTTCTTTTGCAAACAACAGCAATGACAATCGAATACACAAGAAAGAGAAAAGGAAATATCAGAGTTATCAGTCTGCTTTCCGTGGGAAGATAAATATAGTCAACCAAAAAAGGCATTCTTCCTGCTGAAAAAACTCCCAAAGCCCAGACCGCAAGCGTTATTGCGGCGCCGAGAAAAAACTGTTTTGTGTCCGAATGTTTTTTATTTGCCATATTACCACTCCTTTCCTTATCTTAACTATATCACGGCAAGAAATTTATTGTGTTACGGAAATATTAATATTGAATTACAAATATTTACAAAACAAAAGGTGAAAAAATGAAAACCGAAATAAATATCATAGCTCATATTCACACCGATTTTTCGTCAAAATTCGGTATACCCCGTCAGAGCGGACTTGTTGACGAGCTTGAAGCAACGATAGTTTTTGAACCCGAATACCGCAATCCCGATGCGCTGAGAGGCATTGAAGAATATTCGCATTTATGGCTTCTGTGGCAGTTTTCGGAATGCATGGACAAGGAATGGACTCCGACGGTCAGACCGCCGAGACTCGGAGGCAACAAAAGAATGGGCGTTTTTGCAACACGCTCCCCTTTCAGACCTAATCCGATAGGTCTTTCAAGCGTAAGATTTCTCGGCATTGAAAAAACGGAAAAGTACGGTTATGTTCTTCGTGTTGCAGGTGCGGATTTGCTTGACGGCACTCCGATTTACGACATAAAGCCATATCTTCCCTACGTTGACTCACATCCCGAAGCAAGCAACGGCTTTGCACTTGATGAAAAGGATGGCAGACTTACCGTTGATTTTCCTGATGAGCTTTTAAATATGATTCCGAGCGAAAAGCAATCGGCATTGATTGCAGTCCTTGCGCAGGACCCCCGACCCGGTTATCAGGATATTCCCGAAAGAATTTACGGAATAGAATTTGCGGGGTTTGACGTGAGATTCAAGGTTGAAAACTCTGTTTTATCAGTTATTGAAATCAAAAACATATAAAAAAACCGAGGTTTTAAAGCCTCGGTTTTTTGTTACGGTTGCAGAACAATCGGATGGTCTTCACTGATATGCTCGATTGTTATAAAATTATTTCTCTTTGCATATGCCCACTTCATTCCGAACGCCTTACAAGCGCCGTCAACGGGCATATAAAGCTGACCTTCGTTGCCTCTGAAAACTTCCGCGCCGAGGTCAACATCGCCTTTATTTGTCACGGCAATACTGCTTCCTTCGGTGAAAGTAACTTCTCTTCCGTAGATTTTAAGAGTGACCTTTCCCTTTTCACGGATATCTTCACCGCCTGCAAATCTTATCATAGTTGCAAAAGCGATATACCACTCGCCGTCTTTGCATACAGCGGGAGTTGACATATTGCAAAGAGCAAGATCGACACCTTTATAATACACTCTCGTTCTGCCTTCGCCGAAAACCGGAGCAACTCTGTAAGGTCTGATTTCGTCTTTTGATTTATCAATTGAGAATTCATCAATGATTCTGCCGTCGTTAAGCTCGGAAATAATTGATATTTTATCGCCGTCAACCTCAACAAGAGCAAAAGAGGAAACCTGTTCCTCATGAGGATAGAAAGATGCGTGCCATACTTTGTCGGTTGTTTTTGTTCCGGGAGGATTGAAATTTGCGTTGCCGAGTTCATAATGAATCGTGCCCTGCGAGGGTCTGTCAAAAATCTCTTCGTTCTTTATAGGAAATGAACGGGAGAAGTTATGCTCATGACCCGAGAAAAGAATATCGAGCATTTCCATTGATTCGCGCATCATGGGATAATCATCATCGTTTGCAAGGTTGGGACCTGCATAATAAACGGGGAAATGCTGAGTGCCGAGTTTCCAGGTTTTATCGCTTTTTGCAATATCTTCTATCGCCCATTCATTCATAAGCTCGGGTTCATTAACACCGAAAACATTGAAATGAACGTTGCCGTAATCAAATGAATAAATTTCCGTCTGCCAACCCTCAGGACCGTTCTTTGGATATGAATATTCAAGCTGGGTATTGAAAAACTCAGCGGGCTCGGCATAGTATCTGTTAACCTCGTTGGGAAAATAATGCTCAAAGCCTCTGTTATCATGGTTTCCGCAGGTCATCATATAGGGCAGATGCTCCATGATACCTTCCATACCCTCAAACATTGCGTTCCACTGAATTTCATGCTGACCGCAGTTTGTATTGTCGCCTGCGGTCAGAATAAACTTTACATCGGGGTATTTTGCGAGAATATCTTTGAGGAACTTGTTGAGAGTTGAATAATCGGGATTATAATGGTCGTTATCCTTTTGGTGGTCGGAAATCGCAATAAATCTGAACTTTGTGAGGTTTTCTTCCTCGGTATCAAACCAATATTCTTTGCTTCTGTTTTCCGCACTTCCGCAGGTATAATAATATCTTGTTCCGGGTTTCAGATCTGACGGAGTTGCCCAGAAAATATTGCTCGTGTTGACATCACTCTTGAACGGCTTCACGATTGCGTCCGCACGCTTTTTTTCTCCGTCTTTTTCGTAATACTCAACGTAACCTTCGGTAACATCAAGGCTTGAACGCCACGTTACCGTCATTGAGGTTTTGGCATCTCCCGAAATGCTGACCATAATATGGTCGGGCTTTTCGGTTGCAAATCTGTAATTGGGTGTTCTTTCCATAATTATTTCACCTTGATTTTAAATAATCTTGCACCGTGGGAATTGACTTCTGCCGAAAATTCACCGTCGGTTACCGCATATTCTTCATGCTTCCACATATCCCATACGGAATAATTTATACCGCCGATCGCAATATCGTTGATATCAAATTTTATGTTTCTGACTTTATCATCGGTATTGAAAAGAGCAACATATTTACAGTTTTCACCCTTTGAAGTCCAGATAATTTCGCCCTTGCCGTCGGTTTCGTTTCTGCTGAACTGTCTTGCACCGCTTGAGTTTTTGAGCATATCGATAAGCTCTCTGTTCTGAAGAAGAGAAAGAGTGAACTCATCGTTTTCACGCATTTCAGCACCTATCATGAGCGGTGAACGGAAAATTCCCCAAAGAGTCATCATCGTTATCTGCTCATCATGAGTAAAACGGGTATATCTGTTTCTGTACTTTTCGAGCTCTTCGGTCTTCTGAATCCTGCCTATGGGAAGCATATCACAATCGGGCCATGCACCCGGCTGAACATATTCCTGCCATGCATAGCAACGCTCAAACATTGCATGAAGCTTGCTCCATTCATCCCAGAAATCGCCCGTCATTCTCCAGAGATTTGCGTTTGCGGCAAGATGTTCATGCTCCCATACGGGTGCGGGACCGGGTGAAAGGCTGAGAACCATATCTCTGCCGCACTTATCAATTGCTTTGCGGAGCATTTCAATTTCTTCTCTGCCCGAATAAGGCTTATCAGGCCACATCTCTGTATTGGCAATATCATCGCATTTGATGTAGTCGACACCCCACTCGGCATAAAGTTCAAAAATGGAATCGTAATATTCCTGCGCGCCCTTTTTATGAGTTTCAAGACCGTACATATCGGGATTCCACGGACAAATTGACGAAGGCTTTGCAATATCTTTTGCAGTGACGCCTTCACACTTGATTTTAGTATTCATGTGTGCAGCCTGTCTGGGAATGCCTCTCATGATATGAATACCGAATTTAAGCCCGAGTGAGTGGATATAATCAGCAATAGGTTTGAAGCCTTTTCCGCCTGCTGAGGAAGGAAATCTTTCAACAGAGGGAATAAGGCGTGAATATTCATCCATGCAAAGGGGCGCAAAATAGTGGTAATAAAAGCTGTCGGCTGTCGGTTCTGACCACTGAATATCGCAGACAACATATTCCCAACCGTAATCCTTAAGATGCTCAGCCATATAGTCGGCATTTGCAAGAAGCTGTTCCTCGTTAACGGCAGCACCGTAGCAGTCCCAACTGTTCCAACCCATGGGAGGAGTGGGGGCAAGTCTTTTGTGCATAATTATCTTTCCTTTCGATAAACTCTTATCTCAAACTCTGCCTGAGTTTCGAGATAGTCAAGATTATTTATTTTTTGTTGGTCTTCAATTCCTGTTTTATAATAATAAGGTGTCATTTTGAAAAGGCTCTGTATCATTTCATTGGAATTCATCAGAAACTGTGTTTTGGTCTGACAAGTTTTAACACAGCTGAAGCCGTCAATTTCCGTATCGGGAACATCGTTGAGATAAGGCTTTTCATATATTGCGGCTTTCAGTCCGAAAAGATGCTTTTCAAGCGGAATTATCTTTATAAGATAACCTCCTGTTTTCAGAACACGGTGAAATTCTCCGTCTGCATCGGGTGAAAAGATATTCAGCACCGCATCGAAGCGTTCGTCGGCAAACGGCAAATCAAAAAGACTTGCAACGGCGAGAGGAATTCCGCTTTTCCTTTTTGAGGCATATTCAAGCGCATCCTTCGAAATATCAACGCCCGAAACAAAAATCTCTTTTCCTTTTTCGGAATAATACTGCTTCAGACCCGATGAATAATAACATTCACCGCAGCCCGCATCGAGAAAATCTCTGCCGTCGGGAAGATATTTTTCGCAGATTTCACACAGTTCATCACGCAGAAAACCGTAATAACCCGAATCGAGGAAATCGCGTCTTGCCCTGACCATGAGGCGGTCGTCGCCGTGGCGTTTTGCGGAGGATTTCTGCGACTGCAACAAATTCACATAGCCGAATTTTGACTTATCGAAACAATGCCCCTTTTCACAGCGGTAAAGCCTTTCTTCTTCTGAAAGCTCTTTTTTGCATACGGGACAAATAAAATTTATCATTTCTTAACCCTGTATTTCTCAATTTTTTTCATCATTGATCTGCCGACGTCATGCATGAATCTTTCGCATGCGGGAAGCAAATCATCTGGGAAGCCGTGGAGAAAACGGTCCGCTTCATACGTAAAATTACCCTTATAGTCGATTTCTCCGAGTGCGTGAAGAATATCGTCCCAATCCATTTCCATCATATAGGGAAGAGTGTGGCTGTCATTAAAATTATCGTTATCATGGATATGAAGGCAACCGAGTCTGCCGTCCATCTGACGAATCATTGCGCCCGCATTATCGCCGACAAGACCGCAATGACCGAGGTCAAGGCAAGCGGTGAAATTATCGGGATTCAGAGCGTCAACGTATCGGTTGAAATCCTCTGCAACGGAGCAAACGTTGGGAACGATTTTGTTAAGCTTATTATCCCATCCCCACATATTTTCGAGCGCAATTTTAACGCCGTATTCCTTGGCATAAGGTTCGAGAGAATGATAAAGCTCCATGTTACGCTCAAACTGGTCTGAGCTGAACTGCACGGGATGAACAACGCAGATTTTTGCATCGAGAATGCCTGAAATTTCAAGCGCTCTCTTGAGCTTTTCAAAAATCTGTACGGTATATTCACTGTCAAATTCCTTTGCGCTGGGGAAAGGTGCATGAGCCTGCTCAAAGGTTACACCGTAATAATCGGCAATCTTCTTCAATGCATTAATGTGGTTTTTATAAGCTGACGTGTTGAGCACGTCGTTATCATCGTCCATTTTGAACATGGAATAGTCTATTCCGTCAAAACCGCTTTCGCAGATAATACGAACTGCCTCGGCATCTCCGAGACGTTCGGAGATTCTTTCCGTCTGATTAACAAGCTTCATATATTTGCCTCCTATTATAAGGTCATGAGAACATTATAACAGTTAACTCTCTTTTCTACAAGTTATTGTTAACAATTTTTTAATTGACTTTTAAATAAAAATATATTAAATTATTATCATTGGGAAATTATAAAGGGGAGAAAGAATATGGCTAAAGCAGAATACAGAAGTTCAATACGTTCAAAAAACCTTATCAAAAAGGCTTTGGCTAAGCTGATTCACGAAAAGGATATAGCAAAAATCACTGTTTCGGATATTATCAGAGAAGCCGATATAAGCCGCGGCACATTCTATGCTCATTTTTCAGATGTCAATTCTGTTGTCACACAGATTGAAAGCGAAGAAATGAACAGTCTTATGGATTTTGTTGATAAATACGGTTTTGAAAATATCAGCAAAACACCAAACAACTTCATTGCCGTCATATGCGAATATATGATGCGTGATATGGAGTATTACCGTATGCTTGCAATGTCAAACATACTCAACAACTTTATCTGGCGTCTTGTAAATGTTTACTATGAAAAACTGCTTGAGATAGTTTTGTCACTCAGACAGGATATTGACAGAAACGAAGCTGAAACTTACCTTATTTATATCACCTCAGGTGCAAAAACAGCTATTCTCAGCTGGCTCAACGGTGAAATAAAGTGTACCCCGGAAGAAATCGGCGAAAGACTCGGAAAGCTTATCAAACTGTCACAGACTTATTTTGAAAGATAATAAAAGGCACGATGCAATTTTAAATGCACCGTGCCGATTTTTTTATAATCCGATAAGTCCGAGAAAACCGTATGAGAAAGCACTCATAATGAGGTTTGCAATAAGAACACCGAGGGCAATAATCGGAAAAGAAGATTTTATTCTTATGTCGAGCAATGCCGCAATCAGTGCGCCTGTCCAACCGCCCGTACCTGGAAGAGGAATGGCAACAAAAGCAAGAAGCCCCCAGTTTCTCCATCTCTTAACCTTTTCGCTCTTTCTCATGGAACGGACTTCAAGTTTTTCGATGAGTCCGCCGATTTTTTTGAATCTTTTGAGAAACTGAAAAATCCTTCTTA
>CALAQQ010000072.1 GCA_937888485.1 uncultured Clostridia bacterium
CCCGTCTGACCCGTAAGACCGATGACGGGGATTTTTATGTCAAGGTCGATAACTCTGAATGCCGCCGAGCGAAGAAGTCTGTTATAAACCGCAAGACCGACGCCCTCCGACATGGGACAGCGAACGAATGCCCTCTTGCATCCCATGGCATCAACCTCACGAAGTGCATCAAAAAGGCTGTGTGCCTGTGACATTTCGTCGTTCTTTTTTCCGTATTCGATATATTTTTCAAAATGCTTTCCTTCACCCTCGAAGCATACGGCACAGACCGTATCTTTTTGTGCGAGAAGGAATTTTTTATAGTTTTCAAAGCTTCCTCTGATAATTGTAACCTGTGCAGAGGGTGCATAATGCTTATATTTCATGCCGGGAGACTGCGCCTGCTCACCGTCTTTAAGTTTTTCGAAAACCGCCGATGAAATATTGAGTTCGCCGAGAACATCAACAAGCTGGTCGGGGGTTATACCGCCCGGTCGGAGAAGGGTCGGCGGGTCGGTGACAAGGGTCACAACCGTTGATTCAACACCGACATTGCTTTCGCCGCCGTCAACAACAGCATCGATTTTTCCGTCAAGGTCCTCAATAACGTGAGCAGCCCTCGTGGGACTGGGTTTGCCCGAAGCATTGGCACTCGGTGCCGCAAGGGGTACGCCCGATTCTCTGATGATTGCCCTTGCGCATTCGTGCGACGGCATTCGCAGAGCAACCGTATCGAGGTTGGGACTCACCTCATCCGGAATAAGCGAAGATTTTTTGAGAATTATCGTTAACGGACCCGGCCAGTATTTTTCGGCAAGCTTATAGAGTCTGGGGTCAACCGACTCAACGAGAGGGTCAATTTCTTCAAGCGATGAAACATGAACGATAAGGGGATTATCGTTCGGTCTGCCCTTTGCCTCAAAGATTTTTCTGACCGCTTTTCCGTCAAGGGCATTCGCCGCAAGACCGTATACCGTTTCGGTGGGTATGGCAACAAGACCGCCGTTGCGAAGAATCTCTGCTGCGGTGGTTATTGTATTTTTATCATTTGAATTGAGATGGAGTGTTTTCATTTTTGTTCCTTTTATAAGTGAATAGTTTCGGGTGGGCGTTGCCCACACCCAATTTTAATAGGTCATAGGCGGAGCCTATCCTTAACTTTTCACTCTTCATTCTTCACTTTTCACTTGAATTATTCGTTTTTCAGCTTTTCTGCCGTATCGGCTGTAACGAGTGCATCAATGATTTCGTCAAGGTCGCCGTTGAGTATAGCCTCTATTCTGTAAAGAGTGAGATTTATTCTGTGGTCGCTGACTCGTCCCTGGGGATAGTTATAGGTACGTATTCTCTCACTTCTGTCACCCGTACCGACCTGAGCACGTCTTTCGCCTGCAATTGCATCGTGCTGTTTTGCCTGTTCAGCCTCAAGAATTTTCGAACGGAGAATTTTCATTGCTCTGTCCTTATTCTTATGCTGGCTTCTTTCGTCCTGGCATTCAACAACCGTTCCTGTAGGAAGATGCGTAATTCTGATTGCGCTTTCGGTTTTGTTAACGTGCTGACCGCCTGCACCGCCTGAACGGTAGGTGTCAATCTGCAAATCGGCAGGGTTGATTTCGATGTCAACTTCCTCTGCTTCGGGAAGAACGGCAACGGTTACCGTCGAAGTGTGAATTCTGCCCTGGCTTTCGGTTTCGGGAACACGCTGTACTCTGTGAACACCGCTTTCAAACTTGAAGCGTGAATATGCTCCCTCTCCCTCAATCATGAAGCTGACTTCCTTGAAACCGCCGAGTTCCGTGGGGTTGGAATTGAGAATTTCCGTTTTCCAGCCCTTTGTTTCGGCATACATCGAATACATTCTGTAAAGAACACCCGCAAAAAGCGAAGCTTCTTCACCGCCTGCACCGCCTCTTATTTCAACGATAACGTTCTTATCGTCGTTGGGGTCACGGGGAAGGAGAAGAATCTTGAGTTCTTCCTGGAAAACTTCAATGTTTCTGCCGGCTTCCTCATATTCCTCCCACACCATGTCACGGAAATCCTTTTCCATTCCGCCCGCATCAAGCATTTCCTTTGCTTCGCCACGGGTTGCCTGAGCGGATTTGAGCTGGCGGTATTTTTCAACAATCGGGGTTAAAACCTTGAGCTCCTGCATAAGCTTTTTATACTGAGCCATGTCGGCAACAACATCGCTTTCGCAAAGCCTTTGGTTTATATCCTCAAAGCGTTCTTCAACTTTTATCAGTTTATCAAGCATAAATTATTCCTCACGGATTATTTTTTTTATATTTTTTTCAACCTTGACTCTTTCGAGCATGACTTCTCTTCCGCAACCGAGACATCTTATGCGGAAATCGGCGCCGATTCTTAAAACGGTAAACTTATCGTCACCGCAGGGATGCTTTTTTTTCATGAGAAGCGTATCTCCGACTCTGACATCCATAAATATCTCTCCGTAAATTGTTAATAATAGTATATTATACCATAAATAATATCGGTTGTATACGGTAAGCGTTAATTTTTTGGTATTAAAAAAAGCTTTGTATCATATTATAAATTATGAATTATTATTAGTCATAGGAACGGTGGTCAACAATGAAACTTTTCAAACCCGAGGGTCAGACAATATCAACAGAAGAAAACAAAAGATATCTTTCAGGCGCATT
>CALAQQ010000073.1 GCA_937888485.1 uncultured Clostridia bacterium
ATGAGGCCCTGACGCTCGTTCTGATTTTCCATGGAGCAGACTCCTCCTATTTTCAACTATAATCGCTTTATTATAACACAAACTTATTCAATTGAACAGTATTATTTTTAATTTTACAAAAAATTTTTTTCATTATATTTATCTGCGGACACAAAATGACAGTTTTTACCAATACGGTGTGTGATAATTTTCCGGGAAAACTGGAATTCAAGTGAAAAGTTAAGGAAAGGTTTTATCCGCGCCCATTTAAAACGGTCATAGGCGAAGCCTATCCTTAATTGCGCATTACGAATTACGAATTGCGAATTATAACCCCGAAAGGATGTTTAATATGGAAAAAACAAAGACATACAGCGGACCTGATACGGCGGACAGGCTGTGGGAAAAAGGCGTGAAAATCCTGACGGCAACGGGATATTTCATCAGCGGATTTATTCTGTCGGGAGCAGGTCTTTTATCGCTGAAAACACCCCTCAATATCGGTCTTGCCGCCTCCTGTACGGGATTCGAGCTGATTTTTGCATCTCTCGGAGGAATAGTCGGCGCTGTTCTGCGTCTTGACGGCGGTGACATGCTCAATGCGATTCTTCCCCAGGCAGGTATCTGTGCGGTTATTTTTGCGCTTGACCGTCTGGGCATATACAAAAAACGCCGTACGGTGCTGACCGTCAGCGTTTTTCTGCTCTGTTTTATATGCGGGGCGGTGGTAATGTTTTCGGAAATTCCGTCTGTCAATGAGCTTGTGCTGACAGCCTGTTCGGGTCTGCTTTGTGCTGCATCGGTGACATTTTATTCGGGAACGGTGAACTGCATAAAGAAAAAAAGAAGCCCCTATATGCTTGATACACGGAGTCTTGTCTGCATTGTCGCAAGCCTTTGCACCGTTCTTCTCGGTTCATCGGAAATCAGCTTTTTCGGGTTCAGACCTGCAAGATTTTTCGGCTGTTTCGTTATTCTTGCCGCTTCGTATCTTTTCAGCCGTTCGGGCGGAAGTATTGCAGGTATTGCAATCGGAGGTTGTATTGCCGTTTCGGGAACAAGCGTTGCGCTGAGCATATGCTACGGAATCTGCGGTCTGCTTTCGGGTGTTTTTTCAAGATTCGGACAGCTTGTGTGTGCCCTTGTTTTCTCCGTTACGGCAGGAATTGCGGCGCTTATCGACGGCTCTGCTGAAGGAATTGCCGTTTTTGCGGAAGCGGCAACGGCATCAATCGTTTTTGCGCTGATACCGTCATCATACCTCGCAAAAATGAGGGGCAACATTCTGAATCCGGGCGTTAAAAGAATAAGCTCGGAATTCGGTGCTGCAGGCAGCAGACTTCTCGAAGCATCCCGTGCCATCGGTTCTGTTTCCGAATGTGTTGCCAAGGTTTCGGAAGGGATAGAAAGCCTTTCGCCCGCAAGCGATGAGCTTGTTTGTATGAGGGTCATGGAAAGAGTCTGTTCTTCATGTCCGCTGAAAAATACCTTCTGTCCCGAGGAGGGCGAATTTTCGGAAATTCTCAAAAAGCTTGCCGAGGGAACAACCGTCACTCCGCAGGATTTTTCGGTTAATTTCAACGCGAAATGTCCGAGTGTTCCGAGAGTTGCCGACAGCTTCAACAAGGCATATTCGGGAACAAAAACCCTCAACGCCATGCAAGCGAATTCTGCACGCAACAGAGAGCTTGCCTGCGGTCAGTTTGACTGGATTTCGGGACTGCTGGAGGAGCTTTCGCATGAAATCGGCCAGGGAGCGATAATTCTTTTCAGCAAAGAAAAAACAGCCGCATCGGTGTTATCCGATAACGGCTTTGAGGTTGTTTCGGTGAGCTGTGTTTCGCCGCCTTCGGGTGCGATGAAGTTAAGCTGTACTGTCAAAGAAATTCCTGTATCAACAAGTCTTTCACGTCTTACAGCCGAGATTTCAAGAGAGCTTGAAGCCGAGTTTCTTTCCCCCGAAATAAAGGAGCTCCGGAACGGAAAAGAGCTTATCTTCTATCAGAAAGAAATCTACAAAATCCGCCTCGGTTCTGCGGCTGCAAGCTGCAGCGGAAAGAAGCTCTGCGGTGATTATTTCGAATGCTTCCGCACCGAATCGAAGGCATATATTGTTCTCAGCGACGGCATGGGTACGGGGGGCAGAGCTGCGATTGATTCCGCCATGACGGTTGAACTTTTCTCCCGTCTCATCAAAGCGGGAATAAGTCTGGATACCGCGCTGAGTATCACAAATTCCGCGCTTTCCGTTAAATCCGACGACGAATCGCTTTCAACCCTCGACGTTGCCGAAATCGACCTTTTTACAGGCAACGCAACCATTCTGAAAGCGGGTGCGGCGCCGTCGTTTTATACCGTTTCGGGCAGGGTGAAAAGCGTCGAAATTCCGTCTACTCCGCTCGGTATCCTCAGCAAAGTGAAGTTCAGCAAATATGCAATCCGACTGCATGCGGGAGATACCGTTGTAATGGTCAGTGACGGAATTCTCGGTTGCGGAAACACTTGGGTCAAGGAGGAAATCAAGGCTTTTTCGGGAGGTCCCGATGCAAGCGCATTCTCGGAAAATCTCCTCGACATCGCAAAAACAAAATGCGGTGAAAACTATGACGACATGACCGTCATAACCGTTGTTGCGGAGGAGGTGTAATTGAGTGAAGAGTTAAAAGTTAATAGTGAAGAGTTTCGGACGGGTTTTCACCCGCACCCATTACTAAGAACCTCTCGCACTATGTGCTCGATAACCATGTCTTTTTATATTAATAAGCGGCGCAGCCCCTTAACTTTTCACTCTTCATTTTTCACTTTTAACTGACACTTATACGCTGAAACCTTTTCCGACAATCACATCAACCACGCTGTCAACGCATTCACGGCATAATTCTTCGGTTTCGGCTTCCGCCATAACTCTTATAACAGGCTCTGTTCCCGATTCACGGACAAGAATCCTTCCCGAAGTGCCGAGCAGTTTTTTCGCTTCTTCAACCGCATTGCAGACGTCGGGGTCGTTTCGGGTTGCCGATTTATCGGAAACCTTTACATTTTTCAATATCTGCGGATACATTTCAAACCCCTCGGCAAGACTGCTGAGGGGCAGTTTTTTTGCCAGCATAACCTCCATGATTTTCAGCGAAGTCAGTATTCCGTCGCCCGTTGAGGCATACTTCGAAAAAATGATATGCCCCGATTCCTCGCCTCCGAGACGGTTGTTGTTTTTCATCATATATTCATACACATATTTGTCGCCAACGGCAGTTTTGGCATAGTCTATTCCGAGACGGTCAAACGCTTTGTAAAGTCCGAAATTCGACATCACCGTCGTGACAACGGTGTTGTTGATAAGCTCGCCCTTTTCTTTGAGATATTTACCGCAAATATAGAGAATGTGGTCGCCTGTGAGAATATTTCCTTTTTCGTCAATGCAGAGGCATCTGTCCGCATCTCCGTCATAGGCAAAGCCTGCATCGAGCGAATTTTCGGTCACGAATTTCTGCAGAACCTCAATGTGGGTTGAGCCTGCGTTTTTGTTGATGTTCAGACCGTCGGGTTCGGCATTGATGACATAAGTCTGCGCACCGAGAGCATCAAAAACTGCCTTTGCGATATTCCATGAGCTTCCGTTGGCGCAGTCAAGACCGATTTTTTTGCCCCTGAACGAATAAATTCCGAGCGAAATGAGATAGCCGATATATCGGTTTCTGCCCGAAATATAGTCCACGGTTCTGCCGATTTCATCGCCCTTTGCAAACGGAAGTTCGGGAATGTTTCCGTCGATATAATCTTCAATCATGTCAAGCACTTTTCCGTCGAGCTTTTCACCGCTTCCGCCGATGATTTTTATTCCGTTGTCGTAAAAGGGATTATGGCTTGCGGATATCATGATACCGCAGTCAAAACCGTCAATCCTTGTGATATAGGCAACCGACGGAGTTGTTGTGACATGGAGCATATACGCATCTGCGCCCGAAGCGGTCAGACCTGCAATGAGCGCATATTCAAACATATATCCCGACCTTCTCGTGTCCTTGCCGATAACAATTCTTGCCTTTTTTTCTTTGCCGTAATATCTGCCGAGAAATCTGCCGACCTTATAGGCATGGTCTGCCGTCAAACTGACGTTTGCTTCTCCTCTGAAGCCGTCTGTTCCGAAATATCTTCCCATAAATTACTCTCTCTCCTCTTTTGCAACAATGATTCCGCCCGTTTTATATATGCTGTCCGACGGAACAGCACCCCTTACGCAGGAAAGCGGATAAATGTTGGTATTTCTGCCGATAACCGTACCCGGATTGAGAACGCTTCCGCACCCGATTTCAACGCAGTCGCCGAGAATTGCGCCGAATTTCTTAAGCCCCGTTCCGATGGTTTCCGAACCGTTTTTTACCGCTACAAGAGTTTTATCGCTCTTGACATTTGATGTTATCGACCCTGCGCCCATGTGGGATTTATAACCGAGAATGCTGTCGCCGACGTAGTTATAGTGAGGCACCTGCACGTTATCGAAAAGAATGACGTTTTTGAGTTCGGTTGAGTTTCCGACAACGCAGTTTTCGCCGATTAATGCCGACCCTCTTATGAATGCGCAATGTCTTATTTCGGAATTTTTACCGATAATGCAGGGCGAAGCAATAAAAGCCGTCGGTGCAACAACGGCGGTTTTATGAACGAAGATATTCTCTCCCCGAAGCTCATATTCGGACAAATCAAGGGTTTTTCCGATTGACATTACAAGACCCTTTATCCCCGAAAGAGCCTGCCACGGATATTCGTATTTTCCGAGATATTCACCTGCCTTTGTATGCGATAAATCAAAGAGTTCTTTAGTTCTGAGCATAAAAAAATCCTTTCAGCAAGTATCATTATATGATATGCACCGAAAGGATTTTTATTAATGAAGAATGGAAAGTTAAGAGTGAAAAATGAATAGTGAAAAGTTAAGGGTGGGCGTTGCCCACACCCAATTGTATTTATTTGCTTTATCACTTAATCAGTTTTTGCGGAGCAACATATAAATTGCGTCGCAGACCCTCAACTCTTCATTATTCACTATTAACTATTCACTTAAGAAATACTGCATTACCTTATTCGAAACCGTTGAAGCAACGCCTGAGCCCTGACCTCCGTGCTCTGCGATGCAGACCACCGCAAGGGGCAGATCTTCTCTCTGAGAATAGCCGACAAACCACGAATGGCTCTTTGCGTTGTCAATCTGCGCCGTACCTGTTTTACCGCACATCTGCAGATTTTCGAATTTCCAATCGCCGTATTTATCCTCAACGTTTGAACGCAGAAGAATTCCGAGTTTCACTGCGGTTTCTGGATTCATTTTAACGCATTCCTGGGGCAATCTGCCCATTATCTGCGAAACCGTTCCCGTTGAGCGTATTCTGTCGGGCGCATAACCCGTTCCGCCGTTTGCGATTGCACCGATAAGTGAAAGAAAATGTGCGGGGTTAACATAGGTTGTCGATTGTCCTATACCCGCCCAGCCGAGCTCCGCCTTGCTTGTTGACGACGGCTCGAATCTGCTTTTCATGAGCCTTATTTCCTTTGCATAGAGCTGACTGTTGAAGCCGAGCGTTTCCGCATATGCCCTTAATTTTTCAGCACCGAGTTCAACTGAAATTTCGGCAAAAGCACTGTTGCAGGAATTGTTCATCGCTTTCTGAAAATCCTGCTTACCGTGTTCGCCGTTACAGATAACGGTGCCGTCACCGGTCTGGTATTTACCGTTGCAGTCGAAAGTGCGGGTATAAATATCGGGGATATTTTCGATGGCACAGCCCGCCGTCACAATCTTCATGATTGAGCCGGGAGTATAAATTCCCGAAACAACCTTGTCGAGGAAAACTCCCGAATATTTTTCGTTTGTCAGCAGGTCCTCTGGTTTATTGTTTATGTCGTAGGTCGGCTTTGAAACACTGCATAAAAGCTGACCCGTTTTGTAGTTATAGACCGCAACTGCGCCGTTATAATCACCGAGCGCTTTGTATGCGATTTTGTTCGCTTCGCTGTCGATGTTGAGAGTTATATCCGTACCCGTACCGCTTCTTTTGAGATTATAAATTCCCTCGATTTTACTGTATCCCGAAAGCACATCGCGGTAAAGATAATGAGTGCCCGTTGAGATAACTCCCGCAGTATCGCCGACAACATGAAGAACAGCTTTCCGCACGTTTGAATCCGACGGAAAAATTCTTTCGTTATCTGAACTTTTTGCAAGGGCAACTCCGTTTTTATCGTAAATCGCACCTGCGTTGACTATCGTTCCGCCCCTGTAAATATGGCGGTTCGCCTTGTTTGACGACCATTCTCCGCCGTTCATGACAAGGCTCACAACAAAGAAACATACCCCTGCAAGGAAAGCGGCAATGAGAGCATAGACTATCGCTGCTCTTTTAGCGGTTATCTTCATGCCGCACCTCCTTTCGGTGCAGCCGTTTTAACGGTTTTTTTGACGGAAACATCGGGTTTCGGTGGCTCAAAGGGTGCACCTGCCGCCCTGATGTAGGCAAGAAGTCCCCATGAACAAATCATGCTTGAACCGCCCCGGCTGACGAAAGGCAGTGTTACGCCCGTCAGAGGCAGAATATCCGTTATTCCGAAAACATTGAGCGAAAGCTGGAAAAGAAGCATTCCTGCCGCAGAAACGGCAGCAATTGCATAGAAGGTTGAAGCGGCGGTTTTTGCCGAGCGTATTGCGAAAAATGCGATTGCCGCAAAGCTCAGAAGTACGGCAAGTCCGATTAAAAGACCCATTTCTTCGCAGATAAGACCGAAAACAAGGTCGGTTGACGCCGCATAGACATCACGCAGTTTTCCCTCACCGATGCCGAGACCGAAAAGTCCTCCGCTTGCCGAATAAATCAGCACTCTTGTCTGCTGATAGCCTGTTGTGTCCATGAAATCCCAGACATGGCGGTAAGCCGCAAAACGGTTGGCAACATAGGGTTTGAAATAGATAATAAGCGCCGCACCCATGAGAGCAACGGTGCAGATGAGCGCAATTGTTCTGATATCGCCCGAACGCATGAAAGCGATGAGAATGAATGTAAAAAAGAAAATAAGAGCTGTTCCGAAATCCTTCATGAGAAAGAGAGCACCGACACAGCCGAGGGAGAAAATGATGTATCTTGTAAGGCTCACGCTTGAGAGCAGTTTTTCGAGGGATACTGCACCGACGAGAATGAAGGCTACTTTGACAAATTCAGACGGCTGAACGGAGAAAAATCCGAGGTCAATCCAGTTGAGAGTTCCGTTGATGCTTTTTGCCATAACAAGATTTACGGCAAGAAGTCCTACCGCACCTACGGCGGCAGGATATCGCAGAATGCTCGCAAAATGAACATCCTTTATCAGCAGAAGCATTATCAGATAGACCGCAAGTCCGAGTCCGATTGCAATTATCTGTTTGAACGCAAAATCTTCGCTGAAGCTTGCGCAGACCGTCAGTCCTATTCCCGAAAGGAAGAATGCAATTGCTTCAAGCTCGAAGTAGTCGTTGCCCGTAACGAGAGTTCCGATGAGCATGTAAACCCATTCGGCGGCAATATACCCGAAGAAAATATAGACCATTTTCAGGCTCAGCTCTTCCTGTCTGCAAAGAACGCAGGCGGCACAGATAAGCTGAAACGCCGTCATGAGTGCCATGACCGTAATCTGCTGAAAATGCGACTGTTTTTTTACAACGGTTTCAGACATTCCGCATTTCTCCTTTCATCGCAACTGATAAACTCATAATATCACATAAAGTCAGATTTTTCAATTCCGATTATATTTTAAAACTGTTAACATTTGTGCCGAAAAATATTAAATAATTTCTTTTAAACTAAAAAAACGGTTTTGTCCCTCAAAAAATTTTTTGGCATATAATGTTATTGTGAAGAAAAGACACACAATACCTTGCGCTTTTTCGCCTGTATCTCTCCTCTATATATAATATATAATAAAAAAATTATTGCAAGTGGGGGAAAAGTAGTGTATAATGTTTTAAATATGATTATAATGGGCATAGTGCCGACAGGGGTGAAAAGAAGATGACGGAAGCATATTTCGACAACAGCGCAACAACAGCGCCGTGCTGTGAAGCGGTCAAAGCGGTGACCGAAGCGATGACTCAGAGCTGGGGAAATCCGTCTTCTCTTCATGCCGTAGGCAACAGAGCGAATGCCCTTCTCGAAAGCTCAAGGAACGATATCGCATCCCGTCTTTCATGCTCGCCCGAAGAAATTTTCTTCACATCGGGCGGTACCGAAAGCAATAACCTCGCAGTTATGGGCGCCGCCTATCAGATGCGCCGCATGGGAAGAAGAATCGTTTCAACGAGCGTTGAACATTCAAGCATTGACGATACCCTTAACCGCCTTGAAGCGGAGGGTTTCGAAGTTATAAAGCTCAGGGTTGACAGCTACGGCAGAATAAACGAAAAAGAACTTTATGCCGCAGTCAATTCAAACACGATTTTAATTACAATGATGCTCGTGAATAATGAAATCGGAACAATAATGCCCGTTCAGGCTGCCAAAAGAGCCGCAATGATGGCGCGTTCACCCGCATTAATCCATTGCGATGCCGTTCAGGCATTCGGAAAAATGCCCGTGAAACCCGCAACTCTCGGCGTTGACCTTATGACAGTCAGTTCCCATAAAATCCACGGTCCGAAAGGTGTCGGCGCTCTCTATATCCGCAAGGGTGTGAAGATAAAACCGAGAACCTTCGGCGGTGAACAGGAAAAGAAAATCAGACCCGGCACTGAGGCGATGCCTCTTATCGCAGGCTTTGCCGCCGCCGCAAGAGTCTTGCCCGACCCTCAGAGAGAGCTTGAGCATATAACGATGCTTCGTGACTACATGGTTTCGAAGCTGACGGAAATAGACGGAATTGTTATCAATTCACCGCCTGATGCTCTGCCGTATGTGACGAACATCTCGCTCATCGGCATAAAATCCGAGCCGATGCTCAACTTCCTTTCGGACAGAGGAATCTGTGTTTCAAGCGGTTCGGCATGTTCAAAGGGTAAAAAAAGCCATGTTCTCATGCAGATGAATCTCGACAGAAGCAGACTTGACGGTCCGCTGAGAATCAGCTTTTCAAGATTTACCACAATTCAGGAAATTGACGCTCTTATTCTTGGAATCATGGAAGGTAAAAAAGTTATAAGAGCTTTGAAATAATATATCGGAGACTAAAGATGAAAGAAATTATCTTAATTAAAAACGGAGAGCTTGCTCTCAAGGGTCTCAACAGAAGAACCTTTGAGGATATGCTCATCAAGAATATGAAGCGCAGACTTGCTTCGGCGGGAAATTTCAAGTTTACCGTTTCGCAGTCAACAATCGTTGCAGAGCCCGAAGAAGGTGCAGACCTTGAGGATGCGGTTGAACGCATCAAAAAGATTTTCGGCATTGCAGGATTTTCAAGAGCTGCGGCAGTTGAAAAGGATATGGAAGTTATTCTGAGAAGCGCTGAAGAATACCTGGCTCCCCAGCTTCTCGGAGTGCGCACCTTCAAGGTTGAGGCAAAGCGTTCGGATAAGAAATTCCCCCTCGGCTCACCCGAAATCTGCAGAGAAACGGGCGGATATCTTCTTCGCAAGTTCCCCCACCTTGAGGTTGACGTTCATAACCCCGACATGGTTGTCACCGTTGAAGTAAGAGATACCCATGCCTATATCCACGGCAAACAGATAAAGGGTGCAGGCGGAATGCCCACAGGCTCGGCAGGAAGGTCTGCAATCCTCATTTCGGGCGGTATCGACAGCCCCGTTGCCGCATATATGATGGCGAAAAGAGGTCTTGAGCTTATCGCAATCCATTTTGCATCGCCTCCCTATACAAGCGAAAGAGCAGAACAGAAGGTTCATTCGCTTTTAAAGCAGGTCAGCAAATATTCGGGCAGAATAACTCTTTTCGTTGTTCCGTTCACAGAAACTCAGGAGCAGATTAAAGACAACTGCCCCGAGGATATATTCACCGTTGTCATGCGCCGCATGATGATGAGAGTTTCACAGATTATCGCTCAGAGAGAGCACGCAGGAGCTCTTATCACGGGCGAAAGCGTGGGTCAGGTTGCAAGCCAGACAATGCCTGCCATTGCCTGTACCGATGCAGTTTGCGAAATGCCCGTTTTCCGTCCTCTTATCGGCATGGATAAGGACGAGGTTGTTGCGATTTCCAGAAAAATAGATACTTTTGATATTTCAATTCTTCCCTATGAGGACTGCTGCACGGTATTCACCCCGAAGCATCCGAAAACACGCCCGACGATTGACTACGTTGAGAAATGCGAAAAGGCTCTCGACGTTGAAAGACTCGTCAATGAAGCGGTTGAGGGAACAAGATTTATTCATATTAACGCTTATTAAGTGAAGAATGAAGAGTGAAAAGTTAAGGGTGGGCAAAGCCCACACCCGAATACAAATCGGTCATAGGCAGAGCCTATCCGAAACTGTTCACTATTCACTTTTAACTATTCACTAAAACAAGGAGAAAACTATGTCCGTTTGCGAAATTCTTTCCGTCGGCACGGAAATACTGCTCGGCGATATACTCAACACAAATTCAAAATATCTCTCCGTGCAGCTTGCAAAGCTCGGCATATCGGTGCTCCGCCACACAACAGTCGGCGACAATCCCGAAAGACTTGCCGCCGCATTGAAAACTGCTCTTGAAAGAAGCGATATCGTTATCGCAACGGGCGGTCTCGGTCCTACGGCAGATGACATAACAAGGGATGTCTGCTGCGAGGTAATGGGATTTGAAATGACGCTCGATAATGCAATCGCAGAAAAAATAAAGGGTTATTTCAACTCAAAGGGTCTTGAAATGCCCGAAACAAATCTCCGTCAGGCTTATGTACCCGTCGGAGGCGAAGTTTTCACAAATAACCACGGCACAGCGCCCGGTCTGGGTCTTAAAAAAGACGGAAAATGCGTTGTTATGCTTCCGGGACCTCCCTATGAAATGGCGCCGATGTATCACGAAAGCGTTGCCCCATATCTGCGTGAATATTCCGAGGGCGCAATAGTTTCCCATACTGTAAGAACAATGGGAATCGGCGAAAGCGCAATGGCGGAAATCTGTGCCGATTTGCTTGATAACGAAAACCCGACAGTTGCTCCCTATGCAAAAAAAGGCGAGGCACTTCTTCGGATTACCGCAAAAGGCGAAAGCGAAGAAGCAGCAGAAAAGCTCTGCAAACCGGTCATTGATGAGGTATGCAGAAGGCTCGGCAATTATGTTTACGGTATCGACAGCGAAAGCATCGAACAGAGGGTTGTTGAGCTTCTCAAAGAAAACGGACTCACCCTTGCAACTGCAGAAAGCTGTACTGCGGGATATATCCCCAAAAGAATAACGGATATCGCAGGCGCAAGTGCTGTTTTTGAATTCGGTGCGGTAACCTATTCAAACGAAATGAAACAGAAAGTTCTCGGCGTGAAAGAGGAAACTCTTGCTTCTTACGGTGCGGTAAGTGAACAGACGGCAAGAGAAATGGCTTCGGGAATACGCCGTGTTTCGGGTGCGGACATCGGAATTTCCGTTACGGGAATTGCAGGTCCGGGAAGCGACGGCACGGATAAACCCGTCGGCCTCTGCTTCATCGCTCTCGATGCAGAGGGTTATAATACCTTTGAAAAAATCGAAACAGGCAAGAATGACAGGGAATATAACCGCTACGTTACGGCATCCCGTGCGCTCAATCTTGCAAGAGTATATATAGAGGAAAGGGGAAAAAGCTGATGAATTCCAAAAAGATTTGTTCAATTCTCTGCGCTGTTTTTGCGGCGGTAACGGCAATATTCGTTGCTCTTTCGGTTGTGAATGTTGTCAAAAAGCCCGATGCACAGACAGAGCTTGAAACCAATGCCGCGGAATATATTATGAACGGCGGCGAAAAATTCGATGTTCTTGCGGAAACTCTTTCGGGAGTTGTTTCAAACAACGTGAAAAAGCAGGGCAGCTTTCCCGACGGAATAATTGAAGAACTCAAGCAGCCCTATTCAATCAACAATAATCTTGTCGGATGGCTTTCCGTTCCGGGAACGGAGCTTGACACCGCCATTCTTCAGAGCAATGATAATGAAAGATATCTCAAAAAGGATTTTTACGAAAGAAGCACCACTTCCACCACCTCAACGAACTACGGCAATCTTTATCTTGACTACCGTTGCATGAAAGACGGTATCAATAAAAACATGATAATCCACGGACATACGACCAGCAGAATGGGTGCAGACGTTCCCAAGCAGGCATTCCGTTCTCTTTATGACTACAAGGACAAGCAGAATTTCATTGACAGTCCGATAATCAGATACTCCACGCTCTATGAGGAGTATACTTATAAAATCTGCGCCGTTTTCCTTTCAACAACCCA
>CALAQQ010000074.1 GCA_937888485.1 uncultured Clostridia bacterium
GCCTTGTTTGCGCAAACAACCTCATAATCCGATTTATAGAGAGCATATCTCGGGTTATCGGTCATACCGCCGTCAATTGAAACGTAGGTGCGTATATCGGGAATTTCCTTGACTGCACCGACGGTGTAAAGAGTTATTCCCGCCGCACCGACTATTGACCTGCCGGGTTCAATATGAATAAAAGGAATTTCAAGACCAAGCTCTTCACAATATTCGTGAACGGTCTTTGAAACAGCCTTCATATAATCTCCGAAAGGCTTGGGGTTATCGCTTTCAAGATATCTTATACCGAAACCGCCGCCAAGATTGAGTTCTTCAAGCTCAACGCCTGTCTGCGATTTCACATCGGCAAAAAGCTCAAGCATTACCTTTGCGGCAAGTTCAAACGGGTCAATATCAAAAATCTGCGAGCCAATATGGCAATGAAGTCCGCAAAGCTTTATGTTTGACATTGCAAGTGCGATTTTGACAGCTTCCATTGCCTCGCCCGTTTCAAGGGCAAAACCGAATTTGGAATCAATCTGTCCCGTTTTGACAAAATCATGGGTATGAGCGTCAATACCGGGCTTTATTCTGAACATGATACTGACTGTCTTTCCGTGTTTTGCAGCGATAGAATTAAGTGTTTCAAGCTCGGTTATATTATCAACGATGATTCTGCCGACATTGTTTTCAACCGCCATTTCAAGCTCGGCAAAAGTTTTGTTGTTGCCGTGAAACGCAATTTTTTCGGCAGGAAAATCCACTGAAAGAGCTGTGTAAAGTTCTCCTCCCGAAACAACATCAACACCGATGCCTTCCGATGCGCAGATTCTGTAGATTTCCTTGCAGCTGAATGCCTTGCTTGCATAATGCACAAGACCTTTGCCGCCGTAATTTTCTTCTATTGAATTTCTGAATTCCCTGATGTTTTCTCTGATTTCATTCTCATCATAAACATAAACCGGAGTTCCGAATTCCTTTGATATTTCAACGGTATCACAGCCGCCAACAGTGAGATTCCCTCTGTCGTTGACCGAGATACAATCCGAAACAAGCATTTTTATTCCTCCTCAGACAGCTTTTTCAATAACCGCCTTCATTTCTTCAACACCCGTGCCCTTGATTGCCGAAAACTCAATTCGTTTTATATCGGCATAATCTGCAAGCTCGGTTTCAAGAGCTTCTCTTCTTTTTTCGGTTTCCGTTTTATTGAGCTTATCGCATTTTGTGAGAGCAATAACAAACGGAATACCCGTTTCCTTAAGGAAGTTCAGCATTACCATATCATCAGCCGACGGTGCATGGCGCATGTCGATAAGCTGAATAACAAGAGCGATATTTCTGTCCGACTGAAAATAGCCTTCCATAAGCTCTGCCCATCTCTTTTTCTCAGCCTGTTCACGCTTTGCATAACCGTAGCCGGGAAGGTCAACGAAATAAACACCGTCACCCTTAAAGAAATTGACTGTTATGGTTTTACCCGGCACAGAGCTTACTCTTGCAAGGTTTTTTCTGTTGAAAAGCTTATTTATAAGCGACGATTTACCGACATTGGAACGACCCGAAAAAACTATTTCCGCTTCTTTTGAAGGAGGAAGCTGTTTCGATGTACCGTATGCCGCCGCAAATTCTGTTTTATCAAATCTCATAATGATTTCCTTTACTGTGTAATGGATGCACGCGAAGATTTTGCAACCTCAACGGGAGCAGCCTTTTTTCCTTTGGCTTTTTCTTCCTTATCAAGGGCGATTTCCCACACCTCGTCAACCGTTCTTACGGGACGGAATGTCACCTTTTCCTTGACAGCTTCATCAACCTCATCAAGGTCGGAAACATTATCGTAAGGTATAACAACCGTAGTTATGCCCGCTCTGTAAGCCGCCATGGATTTTTCCTTAAGTCCGCCTATGGGAAGAACTCTGCCTCTGAGAGTGATTTCACCCGTCATTGCAACATCCTTGCGAACTTTTTTACCGGTAAGCGCTGAAACAAGTGACGTTGCGATTGTAACGCCTGCGGAAGGACCGTCCTTCGGAGTTGCACCTTCGGGTACATGAATATGAATATCGTTTTCTTTATAGAAATTCTCGTTTAACGGAAGAGTGTCCGCCTTTGAACGTATATAGCTCACAGCCGCCTTTGCACTTTCCTGCATAACGTCACCGAGCGATCCCGTAAGTTCAAGCTTACCGCTTCCCTTAAGAACAGCTGTTTCGATTTCAAGCATATCTCCGCCGACGCTTGTCCATGCAAGACCGTTAACAACACCGATTTCGTTTTCTTTTATCATGTTATCAGCTTTATAACGGCGTGTTCCGAGATATTCTTCAACATCTTCAGGTTTTACGGAAATCTTTTCCGCTCCGTTTTCAACAACCTCCATTGCAGCCTTTCTGCAAACAGCGGCAATTTTTTGTTCAAGCGCTCTGACACCCGCTTCACGGGTATATCCTTCGATGATAAGTCTCAATGCCTTATCGGTTATTCTCATCTTGCTTGCGGTCAGACCGTGACGCTTTATCTGCTTTGGAATAAGATGCTTTTTGGCAATATGGAATTTTTCCTCTGCCGTATAACTTCCGAGTTCAATTATTTCCATTCTGTCACGAAGAGGGTCGGGAATATTTGCCTCAACATTTGCAGTTGTGATGAACATAACTCTGCTCAAATCGAACGGAAGCTCGATATAGTGATCTCTGAAGGTTGAATTCTGTTCGGGGTCAAGAACTTCAAGAAGAGCCGATGTGGGATCTCCCTTATAGTCCGACGAAAGCTTGTCAACCTCATCAAGAAGCACAAGCGGATTGCTTGAGCCCGCCTGCTGCATGGCATTTATAATTCTGCCCGGCATAGAGCCGATATAAGTTTTTCTGTGTCCTCTGATTTCAGCCTCGTCTTTTACACCGCCGAGAGAAATTCTGACATAATCCCTGCCTGTTGCGCTTGCAATCGAGCGAGCTATTGATGTTTTGCCGACACCCGGAGGTCCGACAAGACAGATAATCTGCCCCTTGATATCGGGAGCAAGAACTCTGACTGACAGATATTCGAGAATTCTCTTTTTCACTTTATCAAGACCGTAGTGGTCGTTTTCAAGAATTTTACGTGATTTAGATATATCCGTATTTTCTTCTTTCATATTGTTCCACGGAAGCGAAATACAGGTTTCTATGTAGTTTCTGCTGACTGCCGCTTCGGGTGAATGAGAAGAATATTTTTCGAGTCTGTCGCATTCCTTGAAGAGCTTTTCTTTCACCTCATCGGAAGCGCTGAGATTGAATATCGCTTCTCTGAAAGAGCTTAATTCTTCTTCCTGAGATGCTCCTCCACCGAGTTCATCGGAAATAACCTTTATCTGCTCACGGAGATAATACTCTCTCTGATTCTTATCAATCTGTTCCTGAACTTTATCATTGATATCCGCTTCAATGGTCAGAAGATTGCTTTCGCTTGCAAGAAGAACGCACATTTCTTCAAGTCTTCTTATGGGATTTATAGTAGAAAGAACAGACTGTCTGTCCTCATATTCAAGCATGATGTTGCCCGCAATATAGTCGGCAAGCTCACCCGGCTCGTTTTTCTGCATAACGCCCGTCATAACATCGGCAGGCATCTGGGGAGCACAGTCCGAATAATCCGCAAAAATATCCTTGGTATGACGGACAAGAGCCTTTGCATATTCGCTGTCCTCTTCCTTTACCGCAGGATCATCAATGGGGAAAATCATTGCTTTAAGATAATTCTTTCCTGCACCGACTCCCTCAACAAGCCTTGCTCTGTAAAGACCCTCAACAGCAACTCTGACGTTACCGCTTTTTCCGGGAAGCTTGAGCACCTGCTTTACACTTGCAACAACGCCGATTTCATAAAGCTCGCTGTAATCGGGGTCATCAACGGAAATATCCTTTTGTGTCACAAGGAAAATCTCCTGGTCTGTATCCATAGCCTTACGGAGTGCGTTGATTGACTTTTCCCTGCCGACATCAAAATGAATGAACATATCGGGAAAAACAACAAGTCCACGCAGCGCAACCGCAGGCATTATTCTTATTTTTTCATCTCTGGTCATATATATCTCCTTCTGGGTATTTGCTGACTTTAAATTACAATTATACTATTATAGCATAATATTATATAATATTATAATCAAATCGTCAACACCAATAAAGAGATAAATAATTATAAAATTTATAACAATGTGTAAACAAAAAGCGGCCTGCAATGCAAGCCGCTTAATAATATCAGAACAACATATTCAGAATAACATTAAAGAAAAGCTGACAATATTTCAGAACATCATTAAAGATGCCGAAAATTGCATCAAAAATATTTGAAACATTGTTGCCCGCTTCAACGGTTCCGTAACCGGGAAGAACTCCGTTGTTATCGTCAACACCGTCATGGTCAACGGCAAATGAATAGATAAGAGGAGAAACAATTGCAAGAAGAAGATATTCAACGGGAGTTACACCGCCGAGAACCTTTGTTGCAAGCTTAGTTATATCTGTAACAAATGAATCTGTTCCGAAGTTCTTGAATATTTCGTTTGCCGCCTCGAAGAAAACTTCATCGGCAAGATTTGCAAGGTCGTCACGAAGAACAAGAGCAACAAGACGAAGGAAAATTGTTACTTCCGTTGTGTTGAAAGTGAAGTTTTCACTACCTTCATAATGAGCCGCAACAAGTTCAAGAGCAACATCCCAACCTGTTTTGTAATCGCTGTCAGGAATATCTATGTTGTATTCAGCCGCAAGTTCCTGAATTCCGCCTTCACCGTAAAGAGGCTCTTCAAGAATCTTTCTCAGACCGCCGACTGCTGTATTTACAAGGTCATAGAAGATAGAATCTTCTGCGATACCCATCTGTTCCATTTTGAGCGAACGGGTAAGTCTCCACTGAACACCTGCCTTGAGGAAGCCCTTTGCATAGTCATTGAGACCTGCATTCATGAGGTCAAGCTGTTCCTGTGAATAACCCTTTACTGTTGCAGAAAGAGCATCTGTATCAAGCTTATCAACTGTTTTAGCTTCGTATTTTATTACGTCATCGGTGATTTCGAAATATCTGTACTGGAGAGGATACATTGTAAGTGATGTCGTTGCAAAATCATAGATAACATTGCCGAGTGTGCTTGTATATGTTGCGGCATCACTGCAATGTTCATGACCTGTGAAAACAAGCTTTATTCCCCAGTTTGCAAAAAGGTCTGCGGTTGAGAAATGGAACTGAACAATGAAATCCTTGCTGAAAATGCTTTGAACGGGCATATGGTCAAGAAGGTTGTGGTGCATCATAAGAATAGGATATCTGCCATCCTTCTTTGCCTGCTGAGCCTGTTTTCTGACCCAATCCATTTTTTCAGCTGACATACCGTCACCTGTTGATTTATCGGGGTCAGTGCTGTCAAGAGAAATGAGTCTGTATTTATCGCCAAGGTCTGCGGTATATGAGCAGTTTTCGTCAACAACTGTAAGAGCTTCCGCATAACCGAAATCGTGGTAAATTTCCTTAAAAACATCAACAGTTGTTTCGCAGTTAACACCTGCGTCATGGTTACCGACGGTAACATAAATCTGCTTGCCTGTTTTTTCTTCGAACGCCTTGAACTTTGCTGCAACATCATGATGTTCCTGAGCAATAGATTTACCGTTATCGGCAAGGTCACCTGAAATGAGAACAAATTCAATGTTGTCATCTTCTGCACACTGATTGAGGAATTCATCGATAATCCAGCCGCTTTCGTTTTCCATAGCTGCACGGCGGTTTGCATACCAATAAATTTCATCATCAATTTCGCCGCTTGCGGTGAGTTCTTCTTCGGGAACATTATAATGAAGGTCAGAAGCGACTGCAAATTTAAGAGCATCATCGGTTTCGGCTGCCATTGCAACGGAAACTGATGAGGCGAGAATAAGAGTCGAAAGAACCAAACACAAAATCTTTTTCATTTTTAAACCTCTCTTTTAAATCTTCATAATTCCGAGTGCATCAAGAACTGAGGAAACGAGAATAAGAACGATGCATACGGGTGCAACATATTTGATAACGATTGTGAAAAGGGTCTTGCTCTTAAATTCACCTGAAAGTTCAATTTCTTCGATAAGGCATTTCGGTTTGATAACATAACCGATGAAAATGCAGGTGAGCAATGCAACGATAGGCATGAGAATGCTGTTACTGAAGAAGTCAAACATATCGAGAATTGACATGCCGCCAAGCGATATGGAACTCCATACTCCGAAACCGAGAGATGAGGGTAAACCGAGAATTACACTTAACGCAAGAACAACTATGCAAGTTACTTTTCTGTTCCAGCCGAACTTATCTCTGATGATTGAAACAACAGTTTCCATAAGAGAAATCGATGAAGTGAGAGCTGCAAAAAGAACAAGAAGGAAGAAGAGTGCGCCGATAAATGCACCGCCCTTCATGCTTTCGAAAACCTTGGGAAGGGTAATAAACATAAGTCCGGGTCCCTTGCCGAGAGCTGTTTCATCGCCGCCTGAGAAAACGAAAACAGCAGGGATGATCATAAGACCTGCAAGGAATGCGATGCCTGTGTCAAAAATTTCAATCTGTCTTACCGATTTTTCAAGGTCAACATCCTTTTTCATATATGAACCGTAGGTAATCATGATACCCATGGCAAGTGACATTGAATAGAAAAGCTGACCCATTGCGGAAAGAACGGTTGTTGCCGAGAATTTGCTGAAATCGGGTGTAAGATAATACTTGACGCCTTCCCATGCACCGGGCAAGAACATCGAATAACCTGCAATTATCAGGGTAAGAACAACGAGAACGGGCATCATTATCTTACTAACCTTTTCAACGCCCTTTTCAACACCGAGAAGAACGACAAGTGCGGTAAGTCCTATGAAGAAGAAGAACCAACCGATGGGTTCAACGGGTTTTGAAATAAAGCCTTCAAAATAGCCGTCTGCCGCCGCCTCATGGATTCCGCCGGTTGCAAAAGTATAAAGATACTTTGATACCCAGCCGCCGATAACCGAATAATAAGGCAGGATAATTGCGGGAATAACCGATGCGAGAACACC
Source organism: uncultured Clostridia bacterium (assembly GCA_937888485.1). Lineage (GTDB taxonomy): Bacteria > Bacillota > Clostridia > Oscillospirales > Acutalibacteraceae > CAG-177. Next base: position 7,041 of record CALAQQ010000074.1, read on the forward strand.
GATAAATGAATATTTTTTGTTAAGGTCGGTAAATGCTCCGATTGCACTCTTTCCCGTTTTTCGTCCTAACGCAATTTCACCGCACATAAGCGCAAATCCGAAAGTTACAGCAAGAACAAGATACACAAGAAGGAAAATTCCTCCGCCATATTTAGCCGCAAGATAAGGGAAACGCCAGATATTGCCCAGACCTACGGCTGAACCTGCCGCAGCAAGAACAAAACCGATTTTTCCGGTAAAGCTGCTTCTTTTTTCGCTCATAATGAACCTCCTGAAAGAATTTTGCAAATCAAATAAAAAGATATATTATTATCTCATATTCATAAAAATTTTACAAGTGTTTATTCGGATTTTTTATAAAAAAAGAGTAATAACCGCAAAAAACTATTGATAGTAACAAAAAATCATGTTAAAATTCCGTTGAGGTGAAAAACATGAACCTGAACGATATGATTTTTATAAACGATGAAAAACCGCTTGAAAAGTTACCCGAAAACGGCGGTTATACTGCGATTTTCAGAAAAATCGGTGTTGTCGGCGATAGCCTTTCTTCAGGCGAATTCGAAAGCCTTGACAAAGACGGCAACAAGGGTTATCACGATTATTTTGAATATTCCTGGGGTCAGAATCTTGCAAGACTCTGCGGAAGTACATGCTATAATTTTTCAAGAGGCGGCATGACCGCCATGGAATACTGCGAAAGCTATGCGGATAATATGCGTTTCTGGGACCCTCAATATGCCTGCCAATGCTATATAATTGCGCTTGGCGTCAATGACATTCAGAATATGGGGCAGGAAATCGGTTCAATCAACGATATAAATTACGATGACTGTACCAAAAACGGCAAAACCTTCATAGGTTATTATGCGCAGATTATTCAGCGTTTAAAGAAAATTCAGCCGAGAGCAAAATTCTTTCTTATGACGATGATGAGAGAAAGCGGAAATCACCGTGTCCGCGAAAAGACGGAGCTTCACAGAAAAGCTCTTTTTGAAATTGCGGAATATTTTGACAATGCTTACGTTCTCGATTTCTTCACCTACGGCCCCGATTACGATGCTGAGTTCCGCAAAAAATTCTACATGGGCGGACATCTGAATCCCATGGGATATGTGTTGACCGCTCACATGGTTGCGGCATATATCGATTATATCATCCGTCATAACCCTGAGGATTTTAAAGAGGTCGGATATATCGGCACCGATTTGCATTACATTGAAGAATAGCCAAAAGACCTATGCACCGAAAATGCATAGGTCTTTTAATTTATTCGGTTATTTTCTTTGCATAATCAAGAGCTTCGTCTATATTCGGAAGGAAGTTTTCTTCCCCGAGTTTATCGCAGAAGCCTGATTTTTTCATAACAGAAAGAGGCTGTTCATTGGTATGGGAAAGAATAAGGTTAAGCCCTGAATTCTTGCAGGTTGAATATATTTCGTTCAACGCACGCATTGCCGTTGAATCAAGCGCAGGAACATTTCTCATTCGGAGAATTACGGTTTTTACGCCTTCTTCAAAGGTGATCGAATTGAATTTTTCCGA